>NZ_JAAKZY010000137.1 GCF_011045015.1 Streptomyces scabichelini | reverse complement strand
TGTATAAGAGACAGGGGTGTCATCGCCGCCGGGCCGGTTGCGGCGCCGTACGGCGGTGGATGGGTCCCCCGGGGGCGTACCAGCTCGCCTTCTTCCGGACCGCCGGGGACGGGTCGGCGTCGCGGGTGCGGGTGAGGGCGTCGGCCGCTTCGGGGTGGGTGTGCACCCAGCGGCCGACCAGTTCCGCGGCCATGGACCGCACGTGGGCGTCGGGGTCATGGTGCAGCAGCCGGATGCCGCGCGGGAGGACCACCGCGCTGTCGGGGCGGCATGTGTCCGTCTTGCAGCGGTCGCAGGACAGGGCATGCAGGGTGGCGTACCGGACTTGGGCAACCGGGTCGTCGAGCATGGCGATCAGGTCGTCCATGGCCTCCGCGACGACGAGGTGGTCCAGCAGGTTGCAGCACTGTTCGCGTACGCGGGGGTGGGGGTGGCGCAGGCCCCGGCGGATGGCGGGTACGGCGGCGTGGCCGTGGCGCAGCAGTTCGCGGAAGGCCTCGGGGCGCCGGGGCTCGCTGCCCAGCGCGTGGACCAGGGCGTCTGCCCGTACGTCTGCCAGCGCGTCTGTCGGTACGCCTGTCCGTACGTCTGTCCGTACGTCGGCAAGTGCTTCCGTGGGTGAGTCGGTTGTCGGCATGCGCTCCACCTCCCCTTCCCCCATCCGCTCGCTCCCGTCGAGTCTGCGCGCGCACATTCGGCGCCGACAACTCATTTACAGGGCAGAGGACGAGAGGGGGGCGAGTTCCGCTCGGCCGAACAACAGGGCGTACCCGGGTGGGAGTTGCCTCAGCACGCGGACCACGAGGTCGTCGCCCACAGTCGACGCGAGGACGCTCAGGACGGAGCTGACGTCCCATCGGGCCGTGGCCGGGGTGGCTCCCTCGATGCGGGCGGCGACGTTGTCCACGAACTCGGCGGCGGTCAGCTGCCGGGTGGCCGGTATCTGGGAGGCGATGACTCGCGCGGCCTCCTCGGGCAGCCGGCGCGCGAGGTCGACGCGTTCGTCGCCGATCACGTGGCCGCCGAGAGCGGACAGCACGATACGGGTGACGCGTTCCGCCTCCGCCACGGTGGTGTACTGGCCGGCTTCCCGTACGGCGTCTATCAGGCTGGCCCAGCTCGTCGCACTCGTACCGGTACCAGTACCAGTACTCCGCGCGCTCGGGACAGTTGTCACGCCGGTCCCGGTCGTCATGGCCGTCACGCCGGTCCCGGTCGTCATGGCCGTCGAGGCCGTCATGGTCGTCGTGCTCGCCCCGCTTCTCATCGCGCGTTCTCCTCCGTTTCGGTCTCAGGGCATGGGCCGGCCTCGCCCCGCGGGCGGGCCCGCGGGGCGGTACGGCACGGTGGCCGTCGGTTGTTGAGCTCCGTTGTTGAGCTCCGTCGGCTGTTGAACTCCGTCAGCTGTCGAGCTGCTTGCGGCTGCCGCCGGAGATCTCGATCCGGCGCGGCTTGGCCTGCTCGGCCACGGGGATGCGCAGCGTCAGGACGCCGACGTCGTACGAGGCGTCGATGCGCTCCGTGTCGAGGGTGTCGCCGAGGAACAGCTCGCGCGTGAACGTGCCGGTGGGGCGCTCGGCGGCGATCACGTCCGCGCCCTCGGGAGCGGGGGAACGGCGCTCGGCGCGTACGTTCAGCACGTTCCTCTCGACGTCCAGGTCGATCGACTCCGGGTCGATGCCGGGGAGGTCGAAGTGGACGATGACGTCGTCACCGGAGCGGTAGGCGTCCATCTGCATCGCCGCGGGACGTGCGGAGGCGCCGAAGACCTGCTGCGCGAGGCGGTCGAACTCACGGAAGGGGTCGGTGCGCATGAGCATCACGGGTCGCTCCTTTCTTGCGGTTCATGCGATGCCGGGTGCGATGCCCTACGGCTTCTTATATAACTCCATGGAGAAAAGTTGACAAGCCCCGACTCAGTCCTCTGATTCAGCCCCCGACTCAGCCCTCGACCTGCTCCTCTCCGAATCATTGGCCTCGGCTAGCCTCGGTGCGACGTACGCAGCTCCCGACGTACGCAGTTCGCAGGAGGCAGTGATGGCGAAGGTACCGGCCGCGGCGGTGGCGGCGAGTGGGCTCATCGGCGGGTACGGGGTCGCTCGCTGGACCAAGAAGCGGCAGCTCGGCGGGGCCGTGCTCGCCGTCGCCGGAGCCGCGGCCGCGCAGCAGTGGCGGCAGCAGGCGGGCGGGAAGGCCGCGGGGGCGCTGAGCGCCGCGTATGTCGCCGCCTTCGCCGGTTCTCATCCGCTGGCCAAGAAGGTGGGGGCCTGGCCCGCGGTGTTCGGGGCGGCCGGGGCCGTCGCGCTGGCCTCCTGGGCGGTCGCCGACCGCCGGAGCTGAGCCCGGTTGAGTCCGGCTGGGCCTAGCCTGCGGTTGGGGCCCGGAACACCCTCCGGTACGCCTGCGGACTCGTACCCACGACCCTCTTGAAGCGGTCCCGGAACGCCGTCGGGGAGCCGAAACCCGCCTGTGCCGCGATCCGTTCGACGGGGTGCGTCGTGGTCTCCAGGAGGTGCTGGGCGCGGCGGACCCGTGCCCGGTGCAGCCACTGCAAGGGCGTCGTACCGGTCTGTTCGCGGAAGCGGCGGTTGAGGGTACGGGCGCTGGTGCCCGCGTGGGCGGCGATGTCGTCCAGGGTCAGGTCCTGGTCGGCGTGCTCGTCCAGCCAGCGCAGGAGGGGTTCCATCGTGGCGCCGGCCGGGGCCGGGGGCTGCGGGTGGACGATGAACTGGGCCTGCCCGCCCTCCCGTTCGAGCGGCATGACCGAGAGGCGGGCCGCGTCCGCGGCGACGGCCGAGCCGTAGTCCTTGCGGATCATGTGCAGGCACATGTCGAGCGCGGCGGCGGAGCCCGCCGAGGTGAGGAACTGGCCGTTGTCCACGTAGAGGACGTTGGCGTCGACCTCCACCTCCGGGTACAT
Organism: Streptomyces scabichelini; assembly: GCF_011045015.1. Taxonomy (GTDB): domain Bacteria; phylum Actinomycetota; class Actinomycetes; order Streptomycetales; family Streptomycetaceae; genus Streptomyces; species Streptomyces scabichelini. The sequence goes on along the minus strand of NZ_JAAKZY010000137.1, from coordinate 24,745 downwards.
GTCCGCCAGATACGGGGCGGCGACCCAGTGCGTGGTCGCCCGCAACCCGTCCAGGAGGCCGGTCGCGGCGAGGATGAACGCGCCCACGCAGACGGAGGCGATACGGGTGCCGTTCGCGGCGGCCGCGCGCAACGCCTCCGCCACCTCGGGCGGCAGCGGGACGGTGGGGTCGGCGGTGCCGGGCAGGATGATCGTGTCGGCCTCGGCCAGGGCCTCCAGGCCGTACGGCGCCCGCAGCGTGAACGAGACCGTGCTTACCGCCTCCGCCACCGGGACCGCGTTCACCTCCTCCTGCGCCGCGCAGACCCGCACCCGGTAGGCGTTCCGGCCGTCCGGCAGCCGGGCGCGCGAGAACGTGTCGATCGGGGCGGAGAGGTCGAAGGGGATGACCTGGTCGAGGGCGAGTACGGCCATCGTGTGCATGGCGAAAGAGTAGCCAGGAGCCTGGCAATGCCCGGCAATGCCTGGCGAGAATCCGTTGACCCCTGGCAATCCCGCCACTTCTCGACGGTCCCGTACGCCGCCTAACGTCCCTCCGTGACCAAGTTTCTTCTCGCCGTGCACGTCATCGCCGCGATCGTCGCGATCGGGCCCGTGACCGTGGCCGCCAGCATGTTCCCGCCCAGCGTGCGCCGGGCCCTCGCCGAGCCGGGCGATCCGCGAGCGGTGGAGACCGTACGGCTGCTGCACCGGATCTGCCGGGTGTACGCCACCGTCGGCGTCGTCGTCCCGGTCTTCGGGTTCGCCACGGCAAGCAACATGGGTGTACTCGGAGATGCCTGGCTGATCGTCTCGATCGCCCTGACCGGACTCGCGGCCGCCGTCCTCATCGCCGTGGTGCTGCCTCGGCAGACGGCGCTCCTCGAGGCGGCGGAGGCCGGCGGGACCGGCGGAGCTGACACCGTCGGCAAGGGCGCCGAGCACGCCCAGGCCACCAAGACGGCCCCGGACACCCGCGCCGCCGCTCAACTGGCCATGTCCACCGGCATCTTCAACCTTCTCTGGGCGACCGTCACGATCCTCATGATCGTCCGCCCGGGTTCCACTACAGGGGCCTGACGCTCCTAGCGATGGGCGAGGATCAACCAGTCCGCCGAGTCCGAGTCCTCCCCGGCCGCCCGGAACTGGCGCGCCACCGACGCCGCGATCAGTACCCCGGCGCTGATCACCAGCGTGAAGAACCCGAAGGCCAGGGGCCACATCGACGCGTCCTGTTCGGGGTGGGCCTGGAAGGAGGCGTACATGAGCGCCACCGGGGGCATCGCCACCAGGAGAACGGGCCAGGCGAAGGCGTCGCGGTGGCCGAAGTAGGCGGCCAGGAGGAGCAGGCTCACGGCGAGGATCGCGACGCCGAGGCCGGTCACCGGGGTCGTCTCGCTCGTGGAGCCCGGTGAGGCGGGGCGGTTGCGCAGGTCCCAGGGCATACAGAGGAGGTAGGCCGTCGCGGACAGGGCGACACCCAGCGCGCGGGTCAGCCAGCGTTCCGCCGTGGGGCGCTTCGACAGGGGTTCCAGCAGCTTCGCGGTCTTCGCGGTCAGCTTCTCGGTCATGTCGGTCATGGGTCCGAGGGTTCCCCGCCGTGCACGCGGCCGACAGAGTACGCGTACTCAGTTGCCCCTAGGCCCCGCTACCGATCCCCTGAACGTCGCCCGGTACGCCCCCGGCGACACCCCCAGCGCCGCGTGGAAGTGCTGCCGCAGGGACGCGCCCGTGCCGAAGCCCGCCTCCGCCGCGATGCGGTCGACGGTGTGGTCGGTCTGTTCCAGCAGCTCACGCGCCCGGTCGACGCGGCGCTGGGTGATCCACTGCATGGGCGTGAGGCCGGTCTCCTCGCGGAAGCGGCGGCTGTACGTACGGACACTCATCGCGTCCCGCGCGGCCAGGTCGCGCAGGGTCAGCGGGTCGCCCAGCCTGGCCAGCGCCCAGGCGCGTGAGGCGGAGGTGGTCGAGCCCGCGCCCGAGCCCGTCAACTGCCCGTCCGGAACAGGGCGTTGGATGTACTGCGCCTGGCCGCCCTCCCGGTGCGGCGGTACGACCGTACGGCGGGCGACGTCCGCCGCGACCGCCGCGCCGTGGTCCCGGCGGATCATGTGCAGGCACAGGTCGATGCCGGCCGCCTCGCCCGCGGAGGTCAGTACGCGGCCCTCGTCGACGTACAGGACATCGGGGTCCACGCCCACCGCGGGGAACGTCCGGGCGAAGAGGTCAGTCGACAGCCAGTGCGTGGTCGCCCGCAGCCCGTCAAGGAGTCCGGCCGCGGCGAGGACGAACGCGCCTGTGCAGATGGAGGCGATACGCGCGCCACGAGCACGGTCCATCGCTTCGGCCAGCTCCGCGCTCAGGCCGCCGGGCTTCAGGTACTCGTCCTCCTCGTGCGACGACGGGACGATCACCGTGTCGGCGGTCGCGAGGGCCTCCGGGCCGTGGGGCGCGTAGATCGGGAAGTCCGCGTCAGTACGGACCATGCCGGGCGTGACGGCGCAGGTCAGGAGCGTGTAGAGCGGCTGCCCCGAACGTGAGGTCGCGTTGCCGAACAGCTGGTGGGCCAGGCCCAGTTCCATCGGCAGGACGCCGTCCCGGACGAGGACGGCCACTCGGTGCGTTGCGCCTGCCACCGGTGCACCTTCTGCCACCACCATGGCCAGATTCTTGCACATCATGGCCATCTGGCCACTCGTCGCGGCGTCCCCGAAAACGGAGGGTCGACGCCATGACCACGAACACAACCACCCGACCCTCAACCCGCACCCCATGGATCGTCGCCACCGCCGCCGCCCTCGCCATCGTCACCGCCGGCGCCTTCACCACCCTCGCGGGGCTGCTCGTCGGGCCGCTGCACGAGGAGTTCGGGTGGTCGCGGGGCGCGATCGGGCTCGGGACGTTCGTGAACATGGCGCTGTACGGGGCGACGGCGCCGTTCGCGGCCGCGCTGATGGACCGGTTCGGGATGCGGCGGGTCGCGGCGACCGCTCTCGCCCTCGTCGCGGCGGGCGCGGGGCTGACCACGACCATGACGGCGTCCGCCCAATTCCTCCTGTACTGGGGCGTGTTCGTGGGCCTCGGCACGGGCGCCACGGCGACGGCGTTCGCGGCGACGGTCACCGAGCGGTGGTTCGTGGCGCGGCGCGGGCTGGTCACGGGGCTGCTGACGGCGGCGAGCGTGGTGGGGCAGTTCGTGTTCCTGCCGGTGCTGTCGGAGGTGATCGACGCGTACGGCTGGCGTGCCGCCGCGCTCGCCCTGGCCGTGGCGGCGACGGGCGCCCTGCCCCTCGTATGGCTGCTGCTGCGGGACCATCCGGCGGACGTGGGGCAACCGCCTTACGGGGCAAAGGAGTTCGTGCCCAAGCCCGCGCCCGTGCCGGGGGCCGCCCGGCGAGCCTTCCGCGTCCTCGCCGACTCCGCCCGTACGGCACCCTTCTGGCTCCTCGCGGGTACCTTCGCCGTCTGCGGGGCGTCCACCAACGGCGTCATGTGGACGCACTTCGCACCCGCCGCGCACGACCACGGGATGCCGGTGACCGTCGCCGCCTCGCTGCTGTCGCTCATCGGGATCTTCAACGTGGCCGGGACGGTCGGTTCCGGCCTGCTGACCGACCGCCTCGACGCGCGCCGCCTGCTGGCCACGTACTACGCCCTGCGCGGCCTCACCCTCCTCGCGCTGCCGCTGCTGCTCACCGCGACCGTCGGGCCGCCGATCGTCACCTTCGTCATCGTCTTCGGTCTGCTCGACGTGGCGACGGTCCCGCCGACCCTCGCCCTGTGCCGCGCGCACTACGGCTCCGACGCACCGGTCGTCTTCGGCTGGATCAACGCCGCCCACCAACTGGGCGCCGGCCTCGTCGCCTTCCTCGGCGGCGCAGCCCGCGACGCCTTCGGTTCGTACGACTTCGTGTGGGTGGCGGCGGGGGCACTGTGCGCGACGGGCGCACTGATGGCCCTCACGGTGAGGCGGCCGGAACAGGCGGTTGCGCTACCGCGCCCCTAAAGGAGGCCGCAGGCCTTCCTTTAGGGGCGCGGGGAACTGCGCGACCAGCCACAACGAACCCGCAGGCTTCGAACCGCCGAACCGCCCCTTCATTCGAACCGCCCCTCAGCGGAGCGCCATCGCCGTCAGCGGCCGCGCGATGTCCTCCAGCGACCGGCGTTCCGCCCTGATCGCGAGCGCCGCCGCGACAAGGCCCGCCGCGCACATCAGGGCCGCGCCGATCTGGAAGGCGAGGACGGTGTCGGCGACGACGCCCGTCTCGGTCAGCTTGGCGAAGAGCAGGGGGCCGCTGATGCCGCCGGCCGCGGTGCCGATGGCGTAGAAGAAGGCAATCGCCATGGCGCGGGTCTCCATGGGGAAGACCTCGGAGACCGTGAGGTATGCGCTCGACGCGCCCGCCGAGGCGAAGAACAGCACCACGCACCAACAGGCCGTCAGGGTCGTCGCGCTCAGCGAGCCCTGGTCGAAGAGCCAGGCCGTGCCGAACAGCAGCAGACCCGAGAGCAGGTACGTCGACGAGATCATCACCCGGCGGCCGACGGTGTCGAAGAGCTTGCCGAGCAGGAGCGGGCCCAGGAAGTTGCCGGCCGCGATGACGGCGAAGTAGTAGCCGGTGTCGGAGGTCGAGACGTCGAAGAACGTGGTGAGGATCGCGCCGAAGCCGAAGGTGATCGCGTTGTAGAGGAACGCCTGGCCGATGAAGAGGGAGAAGCCGAGGACGGCGCGTCGACGGTACTGGGAGAAGACCGTACGGGCGATCGTGAGGAAGCCGATGCTCTGGCGTTGGCGGATGGTGATCTCACCTGCGGGGCGCGGGAGTTCGCGGTCGGCGTGCTCCGCGGCGACCTGCTCCTCCACCTGGGAGACGACCCGCTCGGCCTCCTCCTCCCGGCCGTGGATCAGCAGCCAGCGCGGGCTCTCCGGGACGTTGCGGCGTACGAGGAGGATGACCAGGCCGAGGACGACGCCGAGGGCGAAGGTGAGGCGCCAGCCGACGTTGACGGCGAACAGGTCCGTGTTCAGCGCGACGATCGACAGCAGCGAGCCGCCGATCGCGCCCAGCCAGAAGCTGCCGTTGATGATCACGTCGACGCGGCCGCGGTAGTGGGCCGGGATCAGCTCGTCGATCGCGGAGTTGATCGCCGCGTACTCGCCGCCGATGCCGAAGCCGGTGAGGAAGCGGAAGGCGAAGAACCACCAGGAGTGGAAGGAGACGGCCGTCAGGGCCGTGGCCCCCAGGTAGACCGCGAGCGTGATCATGAACAGTTTCTTGCGGCCGAAGCGGTCCGTGAGCCGGCCCCAGAACAGGGCGCCTAAACAGGCCCCGGCGACATAGAGCGCGGCCGCGATGCCCGTGACCTGCGCGGAGGAGATCGGCAGGCCGCTGCCCTCCTCGGAGAGGCGGCCGGCGATGTTGCCGACGACGGTGACTTCGAGCCCGTCCAGGATCCATACCGTGCCGAGGCCGATCACCACCATCCAGTGCCAGCGCGACCAGGGCAGCCGATCGAGGCGGGCGGGGATGGCGGTGGTGACTGTATCGGTACCGGCACAGGCACCGGCACCGGTGCCAGTGCCTGTGCCTGCACCTGTACCAATGCCTGTGCCGGTTCCGGACTGCGGCTCGGTCGCGGACATGGGCTCCCTCCTCGTCGAGCGAACCCGGAACGGGTCCCCGACAGCCGAGGGATTACGCTCCCACTGCCCGCGACACCGCGTAGATGACAAGACCCGCCAGCGAGCCCACCACCGTGCCGTTGATCCGGATGAACTGAAGGTCCCGGCCGATGTGCGCCTCGATCTTCTTGGTGGTGTGCTCCGGGTCCCAGCTCGCGACGGTGTCCGTGATGAGGGAGGTGATCTCGTCCCGGTACGTCGTCACCACGTACACCGCCGCGTCCTCGACCCAGCCGTCGATCTTCGACTGGAGATTCGGCTCGGTGGACATCCGCGCGCCGAGCGACAGCAGCGACGCCCGCACCCGCAGCCGCAGTTCGCTGCGCTCGTCCTCGGCGGCGGACACGATCATCTGCCGTACGGAGGACCAGGCGGAGGCGATGATGTCCTGCACCTCGCCACGGCCGAGGACCTCGCGCTTCAGGTTCTCCACACGCCCGCGGGTGTCGGTGTCGGACTGCAGGTCGGCGGCGAAGTCGGTGAGGAAGCGGTCGAGGGCGCCGCGGGCCGGGTGCGCGGGCATGTCGCGCATCTCGGTGACGAAGCGCAGCAGTTCCTTGTAGACGCGCTCGCCGACCCGCTTGTCGACGAACCGCGGGGTCCAGCCGGGAGCGCCGCCCTGCACGGCGTCCATCACCTGGTCGTTGTGGAGGACCAGCCAGTCGTGGGCCCGTACGCAGATCAGGTCGACGGCCCGTTTGTGGCCGCCTTCCGCGACGACGCCTTCCAGCATCTTCCCGATGCGCGGGGCGATCTCCGCCGAGTCGGCCCGCCGGTTGATGGCCTCCCCGACGATGGCCTGCACATCGGAGTCACGCAGCACCGCCAGGGCGCCCCGCAGTGCGGTGGACAATTCCGCGGTCACCCGGTCGGCGTGCTCCGGATGGGCGAGCCAGGCGCCCAGGCGGCTGCCGATGCCCACGGCGCGCAGGCGTAGCCGTACGACCTCCCGCGACAGGAAGTTCTCGCCGACGAACTCGCCCAGCGAGATACCGAGCTGGTCCTTCTTCGTCGGGATGATCGCGGTGTGCGGGATGGGCAGGCCGAGGGGGTGGCGGAAGAGGGCGGTGACGGCGAACCAGTCGGCGAGCGCGCCGACCATGCCCGCCTCGGCGGCCGCCGCGACATACCCGGCCCAGACACCGGCGCCCTCGTGGGACGCCCACTTGGCCAGTACGTAGATGACGGCGACCAGGACCAGCAGGCCCGTGGCCGTGGTCTTCATCCGGCGGACGCCGCGGCGCTTCTCCTCGTCGGCAGGGCTGTAGTACCCCATGGCCCGGTTACTGGACCCGGCCCGGTTACCGACCCCGACCGGCCGGGCACTCTGCCCTATGAGATCTGTTTCATCCGCTTTCGTACGTTCCATCCACTCCACCCGTTCGCAGAACCCGTACCCATTGTCCCTTTCCTGCGCGCCCAGTGATCCTGCCCTCTTCCTGACCTACTCCTGGAACGGAACAGGAGTTCCCGGCGTCTGTCCGGTCGGGGGGCCGGAGACGGGCTGGGGGGCCGGTCTGACACCTCCCGTGCCATGCCTCATCATGGGGTCATCACACCGGAGCCTCGGGCTCCCACTGCTCGAGGAGACACGCACCGCATGACCAAGCGTCACGGTTATGCCCTGCTATCCGCGGTCGTGGCCATGATCGTGGCCATTTCCGCCGCCATATACGTCGGGGTCGGTTTCGACGACGGCGAGGCCCAGGACACGCTCGCCACCGGCCGTACGCCGCACAACTCGGCGGCTCCCGCGTCCTCCGGCATCTGGGTCGGCGCCTGGTCGGCGGCCCCGGCCGGCGCCGAGCCGGGCACGGAGACGAACGGCCTGGCCGGCCATTCCGTACGCAATGTCGTGCACGCGGGCGTGGGAGGCACCGCGGCGCGCATCACGCTCTCGAACCTGTACGGGCAGCAGCCGCTCAACATCACCCACGCGTCGATCGCCGTGGCGGACACGGCGAACAACGCCGCCGCGGCCGCCGACACCATGCGCCGCCTCACCTTCGGCGGCAATCCCTCGGTGATCGTCCCGCCCGGGCAGCAGGTGGTCAGCGATGCCGTACGGCTGCTGATCCCGCACGACACCGACATCCTGGTGACCACGTACTCGCCCACGCCGTCCGGACCCGTCACCTACCACCCGACGGCGCGGCAGATCTCCTACGCGGCACAGGGCGACCACACGGAGGACGTGACCGGTACCCCGTACACCGCGCGGACGCCCTACTGGCGCTATCTGACGGCCGTGGACGTGCTCAGCAACGAGACCGAGGGCACCATCGTCGTGATCGGCGACTCCCTCACCGACGGCGTGACCTCCAGCATGGGCGAGAACCGGCGCTGGACGGACGCCCTCGCCGACCGGCTGCGCGACACCGGCCCAGGCGGCGACAACTCGGCCGGGCCCCGCTACAGCGTCGTCAACCAGGGCATCAGCGGCAACCGCTTGCTGGCCGGCGGCCTGGGCCGCCCCGCCGGGAACCCCAGCGGCCTGTCCCGCTTCGACCGCGACGTCCTCGGCCGCACCAACGTCAGGGCCGTCGTCGTCGCCCTCGGCGTCAACGACATCCTGCGCACCCCGCACCAGACCGACGCCGACAAGATCGTCGACGGTCTGCGCGAGGTGACACGGCTGGCCCACAACCGCGGCCTGCGGGTCATCGGCGCGACCCTCATGCCCTTCCAGGGCCACCGCGGCTACCGCCCCCACCTCGAAGCCACCCGCCAGGCCGTCAACGCCCAGATCCGCTCCGACAAGGTCTTCGACGACTACGTCGACTTCGACGAGGCACTCCGCGACCCCTACAACCCCCGCCGCCTGGGCTCCGAGTACGACTCGGGCGACCACCTGCACCCGAGCGACAGGGGTTACGAGGAAATGGCCGAGGCCTTCGACCTGGACATACTGAAGGGGTCGGCTCCGGCAGAGCTGTGAGCGCCCCTGACGGGGCGCCCCGTTAGGGGCGCGGGGAACTGCGCGACCAGCCACGACGCACCCGCAGCTTCGAACGGCCTTCCAGCGGAGCTCAGTCCCGCCCGCGACGCCGCTCGTCGCGATCCTCGTGCCGCGCCCGCCGCCGCTCCTCCCGATGCTCCCGCATCAGCTCCCGATGCTGCTCCATCGCATCCCGGTGGATGGAACGCGCCTGGTCCAGCGCATCCCGATGCGCGGAGTCACCCTCCAGCTCCCCCCGCCGGGAGGCCTTCCGCTCCAGCTTCTCCTGGCGCCGCGCCTCCTTGACGCGCAGCCGCTCCGCCCTGGTGAGCTTGCGTGAGACGCCGACGCCGCCCCAGAAGGCGAAGCCCGTGACGATCACGCGCGGGGCGCCGGGATCGCCCCGTACATGCTCCCCGAGGTGATCGAAACCGCCCATGATGCCGATGCCGCGGACGACGACCTCGACGCCGGGCGGCACGATGACGTCTATGCCGCCCATGATCGCGACGCAGTTGATGACGACCTCGCGGTCCGCGAAGTCCGCCTCGCGCAGGTCGATGGTGCCGCCGCCCATGATCGCGACGGAGTCGAAGCGCTTCGGCACGGTCCAGCGCCCCTTGCGCTCGAACCCCGACATGACCGCGACGCCCCACTCGGAGGTTCCCTCCCCGCCGACGATCCGGCGGGCCCAGTCGCCGGACTCGGCGGGCTGCTTGACCATCGACACGGGAGAAGGCGGCGTCACGCCGGCCACGGGGAGATCGCGGGTGATCGGCGCGAGTTCCCCGTACGTACGGGCCTTGTACGTCGCGTCGAGCCGTTCCTCGAACTCCTCCATGTCGAGGCGCCCCTCCGCGAGGGCGTCCCTGAGCACTTCGGCGACTCGTTCACGGTCGGTGTCTGACGCCCGGAGTTCGGGGAGCTCTTCGGTCATATACGGAAGCCTACGAGGTTGCCTTCTCCGCGTACATGCGACTGATGACTGCCTCGATGTCCGGTTCCCGCACCGAGAGGTCCACCAGCGGGTACTCGGCCGCGATCCGCGCCACGAGCGGCGCCGCCGAATCCGAGGCCGGGAAGGCGAGCCACTGCCGCGGCCCCTCGACCTTCACCACGCGCGCCAAGTCGACCTCGATGGGCGGAAGTTCCCGCTCCAGGTCCACGACCAGGGTCCGCTCGCTGTCGCCGATCTCGTGCAGCCCGGTGAGCGGGCCGTCGTACATCAGGCGCCCATGGTCGATGACCATCACGCGGCGGCACAGCTGCTCGATGTCCTGGAGGTCGTGCGTGGTCAGCAGCACCGTCGTTCCTCGTTCGGTGTTCACCTCCCGCAGAAACTCCCGGACATTCGCCTTGGAGATGACGTCGAGCCCGATCGTCGGCTCGTCGAGGTAGAGCACTTCGGGATCATGCAGCAGGGCCGCCGCGATGTCGCCGCGCATCCGCTGCCCGAGGGAGAGCTGCCGGACCGGGACGTCCAACAGCGCGCCCAGATCGAGGAGTTCGACGAGACGGTCGAGGTTCTCGCGATAACGGCCGTCCGGGATCCGGTACATGCGGTGCATCAGCTTGTACGAGTCGATCAGCGGGAGGTCCCACCACAGCGTCGTACGCTGCCCGAACACGACCCCGATGCGCCGCGCGAGCCGTGTGCGCTCGCGGGACGGGTCGATGCCCGCGACGCGCAGCCGGCCGCCGCTGGGCGTCAGAATCCCCGTCAGCATCTTGATGGTGGTGGACTTGCCCGCGCCGTTCGGGCCGATGTAGCCGACCATCTCGCCGCGCGCCACGGTGAAGGAGATCGAGTCGACGGCACGCACCTCGCGCCGTTCCCGGCGCAGGAAGCCGGTCTTCTTGCGTACGTCGAAGACCTTCTCCACGCGGTCCAGTTCGATGAAACCCTCGGAGCCCTCGGCCCCTTCGCCTTCAGTCACTTCACCTTCAGCCACTTCACCTTCGGTCATCTGCTTCTAACTCCCTGTACTCCGGTACGAGCCAAGTCCCGCGCGCCAGGCGAGGCCCGCCAGCGCACAGCACACCCCGGCGACGACCGGCGACATGAACGTCACCCACGTCGGCAGGTCGAGCGGATACGGCCGCCCCAGCACATAGGACGCGGGCAGCCAGTTGACGAAGGCGAGCGGCAGCACGAACGTCACCCCGCGCACCAGGTCCGTCCCGAACAACGTCGGCGGGCGTTGCAGCATCGTGGTGCCGCCGTACGTGAACGCGCTCTGCACCTCGGCGGCGTCCTGCGCCAGGAACTGGAAGGCCGCACCCGCCACGAACAGCGCCCCGAAGATCGCCGCGCCGCTGACCAGCATCACCGGCACCAGCAGCACCTTCGGGGCACTCCAGTCGACGTCGACGGCGAACAGCGCCCAGCCCAGCACCAGCGAGCCCTGTACGACCCGGCCGAACCGGCGCAGCGGGAACTGGTCCGCGCCGACCTGCGCGAGCACCGGCACGGGACGTACGAGCAGCGTGTCGAACGATCCGTCGCGTATCCGGGCGCCCAAGACCTGCGACGAACCGAGCAGCAGGTCGGTGATCCCGAACGCCGTCACGGAGAGGCCGTACAGGAAGGCCACCTCGGGCAGTGTCCAGCCACCGAGCGAGTCGACCTGCGAGAACATCAGCAGGATCCCGACGAAGTCGAGCCCTGACAGCATCAGGTTGCCGAAGATCGTGACGACGAAGGAGGTGCGGTAGATCATGCCGGCGCGGATCCACATCCCGGCGATCAGCAGGTAGGCCCGCAGACCGTCCGCGACCCTGGAGGGGGCCTTGACGGCGGCCTCGGATGTGACCTCGGATGCGGCCTCGGAGGTCTCAGCCACCCTGCACCACCACCCGCCGCGTCGCCGCCGACTGCAACAGCCGCCCCGCCGCCAGCAGTGCCACCGCCCACGCCGCCTGGAAGGCGAACGCCCCGAGCGGGGCGGTCTCCCCCATCAGGACATCCGCCGGAATCTGGAGCTGCGCGGCCCACGGCAACACCTGGACCACGTCGCCGAGCGCGCCCGGGAAGGCGTTCAGCGGCAGTGTCATGCCCGAGCAGAAAAGCCCCGTGACCATCAGGGCCTGCGTGACACCCCTGGCATCCATGAGCCAGAAGACGCTCAGGGCCGCCAGGTAGCGGATCCCGAAGCTGACGACCATCGCCAGCAGCACCGCGACCAGGAACGCCACCCAGGTGCCGACGTCATCCGGCAGGGCCATCGAGAAGAACAGCGCACCGAAGACGAACGGGATCACGCCCCGGCCCGCCATCTGGAACAGCGCCCGCCCCAAGTCGGCCGCCAGCCACCACAGTTGGAGATCAGCCGGCCGGTACAGGTCGACCGCGATCTCACCGGTGCGGATGCGTTCCATCAGGTCCTGCTCGACGCCGCCGCCCTGGATGGCCAGCGTCGAGAACAGTGCCTGCCCCAGCCACACATACGTCACCGCCTGCGCCTGGTCGTACCCCCCGAGATGCGGTCTCTCGTCCCACAGCGCCAGGTAGGTGTAGACGAGGATCAGCCCGAAGACGGTGTTGGTGAAGACCCCTGCTGCCGTGGCCACCCGATAGGTCGCGTACCGCCGGAATCCTCCCGCTGCGACGGCCGCGTACAACCGTCTCGCACCCACGACAACAGCCCTCCCGCCCGCAGACACCGAAGCGCAGGAGCCTAGCCCCCGGGCCACGTCGCGTGCCAGGCATTTTCTCCGCGCGATGCGCGCCCCGTGTTGGGAACGGAACGCACGGTGCGAGAGTCTTCAAGAGGGGGCAACAGACAGTTAATGAGGGCGTACGGGACCGTACGCCGCGAAACGGGAGTCCGGCACCACATGAACGACCAGCCGCAGCCGCAGCAGCCGAGCGAGGGCTGGGCACCACCGGCCGCGCCCGGCAAGAAGCCCAAGCGGCCCAAGCGCACGGGTTGGCGTCGGCTGATCCCGACCTGGCGGATGGTGCTCGGCACCTTCCTCGGCGCACTCCTCCTGCTGATCGGCCTGTTCGCGCTCGGCTACCACCTGGTCAAGATCCCGCCGGCGAACGCGGCCGCGACGAAGCAGAGCAACGTCTACCTGTACGCGGACGGCAGCCAGCTGGCCCGCGACGGCGAGGTCAACCGGGAGAACGTCACGCTCGCCCAGATCTCCAAGAACACCCAGCACGCGGTGCTCGCCGCCGAGGACCGGGACTTCTACTCAGAGTCGGCCGTCGACCCCAAGGCGATGGTCCGCGCCGCCTGGAACACCGTCACCGGCAAGGGCAGGCAGTCCGGCTCGACGATCACCCAGCAGTACGTGAAGAACTACTACCTGGCGCAGGAACAGACGGTCACGCGAAAGGTGAAGGAGTTCTTCATCTCCATCAAGCTCGACCGCGAGGTGAGCAAGAACCAGATCCTCGAGGGCTATCTGAACACCAGCTACTTCGGCCGCAACGCCTACGGCATCCAGGCCGCCGCCCAGGCCTACTACGGCGTCGACGCGAAGGACCTGACGGCCGCCCAGGGCGCGTACCTCGCGGCCCTGCTCAACGCCCCCAGCGAGTACGACGTGATCGCGCACCCCGAGAACAAACCGGCGGCCGTGGACCGCTGGAACTACGTACTCGACGGCATGGTCAAGGAGAAGTGGCTCAGCCCGTCGCAGCGGGCCGGACTGAAGTTCCCCACGCCCAGGGAGGCCAAGGGCTCGGCCGGTCTCTCCGGGCAGCGCGGCTATCTCGTGCAGGCCGTCAAGGACTACCTGACCAGCAACGAGATCCTCGACGAGGACACCCTCGCCCGCGGCGGCTACCGCATCACCACGACGATCCAGAAGAAGAAGCAGGACGCCTTCGTCAAGGCCGTCGACGACCAGGTGACGGACCGGCTCGACAAGAAGAACCGCAAGATCGACCGCAACGTGCGCGCGGGCGGCGCCTCCATCGACCCCGCCACCGGCAAGGTCGTCGCGATGTACGGCGGCATCGACTACACGAAGCAGTACGTCAACAACGCCACACGCCGCGACTACCAGGTCGGCTCGACCTTCAAGCCGTTCGTGTTCACCTCCGCCGTGCAGAACGGCTCGACCACGCAGGACGGCCGCATCATCACCCCGAACACCGTCTACGACGGCACGAACAAGCGACCCGTGGAGGGCTGGGACGGCGGCACGTACGCGCCCGAGAACGAGGACGAGGCCTCGTACGGCCCGATCCCGGTCCGTACCGCCACCGACCAGTCCGTGAACGCGGTGTACGCGCAGATGGCGGTGGACGTCGGCCCCGAGAACGTCCGGCAGACGGCCCTGGACCTCGGCATCCCGTCCACCACCCCCGACCTGAACGCGTCCCCCTCCATCGCGCTCGGCCCGGCCACCGCGAGCGTCCTCGACATGACGGAGGCGTACGCGACGCTCGCCAACCACGGCAGGCACGGCAGGTACACGCTCGTCTCGGAGATCACCAAGGACGGCACCGAGGGAGCCGTCCAACTGCCCTCGCGGAACACGGGCGTGCGGCAGGCCGTCACCCGCGAGGCCGCCGACACCACGACGTCCGTCCTCCAGAGCGTCGTCGACGGCGGCACCGGCACGGCGGCGCAGGCCGCGGACCGCCCCGCGGCGGGCAAGACCGGCACCGCGGAGGAGGACAAGGCGGCCTGGTTCGCGGGCTACACCCCGAACCTCGCCACCGTCGTCGCCATCATGGGCCAGAACCCCGAAACGGGCGTGCACACCCCGCTGTACGGGGCGCTCGGCGAGAACCGCATCAACGGCGGCGGCTACCCGGCGCAGATCTGGGCCCAGTACACGCGGAACGCCCTCAAGGGCACCGACGTCCAGGACTTCGACCTCCAGCTACAGGAGGGCGCCGAGGAGCCGCAGCTCCCGACGGACGAGCCCTCCGAGGAGCAGCCTCCGCCGACGGACGGCCAGGACGACGGCGGCACGACCACCGGCGACACCGGGGACCCAGGGGACACCGGTGGGACGACCACCGGCGGCCGGCAGACCCCGAGCCTGCCCCCGACCCCGACGACACCGGACCAGCCGAGCGGCGGGTCCACGACCGACGGCGGCACGACCACGGACGGGACGACCGGGGGGACCACGACGGACGGTGGCACGACCGACGGAGGTACGTCGTCCACAGGCGGCGACACGACGTCCACGGGCGGCAGCGGCACGACGGACGGCCGGACCACGGGCATGAGCGAGGACGACTGGCCCTTCGAGTAGCCGATCAGGCAAAAGGGCTGGTGACGACGGTCACCAGCCCCTCTGGGTCAGTCCTGGGAGATACAGCCTGGAGATCTGGAGATACAGCCTGGAGATCTAGAGGTACCTAGAGGTACAGCCCCGTCGAGTCCTCGGAGCCCTCGAACCGGTCCGCCGCCACCGCGTGCAGGTCACGCTCGCGCATCAGCACGTACGGGACGCCGCGCACCTCCACCTCGGCGCGGTCCTCCGGGTCGTACAGGACGCGGTCGCCCGGCTCGACGGTCCGTACGTTCTGCCCGACCGCGACGACCTCGGCCCAGGCGAGCCTGCGGCCCACCGCCGCGGTCGCGGGGATCAGGATGCCGCCACCGGAGCGGCGCTCGCCCTCGGTGGTGTCCTGGCGCACGAGCACGCGGTCGTGCAGCATCCGGATGGGCAGCTTGTCGTCATGGGTGTTCGCACTCACGTCCTCGAACCTACCTGGCTTTGTGCGGAACGTACGCGGGTGGGGTCAGCGCTTGCGGCGCCGGGAGCCCGAGGCGCCGCGCCGCGAGCCCGAGACGCCGCGCCGCGAGCCCACCGCGAACAGCCCGACGAGCCCGACCACCACGAGGGCCACGGGCACGATGCGCTCGAGGCGCGGCGCGCCGTCCTCGTTCACCAGCTGCCCCTTCACATCGCTGACCACGCGGTTCACGCCGACGTAGGCGCGGCCGAAGGTGTGGTCGATGTTCGAGACGACCTTGGCCTTCGCGTCGCCGACGATCGTCTTCGGGTGCACCCGCGCGCCGATCTCGTCGAGCGTCTCGGCGAGGTTGTCGCGACGACGCTTGATGTCCGCCTCGATCTGCGCCGGCGTTCTGCTGTCCGGCGTGCTCGACGTATCCGACACCGCGCTGCCTCCGTGGTCGTATGTGGCCCGTTACTCGTATGTGGTCGTTACTCGTATGTGGTCGTTGATCGTATGCGGTCGCTCGCTGTGGCCGACAGTCTGTCAGCTCCGCCCGCGGCCCACCCCCCGGGCACCCCCATTACGCTCGGATCCGTATCCACCACCCCGCGAGGAGACCGAACCGAGATGAGCGAGCGACTCCAGCCCGGCGACACCGCCCCCGCCTTCACCCTGCCCGACGCCGACGGCACCGAGGTCTCCCTGGCCGACCACAAGGGCCGTAAGGTCATCGTCTACTTCTACCCGGCCGCCCTGACCCCCGGCTGCACCAAGCAGGCCTGCGACTTCACGGACAATCTCGACGTCCTCGCGGGCGCCGGCTACGACGTCATCGGCATCTCCCCCGACAAGCCGGAAAAACTCGCCAAGTTCCGCGAGAAGGAGTCCCTCAAGGTCACCCTGCTGGCCGACCCCGAGAAGACCGTCACCGAGGCCTACGGCGCCTACGGCGAGAAGAAGAACTACGGCAAGACGTACATGGGCGTCATCCGCTCCACTGTGATCGTGGACGAGGAGGGCAAGATCGAGCGCGCGCTGTACAACGTAAGGGCGACGGGGCACGTAGCGAAGATCATCAAGGACCTGGGGATCTGACACCCGGGGAGCTGAAACCCAGCGATCCGACCTCCTCGGGCACATCCACCCCGCACGTCTGCCGATCCGCATGACTGAAGTCCCACATCTGTGGGACTTCAGTCATGAGATCAGTACGACCGATGCGTACGACCGACGAGTACGACCGAGCAGTTGTTCCGCGTGGAGCCCTATGTCCAAGGCGTCCAAGGAGTCCAAGGAGCCCGAGGAACGGAGTCCTACCGCGGCCGATCCCGCGGCGGTCAGGCGGCATCCCACCCTGTTCCGCGCGATCAGGCGCCGCAAGAACCCCCGGCTCCGCAGATCAGACATCACGGTGACGGACGACCGGGCGGTCAAACGGGCGGTGAAGGCGGCCTCCCTCGGCAATGCCATGGAGTGGTTCGACTTCGGCATCTACAGCTACCTGGCCGCCACCATCGGCCGCGTCTTCTTCCCGTCCGGGAACGACACGGCACAACTGCTGTCCTCCTTCGCCACCTTCGCCGTCGCCTTCCTGGTGCGCCCGCTCGGCGGCATGGTCTTCGGCCCGATGGGCGACAGGATCGGCCGCAAGAAGGTCCTCGCGCTGACGATGATCCTGATGGCGGTCGGCACTCTCGCCATCGGGCTCATCCCCTCGTACGACGTGATCGGCTTCTGGGCGCCCGTGCTGCTGATCCTGTTCCGCCTGCTCCAGGGGTTCTCCACGGGCGGGGAGTACGGCGGCGCGTCCACCTTCATCGCCGAGTACGCGCCCGACAAGCGGCGCGGGTTCTTCGGCAGTTTCCTGGAACTCGGCACGCTCGCCGGGTACAGCGGTGCCGCCGGGCTCGTCACCGCCCTCACCGCCTGGCTCGGCAGCGACACCATGGATGCGTGGGGCTGGCGCATCCCGTTCCTCGTCGCGGGACCGCTCGGCCTGATCGGCCTCTACCTGCGGCTCCGGCTCGACGACACCCCCGCCTTCCTCAAACTGGAGGACGGCAACGTCCACGTCACCGAGGCGGCGGACCGGGTGGAGACCACGGCCAGGAGCGACCTCGCCAGGATCTTCCGCCGGCACTGGCCGACGCTGGTGCTGTGCGTCGCACTCGTCGGCGCGTACAACGTCAACAACTACATGCTGCTGTCGTACATGCCGACGTACCTCTCGGACGAACTCGACTACCCCGAGACCCACGGCCTGCTGCTCCTGGTGATCACCATGGTCCTGCTCATGCTGATCATCAACCAGGTGGGCCGCCTGTCCGACCACTTCGGCCGCAGGCCCGTCCTCATGACCGGCATGCTCGGCTTCTTCGTCCTCGCCGCCCCGGCCTTCCTCCTGGTACAGCAGGGCAGCCTGGCCGCCGTCTCGGCCGGCATGCTGATGCTCGGCCTCTCCCTCGTCTGCCTCCTCGGCACGATGTCGGCAGCCCTCCCGGCCCTGTTCCCCACGCCGGTCCGCTACGGCTCCCTGTCGGTCGGCTACAACCTGGCGGTCTCCCTCTTCGGCGGCACGACCCCCCTGGTCATCACCGCCCTGATCAGCACCACGGGCTCCGACATGATGCCCGCGTACTACTCGATGGCAGCAGCCCTGATCGGCGTCCTCGCGGTAGCCACCATGAAGGAAACGGCCCGCAAGCCCCTCGCCGGCTCCCCACCCTCGGTCCAGACCCAGAAGGAGGCGGCGGAACTGGTCGAGGAACAGACCTCTACGCCGAGGTTCTGACGGGGCGGGTCGAAGTCGGGGGCCTGACAGCGGTCTTGGGGCCTGCCCGAGCCGTCCCCCTTCCGCGCGCATTCCATATTTCGGGCGTGACTGTCCGATTAGCGGATCGTTCGCCCGTACGAGACGCCGAATGCGCTGTCGACCCGGGAGGGTGCATGAGCGTGCGGAACACAGCAAAAACACTGGCGGGAGCCGCCCGCGAACAGAACTCGGCGCAGCCGGATCCAGTGGATCCGTACAGCAGAGAACGGCTCGCACCGGTTGTCGCCGAAGCCCGCAACTGGGCGGACTTGATGAGGCGGCTTGGCCTCAAAGCGAGTGGGGGGCAACGTCGCGTACTTCAGGAGAAGGTGGCCGGTCACGGGCTCGCCACGAGCCACTTCGTCAAGCGCAGCCCGTGGCGCAAGTATCCGGATGCCTCCATTGCTGCGGCCGCCGCCTCGTCATCCTCGTTGCGCGAGGTGGCATTGAAGCTAGGCGCCACACCTGCCACTGGAACGCTCTCTCACATCCGTCGCCGCATCAGGGCGGCCGGCATTGACATCGCCCACTTCCCCGGCATCGACCGTCCCGAGCCGGATCTCCCCTTCACCACCGAGGAGCTGAGGACAGCAGCAGCCACGGCGAACAGCGTGCGTGGCGTGGCCCGCGCGCTGGGCGTGCCTGACGACAGCCGCTCACGCTCGACGCTCGCCCGTATGCTCCGCACCCGACACATCGATTTCGCCCACTTCTCCCACCGGCGCGTGCCGATCCCTGAGGACAAGCTTCGCGACCTCGTACGGCGCTCCACCAGTTACGCCGACGTGATGCGCGAACTCGATCTGGAGGTCAACGACACCAATCACCGGCGGGTCCGGCGCACAGCGGCCCGCCTCGGCCTCGACACCAGCCATTTCAAGCGGCGGTCCTGGGGGCGGCCGGAGCGCCCCGCCCCTCAACCGACCGCGCACCGGGTGCTGATCGTCCTGCCGGACCACGCCGGACGAACCAACAGGACGCAGCTGCACCGTGCCCTGACCGAGATCGGAGTGCCCTACGCGTGCGTGGAATGCGGCAACCCGGGTGAGTGGCGTGGGCGTCCGATCACCTTGCAGATCGACCACGTCAACGGAGACTGGCGGGACAACCGGCCGGAGAATCTCCGATACCTCTGTCCCAACTGCCATGCGCTGACAGAGACGTGGTGCCGCCAGAAGGGAAGGGCGCCTCTCGCCGGGTAGCCCGTCCGCCCCGTACACTGAACGCCGCCGGTCAAGCTTGATGACCGTTTTTGAGCGGCCGTGATGGAATTTGGCAGTCATGCTGGGTTTAGGTCCCAGTGGGTTCACACCCGTGTGGGTTCGAGTCCCACCGGCCGCACGTACACGAAGGGCGCGCACCACCCGGTGTCGCGCCCTTTGGCGTACACGCCGGACGGGTGTCAGTCCAACAGCTCCCGCAACACCGGCACCAGCCCCCGAAACGCCTTCCCCCGATGGCTGATCTCGTTCTTCTCCTCGGGAGTCAGTTCCGCGCAGGTGCGGGTGTCGCCGTCCGGCTGGAGGATCGGGTCGTAGCCGAAGCCGTGGGTGCCGGTGGGTTCGTGGCGGAGGGTGCCGTGGAGGCGGCCCTCGACGACGCGTTGCGTGCCGTCGGGGAGGGCGAGGGCGGCGGCGCAGGCGAAGTGGGCGGCGCGGTGTTCGTCGGGGATGTCGCTGAGCTGGTCGAGGAGGAGCGTGAGGTTGGCGCGGTCGTCGCCGTGGGAGCCGGACCAGCGGGCGGAGAAGATGCCGGGGGCGCCGCCGAGGACGTCGACGCAGAGGCCGGAGTCGTCGGCGACGGCGGGGAGGCCGGTGGCCTGGGCGAGGGCGTGGGCCTTGAGCAGGGCGTTCTCGGCGAAGGTGACGCCGGTTTCCTTGACGTCGGGGATGTCGGGGTAGGCGTCCGCGCAGACCAGGTCGTAGTGGAGGTCCGCGGCGGCGAGGATCGCCTTGAGCTCGGTGAGCTTTCCGTGGTTGCGAGTAGCGAGGATCAGGCGGGTCATGGCTCTCACAGTAGTCATCGGTGGGGGGCGCGCCTCTCGATCAGCCCCCCCCACGTCTCGGGCCCGCATACCGCCCGCGTCTGGGTTACGACGTGCAGACCTTCGTCAGTTCGCCCGCCGCGTCCGTGACCGGGCTGAGGTCCGGTGTCTCGTCGCCGTTCTTGACGGCGTCGCGGACATTGGTGACGGCTGCCTGGAGGTTGTCGACCGCCTTGTTGACGTCGGTGTCGTCGGTCTTGTCGCCGATTTTGTCGAGGTTCTTGTCGATGGAGTCGAGCGCTTCGTCGGTCTGCGTCGGGTCGTTCGCCGCGTTCTCGACGGCCTGCTGGAGGTCGGTGACGCTGTCGGCGATGGCGTCGGCGGTCCTGGCGCAGTCCAGCGCCTTGTTGACGGCGTCGCAGCCGGTGGTCAGCCCCGCGGTCAGCGCGACGGCTGCCGCGGCGGCGGCGATGGTGATACTGCGACGTCGCGGTCGTCGGCTCGCGGCCATGGAACGGTCCTCCCGTTGCTTCAGGCCCCCGGGGGCCCCGTGTGGTGCGGCCGGGCGCACAGCGGTGAGCCGTACGCCCGTACTGGTAGGGACGCGAGGGCCGGTGCCGTGGTTGCCCGCGGCGGGGCGGCTCCTCTTGGTGCGGGCTTGGTGCGTCCTTTACCTTTCGAGGACCGTATCAAGTGCCTTGCTCTGAGCGACAGCGAGTTCTCCGCAGCCGGAAACGGCGAGGTCGAGCAGGGAGTTGAGTTCCTCGCGGGCGAAGGGTTCGGCCTCCGCGGTGCCCTGGACCTCGACGAAGCGTCCGTCGCCGGTGCAGACGACGTTCATGTCGGTGTCGGCGCGTACGTCCTCTTCGTAGCAGAGGTCGAGGAGGGGTACGCCGCCGACGATGCCCACGGAGACGGCCGAGACCGTGCCGGTGAGGGGCTGGCGGCCGGCCTTGATGAGTTTCTTGCCACGGGCCCAGGAGACGGCGTCCGCGAGGGCCACGTACGCACCGGTGATCGCGGCGGTGCGGGTGCCGCCGTCGGCCTGGAGTACGTCGCAGTCGAGGACGATGGTGTTCTCGCCGAGCGCCTTGTAGTCGATGACGGCGCGCAGGGAGCGGCCGATGAGGCGGCTGATCTCGTGGGTACGGCCGCCGATCCTGCCGCGTACGGACTCGCGGTCGCCGCGGGTGTTGGTGGCGCGGGGCAGCATGGAGTACTCGGCGGTGACCCAGCCCTCTCCGCTGCCCTTGCGCCAGCGCGGGACGCCCTCGGTGACGGAGGCGGTGCAGAAGACCTTCGTGTCGCCGAAGGAGATGAGGACGGAGCCTTCGGCGTGCTTGCTCCAGCCGCGCTCGATGGTGAGGGGGCGGAGCTGTTCGGGCGTGCGGCCGTCGATTCGTGACATGGCGATGAGCCTAGTACGACGTACGGGAAGGGCCGCCTCCGGTTACGAAAGCGCCCGAACTCGCGCGGGAGCCCGAAGGCTCACATCATGTCCTCGATGTCGGCGGCGATCGGGTCGGCGTCCGTGCCGATGACGACCTGGATCGCGGTGCCCATCCTGACGACGCCGTGCGCACCGGCGGCCTTCAGGGCGGCCTCGTTCACCTTGTCCGGGTCGACGACCTCGGTCCGGAGCCGGGTGATGCAGCCCTCGATCTCTTCGATGTTGTCGATGCCGCCGAGCCCGGCGACGATCTTCTCAGCCTTGGTGGCCATGTCCTTCTCCCCTGATCCGGTCCGCTTTGCCGCAGTGACCCGCGCAGCAGCCACGTAGTCGCCCACGCAGCCAACCCATGCAGTAACGCACAGGTCTACACCACTTCGCAACGGCCGCCAAACGCAGGCCGGCAAGAAAGCGAAGGGACGGGTTCCTTATCCGCCCCCTACCGTGCTACAACAGGTCTACACCACTGAGTGGTGTAGACCACGCGGCCGACGGATGAATGGGTCGCGTTCCCCATAGAGCCATAAGCCATAAGCCCTATAGAGACTCCGCCGTCCCCCTCTTCCTGTCCCCGGGCGGCGCCCTGCCTTCTGGAGGAAGTTGTGTCCACGGCCAGCGCCGCTCCCGCGGCCGACAAGAAGAAGGGCTCCGGCGCGATGGCTGTCATGCAGCGCATCGGCCGCAGCCTGATGCTGCCGGTCGCCGTCCTGCCCGCGGCCGCGCTCCTGGTGCGCCTCGGCAACACCGACATGCTCGGCCGCGAGTCGTTCCCGGAGTTCCTTACCAAGATCGCCGGTTTTATGTCGGCGGGCGGCAACACGATCCTCGACAACATGGCACTGCTGTTCGCGGTGGGCATCGCGATCGGCTTCGCCAAGAAGTCGGACGGCTCGACCGCGCTCGCGGCCGTCGTCGGCTACCTGGTCTTCAAGAACGTACTCGCCACGTTCACCGACCCGAACCTGCCGCAGGTGGCCGAGGCCGTCGACGGCAAGGTCGTCATGGTCGACGCGCCGGTGGACGCCAAGGTCCTCGGCGGCGTGGTGATGGGCATCGTCGTCGCCCTGCTGTACCAGAAGTTCTACCGGACCAAGCTGCCCGACTGGGCGGGCTTCTTCGGCGGCCGCCGCCTCGTGCCGATCCTGTCCGCCTTCGCGGGCCTGCTCATCGGCATCGTCTTCGGCTACATCTGGCCGGTCCTGGGCACGGGTCTGCACAACTTCGGTGAGTGGCTGGTCGGTTCGGGCGCCGCGGGCGCGGGCATCTTCGGTGTCGCCAACCGCGCGCTGATCCCGATCGGCATGCACCACCTGCTGAACTCCTTCCCCTGGTTCCAGGCGGGCGAGTACCAGGGCAAGAGCGGCGACATCGCCCGCTTCCTCGCCGGCGACCCGAGCGCCGGCCAGTTCATGACCGGCTTCTTCCCGATCATGATGTTCGCGCTGCCCGCGGCCTGCCTCGCGATCGTGCACTGCGCCCGCCCCGAGCGCCGCAAGGTCGTCGGCGGCATGATGGTCTCGCTCGCGCTGACCTCGTTCGTCACGGGTGTCACCGAGCCGATCGAGTTCACGTTCATGTTCATCGCGCCGGTCCTGTACGCCATCCACGCCGTCCTCACCGGTGTCTCCATGGCGCTGACCTGGGCGCTCGGCATGAAGGACGGCTTCGGCTTCTCGGCGGGCGCGGTCGACTTCTTCCTGAACCTCGGGATCGCGACCAACCCGTGGGGCCTGGTCCTGGTCGGCCTGTGCTTCGCGGCCGTCTACTACGTGGTCTTCCGCTTCGCGATCATCAAGTTCAACCTTCCGACACCGGGCCGGGAGTCCGACGAGGAACTGGCGGAACTGCAGAAGGCGGAGGCCAAGTAGGCCGCTCCCGCTCCTGCTCCCGTACGAGAAGGCCCCCCGGAGGGAAGGAACTCCGGGGGGCCTTCTCGTACGGGAGCAGGCTCTGCGTCTCGTATGGGAGCAGCGGGCTCTGGGTCTCGTACGGGAGCGGGCTCTGGGGCGCGTATGGGAGCAGGCTCCGGGTCTCGTATCCGTACGGGCTCTGGATCTCGTACGTACGGGCCGTACGGGATCTAGATCTCGTACGTCACTCGCGGCGCCGCCAGCTCCACGGGACCCGCGAACGCCTCGCGCGCGTCCGCGAGGTTGACCTGGGGATCCGTCCACGGCGGGATGTGGGTGAGGACGAGGCGGCGGGCGGCGGCGCGGGCGGCGGTCTCGCCCGCCTCGCGGCCGTTGAGGTGCAGGTCGGGGATGTTCTCCTTGCCGTGCGTGAAGGCGGCCTCGCACAGGAACAGGTCGGCGTCCCGGGCGAGTTCGTCGAGCGCGTCGCATACGCCCGTGTCGCCGGAGTACGTCAGTGCCCGGCCGCCGTGCTCGACGCGGATGCCGTACGCCTCCACGGGGTGGCTCACCTTCTCGGTGTGCACCGAGAACGGGCCGATCTCGAAGGAGCCGGGCTTGACCGTGTGGAAGTCGAAGACCTCGCTCATCGAGGAGGCGCTGGGGGTGTCGGCGTAGGCGGTGGTGAGGCGGTGCTCGGTGCCCTCGGGGCCGTAGACGGGGATCGGGTCGCAGCGGCCGCCGTCGTGGCGGTAGTAACGCGCCACGAAGTAGGCGCACATGTCGATGCAGTGGTCGGCGTGCAGGTGGCTGAGGTAGATCGCGTCGAGGTCGTAGAGACCGCAGTGGCGCTGCAGCTCGCCAAGGGCGCCGTTGCCCATGTCGAGGAGCAGCCGGAAGCCGTCGGCCTCGACGAGGTAGCTCGAGCAGGCCGATTCCGCGGACGGGAACGACCCCGAGCAGCCGACGACGGTGAGCTTCATAGAGCAGAAACCTCCGCTGGCGGGGAGTGAAGACGGGGGTCGTGCGGTCCGTCGAGCGTAAGGCGCAAAACCTCCGGTCGCTCCTCCAAGAGGGGGCGTTGTGGGGGAACTCACCTGCGGCGTCACCGGATCGGGGGGTGGTTCGCCCCCGCCGCCCTTACCCGTCCCATACCAAGGGGCTCCGCCCCTGAACCCCGCTGGGGGGCTGCGCCCCCAGACCCCGGCTGTCGGCCTGACGGCCTCGTCCTCAAACGCCGGACGGGCTGAATTCAGCCCGTCCGGCGGAATATCAGCCCGCCCGGCGGAAAGTCAGGCCGCCCGGCGGTATCAGCCGGTGCGGCGGAAGGTCAGCCCGCCCGGCGTATCAACCTGTCCGGTGGAAAATCAGCCCGTCCGGCGTTTGAGGAC
>NZ_JAAKZY010000136.1 GCF_011045015.1 Streptomyces scabichelini | reverse complement strand
AACAATGTGCAACAGCACGCTTTTTTTTTCCGAGCAGAAGACGGCATACGAGGCCTGGTTGGGTCTCGTGGGCTCGGACATGGGTATAAGAGACAGACCTCTCACGGGGGCATCAATGCGCAAGCAGGCAATCATCGGCTTCGCCACCATGGCGCTGGCCATCGGAACCGTCGGCTGTGTCGCGGCCAGCGACGAGGGGCAGGGGAGCGACTCCTCTTCGGCCACCTCGGCGGTCGAGGCCAAGGGCGGTGCCGTGGCGGGGGTGTCGGGGGCCGCGGGCGACCGGCTCAGCGCCATCGGGCTCACCGACAACCAGCGGCTCGTCAAGTTCCGGGTCGACCAGCCGAACCGCACCCTTCCGCTCGGAAAGGTGGACGGTCTCAAGGGTGACAGCAAGCTGGTCGGGATCGACTACCGCGTACAGAACAACAAGCTGTACGGCGTCGGCGACCGCGGCGGCATCTACACGATCCGCGAGATCGGCGCCAAGGCCACCAAGGTCTCGCAGCTGAGCGTGGCCCTCCAGGGCAGTTCCTTCGGCGTCGACTTCAACCCGGCCGCCAACCGGCTGCGGGTCATCAGTGACACCGGCCAGAACCTCCGCCACAACATCGACGACCCGGCCGGCGCTCCCGCGGCCGGTACCACCGCGGTCGACGGCACCCTCACCAACCCGCCGGTTCCGCCCGCCACGACCGGTGCCACGGCGCAGGGGGTGACGGGAGCCGCGTACACGAACAACGACCTCTCCGCGACGACCGCCACCACCCTCTTCGACGTGGACGCGGCCCTCGACCAGGTCTCCGTCCAGTCCCCGGCCAACGCGGGCAACCTCGCGCCCACCGGCAAGCTGGGCGTGGACGCCGGGACGGGCGCGGGCTTCGACATCTACACCTCGACCCGGTCCGGCTCGAACACCGCGTACGCCGTCCTGCGCGTCGACGGCAAGCAGCGGCTGTACCGGGCGGACCTGCTGAACGGGTCGGTGGCGCGTACGGGGACCTTCGACGGCAACCGTGCGGTCGTGGACCTGGCGCTGCCTCTGCGGCAGGGCTGAGTCGCAGGGTTGAGTCGCTGGACGGCTGACGGTTGACGGATGACAAGTGACAGCTGACAGATATTGAAATCTGTCAGCTGTCATGTCAGGGTGGGCGTACGACATCCATCCGGCGGGCATTCCATCCCGTCGGGACCCCAGGGAGTTCGCATGCAAACCCGTCCTCTAGGCAAGACCGGCCCTCAGGTCTCCGCGCTCGGCCTCGGTTGCATGGGTATGTCGGCGCTGTACGGCGAGGCCGACCGTGCCGAGTCCATCGCGACCATCCACGCCGCCCTCGAAGCGGGCGTGACCCTGCTCGACACCGGTGACTTCTACGGCATGGGTCACAACGAGATGCTGATCGGCGAGGCGCTGCGCACCGCCCCCGCCGGGCGCCGCGAACAGGCGCTCACCAGCGTGAAGTTCGGTGCGCTGCGCGACCCGGACGGGGGGTGGAGCGGTTACGACGGGCGGCCGGCCGCGGTGAAGAACTTCGCCGCGTACTCGCTCCAGCGCCTCGGCGTCGACCACATCGACGTCTACCGGATCGCCCGTCTCGACCCGGCCGTGCCGATCGAGGAGACGGTGGGCGCGATCGCGGAGCTTGTCGAGAAGGGGTACGTCCGGCACATCGGCCTGAGCGAGGTCGGCGCCGAGACCGTGCGCCGGGCCGCCGCCACCGCCCCGATCTCGGACCTTCAGATCGAGTACTCGCTCATCTCGCGCGGCATCGAGGACGACATCCTGCCGGCCACCCGTGAGCTGGGGATCAGCATCACGGCGTACGGCGTGCTCTCGCGCGGGCTGATCTCCGGCCACTTCACCGCGGACCGGCAGCTCGCGCCGGGCGACTTCCGCTCGTTCTCGCCCCGCTTCCAGGGCGAGAACCTGCACCGCAACCTCGACCTGGTCGAGGCGCTGCGGAAGATCGCCGGGCAGAAGGGCGTCAGCGTCGCGCAGATCGCCATCGCCTGGGTGCTGTCCCAGGGCGACGACATCGTTCCGCTGATCGGCGCGCGGCGCCGGGACCGGCTCACGGAGGCGCTGGGCGCGCTGGACGTCACGCTGGACGCCGCCGACCTCGCCGCGATCGAGGAGGCCGTACCGCCCGGCGCCGCCGCGGGCGAGCGCTACCCCGAGCCGCAGATGGCACACCTCGACAGCGAGCGCTGACAGTACCGCCGGGTACGGTCTCCCTCATGGCAGCGACCTCCGAGATCCTGACCGCCGAGCGCATCCTCGAAGTCACCGAGGAGGTGCTGCGCCGCCACGGCCCCGCGAAGGCGACCGTGGTGGACGTGGCCCGTGCGCTCGGCGTCAGCCACGGAAGCGTGTACCGGCACTTCCGTACGAAGGCGGCGCTGCGGGAGGCGGTGACGAAGCGGTGGCTGGACCGTACGTCCGAGGCACTCGCCGGCATCGTCGCCACCGACCGTGCCCCGGAGGCCCGGCTGCGTGACTGGCTCGCGGCCCTGTTCGACGCCAAGCGCCGCAAGGCGGGGGACGACCCGGAGCTCTTCGCCACATACATGGTGCTGACCGGGGAGAACGGCGAGGCGGTCGGCCAGCACCTCGCCGACCTGACCGGCCAGTTGACCGAGATCGTCCGAGCCGGCGTCGAGTCGGGCGCCCTCGCCGCCGAGGACCCGGCGGTCGCCGCTCGCGCCGTCTTCCACGCCACGGGCCGTTTCCACGATCCGTGCTACGCACCGGAGTGGGAACAGCCGGGCATCGACGCGGACTTCGAGGCCGTCGTGGACCTCGTACTGCGAGGGCTGCGCGCCTGAGCGGCCTTGGCTAAGTCCGGTGCGGTACCGCGCCCCTTAGGGGCGCGGGGCAGTGTTGATATGCGGCTCCGCCGCGTGGGCGCGACCAGCCAAGGACGGCCCGCACCTTCGTACTGCACTTCCCGCGGAGCGCTCAGGCCTCACCAGGACGGCATGATCGCCTCGGGATAGCGGGAGCCGGCCGCTCCGTGCGGCAGGATCTCCTGGACGCGGGCGAGGTCCTGCGACGTGAGCGTGACGTGGGCCGCCGCGGCGTTCTCAGCGACCCGCTGCGGGCTGCGGGTGCCCGGGATGGGCACGATGTCGTCGCTCTGGGCGAGGAGCCAGGCCAGAGCAAGTTGCGTCACCGTGATGCCCTTGGCGTCGGCGAGCGCGGTCAACTCGCGGATGGCGGTCAGGTTCTTCTCGTAGTTGCCGGGCTGCCAGCGGTCGTCCCAGCTGCGCATGTCGTCCTGGGGGTACTCGGCGGCGGGCTTCACCGCGCCGGTGAGGAAGCCGCGGCCGAGGGGTGAGTACGGCACGAAGCCGATGCCCAACTCGCGTACCACGGGCAGTACTTCGGCCTCGACCGCCCGCTCGAACACCGAGTACTCGGTCTGCAGCACGGACACCGGGTGCACGGCGTGGGCGCGCCGGAGGATGTCCGGGCCCGCCTCGCTGAGCCCGAGGTACCGCACCTTGCCTTCGGCGATCAGCTCACCGACGGTGCCCGCCACGTCCTCGATCGGCACGTCCGGGTCGACGCGGTGCTGGTAGAGGACGTCGATGTAGTCGGTGCCGAGGTGGCGCAGGCTGTTCTCGGTGACCTCGCGGATGTGGTCGGGGCGGCTGTTCAGCGCCATGCCCGCGGCGTTCTGCGGAGCGTCCATGTCGAAGCCGAACTTGGTGGCGATGACGATCTCGTCGCGGAAGTCCTTCACGGCGCGGCCGAGCAGTTGCTCATTGCTGCCGGTGCCCATGCCGTACAGCTCGGCGGTGTCGAAGAGGGTGACCCCCAGTTCGTACGCCCGGCGGATGGTGGCGATGCCGCCGGGTTCGTCACCGGCGCCGTACGCCATGGTCATGCCCATCGTGCCGAGACCGATCGCTCCGGCCTCAAGGCCCTGCGTGCCGAGCTCGCGCATCGGCAGGTTGCTGCTCTGGTTCTTGTCCTGCTGGTTCTTGTCCTGCTGTGTCATGCCGTCGACGCTATGGGCGCGGGCAGCGCGCGGTCATGGGCCGGGGACCGCATAGGATTGCCTGATCCTCTCAGGGCTCCGCTCAGGAACTCGCTCAGGAACTCGCTACCCAGGGAGCGCTTCATGCTCGACGAGCTCGCGGCGGCCATCGCCCGGCACGGCGACGACTGGTGGTCCGACACCGCGGTGCCACGCCTCCGGCTGGTGAGGCTGGACGAGCCCATCACCCCCATCGACCTGCTGTACGAGCCGATGATCTGCTTCATCGTCCATGGCTCCAAGAGCAGTGTCGCGGGCGACCGGAGCTGGACGACCGGGAGCGGGGAGATGCTTTTCAACTCGCTCGTGCTGCCGGTCACCTCCACGTTCGAGCGGCTGCCGTACCGCTCGGCGGTGCTGCGGATCGACGGCACGATGCTCGCCGACCTCCTGCTGGAACTGGACGGAACGGATCCCGTCACGCTCACCGGTCCCGAACCCGAGCCCGGCGGGCAGATCACCGCACCGATGACCCCCGAGATCGTCGACGCGGTCACCCGATGGGTGCGGCTGCTCGACAGCCCGGACGACATCCGCCCCCTGGCGAACCGTATCGAGGGCGAGATCCTCTACCGCCTGCTCGGCAGCCCTCTCGGCCCGGTCCTGCGTCACTTCACCCTTGCCGACACCGCCGCCGCCCGGGTCCGCACGGCGGCCAGGTGGATCTGCGAGCACTACACCGAGCCACTCGTCATCGAGAAGATCGCGGCAGTGGCCCACATGAGTCCCGCCACCCTGCACCGCCACTTCAAGTCAGCCACCGGCATGAGCCCGCTGCGCTTCCAGAAGCACCTGCGGCTCCAGGAGGCCCGCCGCCGTCTCCTCGCCGGCGACACCACGGCGGCCGTGGTCGCCGAAGCGGTCGGCTATGCGAGCGCGACCCAGTTCAACCGCGAGTACCGACGGGCGTACGGACTGCCGCCCGGCCAGGACGCGGCCCGGTTGCGCGATCGGCTGGTGGCCGCCGGGCGGGCACGGTAGGGACCGGCTCTCTATCCCTGTCCCTCCGTCGGATCCACCGTCGCCTGGTGCGCCTCCGCGAGGTGCTCCTCGGCCTTCAGCCAGGGCAGGAACTGGGCGCCCTTCCGCCAGCCGCACGTATCGCATCTGATGGTGCGCTGCATGCCCGCGCGTTGAACCCGTACGACATGTTCGCGACCGTGCTGGTCCCAGCGGCTGACCTTGCTCGTGTTGATCTGCAGCATGACGCCCTCCTTGTGGGTGGCTCGCAGCAAGGAGTGTGCAGCAAGACCAACATCAACAGGGGCACTTGTGAGGAGAGTTGGCCCACGGACGACGCGGGGCCACGGGCGCGCTGAGTGCCCTTGGCGAGGGCGGTGCGGTATCGCGCCCCTTTAGGGGCGCGGGGAACTGCGCGACCAGCCCCCACCGGCCCGCGGATTCATCACCGTTCCAGCTAAGCGCTTAGCGGATCGTTCGGGGCAGGCGCAGGCTCAGCAGGGTCGTCAGGGCGATGCCTGCCAGCTGGACCAGAAGCGTCGTGACCAGGGCGTCTCGCATGCCCATGCCGGGGATCAGGGTCAGGAAGAGGGAGCCGAGGGTGGCGACGCCCAGCGCGAGGGCCGACTGCTGGGCGGTGATCATGACGCCGCTGCCGACTCCGGCCCGGGCGGGCGGGACCTCGGAGAGGATGACGCGGAAGATGACGGGGAGTTGCAGGGCCTGGCCGGCACCGGCCACGGCCGCGCCCGGCATCAGTTCCACCACGCCCAGGTCCGGCCAGGAGCGCCAGGCGGCGAGGGCGATGAGGGCCACGCCGACCGCCTGGATGAGGCCGCCGGCGGTCACGACGCGCGTGCCGTAGCGGGTGACGAGCCGCGGGCCCCAGAGCGAGACGGCGAGGAAGACCACCGCCATGGGCGCAAGGGCAAGGCCGGCCGGGACCGGGCCGAGCCCGGCACCCCGCTGCAACGCCACCGCGATCACGAACATGAAGCCGCTGAAGCCGATCGAGAACGGCAGCACCATGGCAAGGCCCCGGCGCAGCGACTTCAGCGCGAACAGGCTCGGCGGCACCAGCGGCGTACGGCCCTGGCGGTCCTCCCGGCGCTCGACGAGGTAGAAGGCCGCCGCCGCGAAGGGGAACGCCGCCAGCGCCAGCCAGGTCCACAGCGGCCAGCCCGCCGCCCGGCCCTCGGTCAGCGGGGCGAGGAGGGTCAGCAGCGCCACGGCGAGGAGCAGCGTGCCGGGGACGTCCACCGGCTCCGGGTGCTGCGAGCGGGTCTCGGGGACGGCGCGTGCGGCCAGGACCAGGCCGAGCAGCACCACGGGTACGTTCACCAGGAACACCGAACGCCATTCCGTGCCCGCGATGTTCGCCGCGACCAGGACGCCGCCGAGTATCTGCCCGGCCACCATGGAGAGCCCGGCGGTCGCACCGTACAGGCCCATGGCCTTGGCACGGCGCGGGCCCTGGGTCGCCGACTGGATGGTGGCGAGGACCTGCGGCAGCATCGCCGCGGCCGCCGCGCCCTGCGCGACGCGCGCCGCGACCAGCGTCCAGGCGGTGGGCGCCAGGCCGCACGCCAGCGAGGTGAGCCCGAAGGCGGCCATACCGGCGAGGAAGAGCCGACGCCGGCCGAACATGTCGCCGAGCCGTCCGCCGAGGACGAGGAGCACGGCGTACGAGACTCCGTACCCGGCGACGACGAGTTCCAGGACCGCCTCGCTCGCGGACAGGTCCCGGCCGATCGTCGGCAGGGCGACGTTGACGATGAAGAAGTCGATGAGGGGAAGTGCCGCGCCGAGCAGCACGGTGAAGAGCCCGAGGGTGCCGAGCACGGGTGGGGTGGCGGGGGAGCGGGCGGCACTGCGGTCGAGAGTTCCGGATTCGGTCACGTTCCTCAGCTTCGGTCAACTCCCAGACCGGTACCAGAGTTTCCTCATCCTGGTAGAAGCACTACCTGGCAACAGGATCGGTGGGGAGGCAGGCTGGGGGGCATGACGAGCATGGTCCAGGAGACACGGGAGGCTCAGGAGGCCCGGGGGGCGGAGGCCCGCGAGGCGAAGGAGTCGGTGATCCGGCGGCACGAACTCGCCGCCTTTCTGCGCCACCGCCGCGAACACATCACGCCCGAACAGGTCGGCTTGCCCCGAGGCCGCCGCCGGCGCACTCCGGGCCTGCGCCGCGAGGAGGTCGCACAGCTGTCCGCGGTCGGCGTCACCTGGTACACGTGGCTCGAACAGGCCAGGGACATCCAGGTCTCCGTCCAGGTCCTCGACGCCCTCGCCCGCACCCTGATGCTCGACGCCAGCGAGCGCGCCCACCTGTTCAAGCTGGCCGGGACCGTCGACCCGGCCCCGGGTGCCAACTGCCCCTCGGTCACCCCGGCACAGCGCGCCCTGCTGGAACAGCTGGATCCGATCCCGGCCAGTATCCAGAACAGCCGGTACGACATCCTCGCCCACAACCGCACGTACGAGCTGCTGTTCTGCGACCTGGACGCCGTCCCGCCGGAGGACCGCAACTGCATGCTCCTCTGCTTCACGAACGAGGACTGGCAGTCGTCGCTCGTGCGGCTGGAGGAGACCATGCGGGTCATGGCCGCCAAGTTCCGCGCGTCGATGGCAGGTCATCTCGCCGAGCCCGCCTGGAAGATGCTGCTCGAGCGGCTGCGCGCCCAGTCGCCGGAGTTCCGCGAGATCTGGGAGCGGCACGAGGTCGTCGGGGCGAGCAGCAAGCGCAAGCAGTTCACCAACGCCCACGTCGGCCTGCTCACCGTGGACAGCACCGACCTGTGGCTCGGCCCGCACAACGGCCCCCGCATGGTGACGTTCGCACCGGCCGACGACGAGTCCCGCGCACGCCTGGAGAAGCTGCACACGATCGCTCTCGCGAGGACGTAGAGGACGTAAGGGCGCCCGTCAGGCCAGTACGTCCGCCTGCTCCTTGATCTCCGCCGACTCCAGCCGCTCCGCCGTGCGTTCGGCGGTCCGGCGGGCCCAGCTGCCGCTCGTGACCGCGCCCAGGACCAGGACCGCGAGTCCGCAGGCCGCGATGATCCACCAGCCGGGGCGGGCGGCCGACACGAAGGTGTCCCGGTACGAGGACGAGCCCACGCCCGAGGCCAGTACGGCGCCGATCACGGCGACGCCGAGGGTCTGGCCGATCTGGCGGCTCGTGGAGGCGACCGCGGCGGCGACGCCGGCCTGGGTGCGGGGCATGCCGGAGACGGCGGTGTTGGTGATGGGGGCGTTCACGAAGCCGAAGCCGAGGCCGAAGAGGACGTAGCCGATGACGAGGGTGACGTTCGACGTCTCGGCCTCGAAGGCGGCGAAGAGCACCCCGCTCGCGGTCATCGCCACCCCGGCGACGAGGAGCGAGAGCCGGGGGCCACGGTTGCCGACCAGCCGGCCGGACAGCGGGGCGCAGACGAAGGTCAGGGCCGCCATCGGGAGCATCCACAGGCCCGCGTTCAGGGCGCTCAGACCGCGTACGTTCTGCAGATAGAGCGTCGAGAGGAAGAGGAAGCCGCCGAGTGCCGCGAACGCGCTGATCGCTACGACCGTGGCCCCGCTGAAGGGTGCCGAGCGGAAGAAGCGCAGGTCGATGAGGGGTTCGGTACGGCGGGGCTCGTACCACAGGAGGGCGAGCAGGGCGGCCAGGGCCACGACGGCGAAGGCGACGACCTTGAGGGCGTCGGAGTTGGGGGCCTCGATGATCGCGTACGTCAGGGAGCCGAGCAGGGCGATCACCAGGAGCTGGCCGACCGGGTCGGGGCGACGGGCCTTCGGGGCGCGGGACTCGGGGACGTACCGGAAGGTGAGCACGAGCGCGGCCATGCCCACCGGGAGGTTGAGCCAGAAGATCGACCGCCAGCCGACCGAGTCCACGAGGAGGCCGCCGATCAGCGGACCCGCGGCCATCGATATGCCGACGACGCCTCCCCAGACGCCGATCGCACGGGCGCGCTCGCGCGGATCCGTGAAGGTGTTGGTGATGATCGACATCGCGACCGGGTTCAGCATCGAACCGCCCACCGCCTGCAGCATGCGGAAGGCGACGAGCGATTCGAGGTTCGGCGCGAGGGAACACAGGACCGAGCCGATTGTGAAGACGACAAGCCCCGCCATGAAGACCCGTTTGCGGCCGATGCGGTCGGCCGTGGACCCCGCGAGCATCAGCAGCGAGGCAAGTACCAGTGTGTACGCGTCGATCGTCCACTGGAGGCCCGACGTACTGGCGTGCAGCTCTCTCTGCATCGAGGGCAGGGCGACGTTCAGAACGGTGTTGTCCAGGCTCACGATCAGCAGACTCATGCAGCAGATCGCGAGCACCAGCATGCGTCGGCGGTGGGTGAGCTCGGGCATTCCTCCATCGTACGCCAATTCCATAGTGTTGCTAACTAACTACTGTGGTCCTCGTCTGTCGGCGTACGTGACAATGGGGGAATGTCCACGTCGACCCTTGCCCCCGCGTCCTCTCTGCGGATCGGACCGCACACCGTCCAGCCGCCCGTCGTCCTCGCCCCCATGGCCGGGATCACGAACGCGCCGTTCCGCACGCTGTGCCGGGAGTTCAGCGGTGGCAAGGGCCTGTTCGTCAGCGAGATGATCACGACGCGGGCGCTGGTCGAGCGCAACGAGAAGACGATGCAGCTGATCCACTTCGACGCGTCGGAGACTCCGCGCTCGATCCAGCTGTACGGGGTCGACCCGGTGACCGTCGGCAAGGCCGTCCGCATGATCGCGGAGGAGGACCTCGCCGACCACATCGACCTCAACTTCGGCTGCCCCGTCCCGAAGGTGACGCGCAAGGGTGGCGGCTCGGCACTCCCGTACAAGCGGCATCTGCTGCGCGCGATCCTCCGCGAGGCGGTGAGCGGGGCCGGGGACCTTCCGGTCACGATGAAGATGCGCAAGGGCATCGACGACGACCACATCACGTACCTGGACGCCGGACGGATCGCCGTGGAGGAGGGCGTGACGTCGATCGCCCTCCACGGCCGCACCGCCGCGCAGCACTACGGCGGCACGGCGGACTGGGACGCGATCGCCCGCCTCAAGGAGCACGTGCCGGAGATTCCCGTGCTCGGCAACGGCGACATCTGGTCGGCTGACGACGCGTTGCGGATGGTGCGAGAGACCGGTTGCGACGGGGTGGTCGTGGGCCGCGGCTGCCTGGGCCGACCGTGGCTGTTCGCGGACCTGGTGGCGGCGTTCGAGGGGCGCCCGGCTGCCCGGGCCGGAGGCCCTGATGGATACAGCGTCCGTCCGACCCTCCGCGAGGTCGCGGCCGTCATGGTCCGCCACGCGACCCTGCTCGGCGAGTGGATCGGGGACGAGGCGCGCGGCGTCATCGACTTCCGCAAGCACGTGGCCTGGTATCTGAAGGGGTTTGCGGTCGGCTCGGAGATGCGCAAGCGCCTTGCGATCACGTCGTCCTTGGACGAACTCCGCTCGGGCCTGGACGAGTTGGACCTGAACCAGTCGTGGCCGACGGGCGCGGACGGGCCCCGCGGCCGTACGTCCGGCAACAACAGGGTTGTCCTGCCGGACGGTTGGCTGAAGGACCCGTACGACTGCGCGGGTATCGGCGAGGACGCGGAGTTGGACACGTCCGGGGGCTGAACGCTGCTGTGACTTCCGTCACGCCGGTCTCGGATGCCGCTGATCTCCTCCCTCGCCCCGCCCGGCATGTGCGGCAACAAATGCAATGTCCGATACCACAGGTAACTTCCCTGCATGGAACGGGATATGGCTACGTGTCCGATCATGTGCACGTGGCTGAAAACAGCCCTCCTCTCGTCGTCGGATCCTGTCCCGGACGTCCGTCTTCACTCCACCAGGCCCCAGCGTTCCTATGACGTTTGTGTTTCTGCTGTGAAGAACTGATGGATGCGCCTCTAGAGTCCCCGCCATATATCACGCAGACCGCACTTTTGGGATCTTGACCGATCCCGGCGTGTTCCTGGGGGGCCCTGTTGATGTCGGACTACTTCGACGTTTTTTGGTCATGGATCGTTGCGGCGGTTGGGGAAACGTCGTGGCGTGAGGTGATGCCGCTGGGCATCGCCGGTGCATTCGTCTGGGGGCTCTGGCTCTACCGGGCCGTCCTTTCCCGCTTCGCCAGGCCGGTCGTGAACAACTACCGGACCTCCGTGTCCGTCGTGGTCCCCGCCTACCGCGAAGACCCGGACATCCTGCTCGACTGTCTGGAGACCTGGCTGGCCCAGGGGCCCGACGAGGTGATCATCGTCCCCGACATCCAGGACCACGAGGTGCTCCGCAGGCTGTCCGAGGTGCTGGACCGGCGGGTGCGGGTGCTCGCGTTCGAGCACCGGGGCAAGCGGTCCGCACTGGGTGTGGGGATCCGGGCCGCGCGCTGCGAACTCGTGGTGCTGGTCGACTCGGACACCCGCTGGCAGCCGGGGCTGCTCGACGCCGTGCAGATGCCCTTCGTCGACCCCAAGGTCGGCGGAGTCGGCACCCAGCAGAACGTCTTCATGCGCCGGAGCAGCGTCTGGCGGCGTATCGCCGACTGGCTGGTCAACCTGCGCTACTACGACTACGTGCCCGCCATGGGCCGCGCCGGTGCCGTCGCGTGTCTTTCCGGCCGCACCGCCGCCTACCGCAAGGCCGCGATAGACCCCGTTCTGGAGAACCTGGAGAACGAGTTCTTCCTCGGCCGGCGTTGCGTCGCCGGCGACGACGGCCGGCTGACCTGGCTGGTACTGGCCTCCGGGTACAAGACCGTGCACCAGAGCAGCGCGCGGGCGCTGTCCATGTTCCCGTCCTCGTTCCGGGCCTTCGTCAAGCAGCGGGTGCGCTGGAGCCGCAACTCCTACCGCTGCTATCTGACGGCGATCTACAAGGGCTGGCTGTGGCGGGTCCCGCTGGTCACCAAGATCACCGTGCTGCAGATCCTGCTGACGCCTGTGACCATGGGCATGGCGCTGGGCTATCTGCTGCTCAGCCGACTGGAGTTGACCGGCCGCGGGGTGGTCCTGGTCCTGATCTGGCTCTTCGTGGGACGCGGTATCCGCGGCTACTCGCACTTGCGCAGACATCCGCGGGATGTGCTGGTGCTGCCGCTGCTGGCCCTCGTGGTCGTGATGATCTCCCTGCCGATCAAACTGTGGGCCTTCATCACCATGAACAAGCAGGGTTGGCTGACCCGCACCAGCAGCAGCATCGGCGGCGAAGGCCAGAACGCCGCGTCCCTCTCGGGCAACGGCCCCCGGCGGCCGCCCGCCGGCGGCACCCGTGAGGGGGTGTTCCAGCCGTGACACTCCATTTCCGAACGCTGCGCGGCACGGCGACAGCCGCCGCCTTCCTGCCCCTGGTCGCCGTGGCGCTCCTCGGCTCCGCATCCGTCGCTCACGCCGCGCCGAAGACGGTCCTCGCGGAGCGTGTCCTGGCCGGTGCCCGTGCCGGCGCCGCGGACGACGGCGAGGAACAGGCGTTCACCCCCGAGGAGTCCGAGGCCCAGGCGGCCCTGGTCGCCGCCGAGGACAAACGCCTTGACCAGGTCCGCGCCGTCGCCGCGGTCGCCCCGCTCAAGGGCGCCAAGTGGTCGCAGCCGTACCGGCTGGACACCGGCAGCGGCTACACGCTGGTCCTCACCGCGCGCACCAAGCCGTACGGCATCTCCGACCTGCTCTCCCTGGCCCCGCAGACCTTCGTCCGCAAGCGCGACGGTTCCTACCTGCTGACCGAGAACCTCTACCTCAACGCCGGCGCCAAGCTGAAACTGTCCAACCCCGGCGGTCTGACGGTACGGATGGCCAGCAGCAACAAGGGATTCGTCTCCATCGTCTCCTTCGGCGGCCGACTGACCCTGGAGGGCACCGCACAGGCGCAGATGAAGATCGGCAGCTGGGACACCCGTACCAACAAACCGGACACCGACGTACGGGACGGCAGGGCCTACGTCCGCGCCATCGGCGGCCAGTTCTCCATGAAGTACGCCACCGTCGGCGACCTCGGCTTCTGGAGCGGCCGCACCGGAGGCCTCAGCCTCACCGGAACCGACCGCCCCGACACCGGGAACATCGACGGTCCGGACACCCCGACCAGCGACGATCTCAACCAGCGCGAGCGGGAGAAGGCCGCGGACAAGGCGGAGGAGGAGGCGGAGCAGACGCCCAGCAGCGGCGGTGTGCTCGCCCAGCCGCCCGGCGAACTGACCACGCCGGACAGCAGGTTCACCGTGCCCGACATGTCGTATGTGTCGGCGGAGGTCGACCACTCCACGGTCACGGGCAACACCTACGGACTGTTCGTCTCCGGCGCCACCGGGGTCAGCATCACCGACACCAAAGTGCTGAAGAGCTTCCAGGACGGCCTCGTACTGCACCGCTACGTCACCAACGCCGACGTCGAACGGACCACCTCCAAGGACAACGGCGGCAACGGCTTCGTCCTCGCCCGCGCCACCCAGCAGGTCAAGATCACCGGATCCACCGCGCGGAGTAACGGCGGCAACGGGTTCAGCCTCAGCGGCCGGCCCCTGGCGAGCGGTCCCTCCGCGTCCGGCGAGTCCATCAGCAGCTACGGCAACAACTCCGTCTCCAACAGCACCGCCGAGGACAACGGCCGCTACGGCATAGAGATCCTCGGCGGAGTGGACGTCGGCGTGCAGAACAACACCGTCCGCGGTGGTGACATGGGCATCGTCGCCCGCAAGGACGCCGCGAAGGTGGCCATCACCGGGAACCGTCTGAAGGGCCAGATCCGGCAGGGCATCTCGGTACGCGACGGCGTGACGGCGGCGCAGGTCACCGGCAACATCGTCGAGAACGCCGACACCGGCGTCTACGTCCGCGACTCGGTCGCCGAGGTGCGCGGCAACACCATCCAGGACGCCACCAACCACGGCGTCTCCATGGTGGGCGGCGTCGGCGGCTCGACGATCTCGTACAACGTCATCGCCGGCGTCGGGCCGAGCGCCCTGGACACCGTCCGTGCGAACGGCGAGACGGACATCAAGAAGAACCAGACCTTCGCCTGGCACGACACCAGTTCCTTCTGGACCAAGTTCCGGCACTACGCCAGCCCGATGACCCTGCTGTGGGCCTTCATCCTGTTGCTCATCCTCCTGGCGGCGGTGATGGGGCGGCGACAGCACGGCAGCCAGGGACGAGGCCGCCGCAGACGCGTCCACCCCTACGCCGACAAGCAGACTCTGGCGACCCCTCCGCCCACGGAGATCCACCTGGCCGCACACAACCGGCACAACCCGCATAACCCACACACCCCGCACAACCCACACAACCGGGTTCCGGTGATGACTCATGACCAGTGGTAACCGCGTGCTGTGGCTGGCGACGGGCGCGTTCATCTGCTCCATGATCGCCCTCATCGTGGCCCTGACCTCCGGTGGGGACTCGGCCACCCCGGACACGGCCGGGGCCACCGGTGAGGTCGGCCCCACTTCGACCACCCGGGGGCCGACTGCCTCGACGGACGACGCACCGACGGACACCGCCGAACCGTCCGCGCCGTCCACCACCCGGTCCGCCCCGGGCGCGACGTCCGGCGGCGGCACGGCGTCCGTCAAGGAGGTCAGCTGCCCGGCGGCCACCGTCACGGTGAACGACGCCGCCTCGCTGGAGGAGGCCCTGGCCGACGCGGGGCCCGGGGACAGCATCCGGCTCGCCGACGCCACGTACGAGGGCCGGTTCAAGGCCACCACCCCGGGCACCGCGGACCAGCCGGTCTACGTCTGCGGCGGCCCCGGCGCGGTGATCGACGGCGGCGGCACCGACGGCGGCTACGGCTTCCACCTCGACGGAGCCGCCTACTGGCGCCTGGTCGGCTTCACCGTCCACAACAGTCAGAAG
The DNA here is from genome assembly GCF_011045015.1 of Streptomyces scabichelini. GTDB lineage: Bacteria > Actinomycetota > Actinomycetes > Streptomycetales > Streptomycetaceae > Streptomyces > Streptomyces scabichelini. Next base: position 13,118 of record NZ_JAAKZY010000136.1, on the reverse strand, counting down.
GGCGTGATGGCCGACCGTGTGCAGGGCTCGGTCATCCAGGGCCTCACCGTCGAGCAGATCGGCGACGAGGCCATCCACCTGCGGAACTTCAGCACCGACAACCTCGTGCTGAACAACACCGTCCGCCACACCGGCAAGCGCAAGGACAAGTTCGGTGAGGGCGTCTACATCGGCACCGCCGAGTCCAACTGGTGCACCGTCTCGGACTGCAAGCCCGACGCGAGCAACCGCAACGTGATCAGCGGCAACGACATCAGCGCCACGACCGCCGAGTCCATCGACATCAAGGAGGGCACCAGCGACGGCAAGGTCATCGGCAACACCTTCGACGGCTCACTCCTCAGCGGCTCCCACAACGACTCCTGGGTCGACGTCAAGGGCAACGGCTGGCTGATCCAGGGCAACACCGGCCGCAACGCACTCCAGGACGGCTTCCAGACCCACGAGATCGTCGACGGCTGGGGCACCGACAACACATTCAAGGGCAACACCGCGGATGTGAACGGACCCGGCTACGGCTTCAAGCTCACCCCCGTCGAGGGCAACAAGGTCGCCTGCGACAACAAGGCGGAAGGGGCGGCCGAGGGCCTGGCCAACGTCGACTGCGCCCGTTCCTGACCGGCCCGCGCCGACACCGGGCCGGCCGCACGCCGTTCCCGGGCCGGCCCGTCTCCACGCGCCATCCCGTGCTCCGTCCCCGCACCTGAGCACACCGCGCAACGCCACAACAGAACCAGCACACACCGCTTCCACGCAGAGCCGTAGAGCCACCGCAGCCTCCTGCCGAACAGCCCTGTGTCGGCCCACCCATGCCCAAAGCGAGCAGCACCCTCACCTTTCACAAGGAGCACGCCATGACCCTCGCCACCGACCCGGGGCCGGACAGCGCCCTGAGACCCGACGCCGACACGGCCGCCGTACTCGACGTCTCCGGCGCCCCCGTCCCCCGGCTCACCGTCATCGGCACCGGCTACCTCGGCGCCACGCACGCCATCTGCATGGCCGTCCTCGGCTACGAGGTCCTGGGCGTGGACGTCGACCCGGTCAAGGTCGAGTGGCTGAACTCGGGCCGGGTCCCCTTCTTCGAGCCCGGCCTGCCCGAACTGCTGGCCAAGGCTCTGGACTCCGGCCGGCTGCGCTTCACGACCAGCTTCGCGGATGCCGGTGACTTCGGCGATGTCCATTTCCTCTGCGTCGGCACCCCGCAGCAGAAGGGCTCCGACGCGGCGGACCTGCGCTACGTCGACAGCGCGGTGACCGAACTCGCGGGGCACTTGCGTCGCCGCACGCTGGTGGTCGGCAAGTCCACGGTGCCGGTGGGCACCGCGGCCCGGCTGACGGAACTGGTGCAGCGGCTCGCCCCCGCGGGAACCGACGTCGAACTGGCCTGGAATCCGGAGTTCCTGCGCGAGGGCTACGCCGTCGACGACACCCTGCGCCCCGACCGGCTGGTCTTCGGCACGGAGTCGGCTTGGGCCGAGGAACGGCTGAGGGAAGCGTTCGCCCCCGTCATCGCCCGCGACACCCCGGTGGTCGTCACCGACCTCACCACGGCCGAACTGGTCAAGGTCGCCGCCAACTCCTTCCTCGCCACCAAGATCTCGTACATCAACGCCATGGCCGAGGTCTGCGAGGCCACCGGCGCCGATGTGACGGGCCTCGCCGAGGCACTCTCCTACGACGACCGGATCGGCGGACGCTTCCTCAAGCCGGGCCTGGGCTTCGGCGGAGGCTGCCTGCCCAAGGACATCCGCGCCTTCAGCCACCGCGCCGAGGAACTGGGCGTCGGCCAGGCCGTCGCCTTCCTGCGCGAGGTGGACGCCATCAACAAGCGCCGCCGGGCCCGCACCGTCGACCTGGTCCGCGAACTCGTCGGCGGCGACCTCGCCGGCGCCCGCGTCACCGCGCTCGGCGCCGCGTTCAAACCCAACTCGGACGACATCCGCGACGCCCCCGCCCTGGACGTGGCCCGGACCCTGCACCAAGCGGGCGCCCACGTCACGGTCGTCGACCCGGCGGCCACGGAGAACGCCCGCCGCGCCTTCCCGGAACTGACCTACGGCTCCGACGCCCTCACGGCCGCCGTCGGAGCGGACGTGGTGGTCCTGCTCACCGAGTGGACCCAGTTCCGTGAGATGGACCCGAACGCCATGGCCGCCGTGGTGTCCCACCGCCGCATAGTCGACGGCCGCCATGCCCTGAACCCGGCCCAGTGGCGCGCGGCCGGCTGGGAATACCGGGCCCTGGGCCGCCCTTGACTCGGGGCGTGGCTGGTCGCGCCCACGCGGCGGAGCCGCAAATTGACACAGTCCCGCGCCCCTAAAGGGGCGCAGCCCCTGCTTTAGGGGCGCGGGGAACTGCGCGACCAGCCACAACCGACCCGCAGCCGCCAATCGACCCGCAGCCCCGAGCTCCTAGGCGCCCCCGACAGCCGTTAGCAAGGCCAAAGGAGCCGCAGCTGACCGAGACTCCCGTACGCACGCGTGCGGATACGGCACCGGCTCCCCCCGATGGGCATCGCGCGCGTACCCCGCGACGACCTCCGGAAGCCGATGCCCGGCAGCCGTCGCCGCGTCGACCAGCGCATGGGCGACCGTCCGGGCCTCGTCATGCAGCCCGTACCGCGACAACCCCAAGGTGATCAGCGCGTTGTCATGCGGCCAGACCGACCCCCGGTGATACGACAACGGGTGATACGCGGGCTGCCCGGAGGCCACCGTCCGAACCCCCCACCCCGAGAAGAAGTCCGGCTCCAGCAGCCGCCGCCCCACCAACTCCCCGTACTCCTTGTCCAGCAGCCCCGACCAGAGCAGATGCCCGGCGTCGGAGGCGAGCGCGTCCACCTGGTTGCCCTCGCCGTCCAGCGCCAGCGCCGGGAAGGAGCGCTCCGGCATCCAGAAGTCCCGCTGGAAGCGATCGCGAAGGTCGCCCGCGGCCTGCTCAAGGAGCGCCGCGTACACCTCGTCCTCCCACACCGTGCGCGACAGGTGCGCGGTACGGCGCAGGGCGTCGTACGCGTACCCCTGCGCACCCGCGGCCATCACAGGCCCGGTGGCACGGCTGCCGTCGGCCGAGCAGATGGCGCCGGGGGAGTCCTTCCAGTTCTGGTTGGCGAGCCCGCCCTCGTCGGCGCGGTAGACGAGGTACCCGCGCGAGGTGAGCCCGCCGTGGTCCAGCATCCAGCCGATCGCCGCGCGGGCGTGCGGCTCCAGACGGCGGGCCAGCGCCACATCACCGGTCTGCTCGACGTACGCGCCCAACAGCACCAGGAACAACGGCGTCGCGTCGACCGAGCCGTAGTACCGCCCGTACGGCACCTGCCCGAAGTGCGCCAGCTCCCCGTGCCGCACCTCGTGCACGATCTTGCCCGGCTGGGCCACCGCACCGGTGCCGACCGCGGTCGCCTGGGTCGCGGCGAGCGCCGGCAGGGTGGCGGCGGCGAGCTGGGGCCGGTAGGGGAGGGCGAAGAGGGAGGTGAGGAGCGCGTCGCGGCCCAGGAGGGTCAGGAACCAGGGAACTCCGGCCGCCGGGACACGAAGTCCCTCTCCGTCGGGGCCCGTCGCCGGGACCTGGAGCACGGCCAGGTCGGCGAGGCCCCGCGCGCAGGCCGCGGCCAGCTCCGGCCAGCCCGTGGGGAAGGGCACGCCTTCCGCGAACTCGCCTTCCAGCGCGAGGACTTGATCGTTCACGGCGGACGGGGAGGCGGGCACCTCCGGGGGCGGCGTGCCGTGCGGACGGGCCGCGACCCGGAGGGCCAGCTCCGCCGAACCGTGCGGTTCGAGATCGAGGGACCAGACCAGGCGGCGGGCGCCCGTACCCGTCTCCTCGACGCCGTCGGGGGCGGGCTCGGCGGTGACCTTCGTACAGGACCGCCACTCGCCGCGCCGGTAGCTGAACTCCACGCCGTCGTCCAGGATTTCGCGGGAGCGGACGGCGCCGATCTTGGCGTACGTACGGTGGTCGGAGCGCAGCTCGAACTGGTCCGAGAAGTCGGCGTCCACGGTGACCGCGATGCGGACCGCGGTGGGCACCGGACGGTTGCTGGTGACGCGCAGTGCCTCGACGAACGCGCCGTCGGCGACGGCCTGTTCACGGAAGAGGGTGTACGCGGGCGGCTCCTGGCGGCCACCGCGCGGTACGAGAACGCAGCGCGCCGAGTCGCCGTCCGCGACCGGCGACAGTGCCTCGGGCACGGCGCCGTCTACGGTCAGCTGCCAGCGGCTCAGATGCCGGGCGTCGCGCACGAACAGCCCGTCGGGGGAGCCGCTGCCGCGCACTCCGCTGATGTCCCCGCCGTCGCCCACGGCCGCGAACGTCCCACCGTGCACGAGCAGATGCTGCCGGTCCGTCATACCTGGTCCCCTCCCTTGGCACCCTTGCCGATCTCTTCGCCTACGTGATCGTTTACGTGCTGCGCCGCGCTCAGTGAAGGGCCCGGCTCGTGCTGGTGGTCGTGGTCGTGCAGCAGGTCGAGTGTCAGCGCGGCGGTCCAGCTGAAGCCGAGTGCTCCGCAGGCCTCGCCGGTGTACGGGGTCACGTACTCCGCGAACCCGGACTCGCCCGCCGTGTCGAGGAGCGCGGCCCGCAGTCCCTCCGCGAGGGCCTGCTCCCCGTGCAGCCTCAGGCCGCGCTCCAGCATCCAGTTGGTGTTGAACCAGGCCGGGCCCCGCCAGTACCGGTGCGGATCGAAGGCCTCGCCGGTCAGGTCGTAACTCGGTACGAGCCGGGTGGCGCCGCCGAGTCCGAAGTGCGGACCGCGCAGGGTGCGTACGAGGCTGTCGGCGATGTCGCGGGGGAGCGCGGGCAGGAGCAGCGGAACGAGTCCGGAGACACCGCGCTCGGGGATGAGGTCCCCGGTGCGTACGTCCCGGCAGAAGAACATCCCCTCCGCCGGATCCCACAGCCGCTCCACCAGCGCCGCCGTCAGCCGCTCCGCCCGCGCGTACCGGGCCGTGCCCGTGGCGCCCAGCTCGCGGGCGATCCGGGCCAGCGCGTACTCGGAGGCGATCAGGAGCGCGTTGAACGCCGGGTCCTCGACGGCGAACTCGCCCAACCCATCGGCGTAGCCGCCGTCCCGGTAGTCCGTCGCCAGGCGCACATACCGCCCGTAGTCCAGATCCGTCGGCCGGTCCGAGGCGGCCCCGTGGTCGAGGTCGGCGCGGCGGAAGGTGCGGGACGCGGCGGGCGTGACGCGGCTGAGGGGGGCGTCCCAGGACGGGGCGTTGTCCATACCCTGTTCCCACGGGTGGACCACGGAGGCGAGGCCCCCGCCGCCCAGGTCCCGGCGGTGCAGCAGATAGCGGTGCCAGGCCGCCAGGCGCGGGTAGACGCGGGACAGGAAGCCGCGGGCCCGTGACAGGCCGGGATCGGAGACGTGCACCAGCCACGCGGCGAGTGCGTGCACCGGTGGTTGCACGATGCCCGACGTCTGTACGGTGCGCGGGGCGCCCGCGGCGCGCCCCGCGGTCGAGGAGCGCCAGAAGTCGGGGCTCGGGAAGTACGCGTCGAGCGGGACGGAGGGGTTGAAGACGATGTGCGGAATCCGGCCGTCGCCCCACTGCGCGTCCAGTAGCGTCTCGAGTTCCACCTGTGCCCGCAGCGGCGACAGATGGCGCAGTCCGATCGCGATGAACGCCGAGTCCCAGGACCACTGGTGGGGGTACAGGCCGCGCGAGGGCACCGTGGACGTCCCCGTCCAGTTGTCGTGCAGCACCCGGGCGGCCCTGAGATGCAGCGACCGCGCGGCCCGGCCCGGATCGTATACGGCCGCCCCGGAATGGCCGATCTCACCCTGGCCGGAAAGCGGTGGTGAGACTGGGGTGCGGACGGGGTCCGGGTGTCCGGTGCGGCGGGCGGTGAGCTGGGATGAGCGGTCCACTCGGGTCTCCACGAAGACGTATGTCCGGCCAGTTCGGCAGTAGCTACCGTAGGGTTACGTCTATTTAACACGCAAAACTCAATATGTAATGCAGAGTTGAGGAACGCAAGAGGGTGTGCATGACCGGGAACGCCGGGAGGACCGGAATGGCAGGACGGGCCGGGAGGACCGGAAGCCAGGCGAGCGCCGGCGAGCTGCTGGAGCTGGTGCGCAGCGGGCGCGCCACCACGCGCGGCGCGTTGCAGCAGGTCACGGGCCTGTCCCGGGCCACGGTCGGGCAGCGCCTCGACCGGCTCTTCCGTGCGGGCTGGCTGCGTGAGGGCGCCGCGGGCCCGGTGGACTCGCCGCTCGGCGGCCGCCCCTCGGTCCGGCTGGAGTTCGACGACTCACATGCCGTGGTCCTCGCCGCCGACCTCGACACCCGGCACGCCCGCGCCGCGGTCCTCTCGCTCACCGGCGAGATGCTGGCCGAGCACACGGGCTCGCTGCTCATCGAGGACGGCCCCGACGTCGTGCTCGGCGAGCTGGGCCGCTGGTTCGGCGAGCTGCTGGAGAAGGCAGGACACCGGGCCCATGAGGTGTGCGGGATCGGGCTCGCCGTGCCGGGGCCCGTCGACAGCGACACCGGCCGCGTCGTCCAGCCGCCGATCATGCCCGGCTGGGACGGCTACGACATAAGAGGCCGCCTCACCCGCGCCTTCGCCGAGCACACGGGCGCCCCCCTGCCGGTCTCCGTGCTTGTGGACAACGACGCCAACCTCATGGCGTACGGCGAACAGCGCACCGGCCACCCCGACTGCTCGGCCTTCGTCCTGGTCAAGGTCTCCACCGGAATCGGCGCAGGCGTCGTGGTGGGCGGCACGATCTACCGGGGCATCGACGGGGGCGCCGGGGACATCGGGCACATACGGGTCCCGGAGGGCGCCGACGCGCTGTGCAAGTGCGGCTCGTACGGCTGTCTCGCCGCCGTCGCCAGTGGCGGCGCCGTGGCGCGGCGGCTCGCGGAGACCGGGGTGCCGGCGGCCTCCGGCTCGGATGTGCGGGATCTGCTGACCGCCGGGCACCCCGGGGCGGCGGCGCTCGCGCGGGATGCCGGGCGGCTGGTCGGGGACGTGCTGGCGACCGTGGTGACGCTGCTCAACCCCGGGGTGCTGATGATCGCCGGAGATCTGGCCGGAACTCCGTTCCTCACGGGCGTACGCGAACTGCTCTACCAGCGCGCCCTGCCCCGCTCCACCGCCCATCTGGACGTGGTCACCTCACGGCTCGGCGAGCAGGCGGCCCTGGTGGGAGCGGGAGCCCTGGTCGTGGAGCACCTGTACGCACCCGAGCGGGCCGAGGAGCGGCTGCGGGCGATGGGCGTGTGACACCCGTGCGGACCGGCGTATGAAGTCGGCGCGGATCTGTGTGTGACGTCCGTGTAACGGCCCGCGTACGCGTCCGCATGATGAAATCTGGCCGCTCCAAACGGCGTGATTCTTGCCACCCTTGATAAGGGTTGCGCTCAGATGAGCGGATCTTGGGCGATTGCACTTCTCCAAGGGGTGGCACTCAGTGCCACCCCTTGATCGTTCAGAGCTCGAACTCATACGTATGGAGACCCGCTCAGACGAGCGCGTCAGCGGGTCTACGGGCGTTGACTCGTTCGGGAAGTGAAAACACGAGCTCGCCACTCATTGCCAGTCCTTGACATTCGATCTGCTGGCGGACGGGTGGTTACGGCCGTATGACGCGCAAGTGGACGTACCGAGGTACCTTCGATCTGGGTATGTTCCTCGCCGTCAGGGCAGCCAACGCGTCCTCGAGGAGTCGAGATCCGTGTCGGAAAACAAAGATCCCCACGTAACTGGTAGCGGCGCTGAGGGCGTGAAGTTCGTTTACGACTTCACCGAGGGCAACAAGGACCTCAAGGACCTCCTCGGCGGCAAAGGCGCGAACCTCGCCGAGATGACCAACCTGGGCCTTCCCGTCCCACCGGGCTTCACGATCACCACCGAGGCCTGCAAGACGTACCTCGAAAGTGGCGAGGAGCCCGCGGCACTGCGTGACGAGGTGAGTGCACACCTCGACGCCCTCGAAGAGACGATGGGCAAGAAGCTCGGGCAGGCCGATAACCCCCTGCTCGTATCGGTCCGTTCAGGGGCAAAGTTCTCCATGCCGGGCATGATGGACACCGTCCTGAACATCGGGCTCTCCGACAAGTCGGTGCAGGGCCTGGCCCAGCAGGCCGGTGACGAGCGCTTCGCATGGGACTCGTACCGCCGTCTCATCCAGATGTTCGGCAAGACCGTCCTCGGCGTCGAAGGCGACCTCTTCGAGGACGCGCTGGAGGCGGCGAAGACGGCCAAGAAGGTCGCCGTCGACACCGAGCTGGAAGCGGCCGACCTGAAGAAGCTCGTCACCAAGTTCAAGAAGATCGTCAAGACCGAGGCCGGACGCGACTTCCCGCAGGACCCGCGCGAGCAGATGGACCTCGCCATCCACGCGGTCTTCGACTCCTGGAACACCGACCGCGCGAAGCTCTACCGCCGTCAGGAGCGCATTCCGCACGACCTCGGCACGGCCGTCAACGTGTGCTCGATGGTGTTCGGCAACCTGGGCCCGGACTCGGGCACGGGCGTCGCCTTCACCCGCGACCCGGCCAGCGGCCACCAGGGCGTCTACGGCGACTACCTGCAGAACGCGCAGGGCGAGGACGTGGTGGCCGGCATCCGCAACACGGTCCCCCTCGCCGAGCTGGAGTCGATCGACAAGAAGTCGTACGACCAGCTGATGCAGATCATGGAGACCCTGGAGAACCACTACAAGGATCTCTGCGACATCGAATTCACCATCGAGCGCGGGCAGTTGTGGATGCTCCAGACGCGCGTCGGCAAGCGGACGGCGGGCGCGGCGTTCCGTATCGCGACCCAGCTGGTGGACCAGGGGCTGATCGACGAGGCCGAGGCGCTTCAGCGCGTCACGGGCGCCCAGCTCGCGCAGCTGATGTTCCCGCGCTTCGACGAGGACACGAAGGTCCAGACGGTCGGCCGGGGTATCGCGGCGTCGCCGGGTGCGGCGGTCGGCAAGGCGGTCTTCGACTCGTACACGGCGGTGAAGTGGTCGCGTTCGGGCGAGAAGGTGATCCTGGTCCGCCGCGAGACGAACCCGGACGACCTGGACGGCATGATCGCGGCAGAGGGCATCCTGACCTCGCGCGGCGGCAAGACCTCGCACGCCGCCGTGGTGGCACGCGGCATGGGCAAGACCTGTGTGTGCGGTGCCGAGGAGCTCGAGGTCGACACCAAGCGGCGCCGGATGACGGTGCCGGGCGGGCATGTGGTGGAGGAGGGCGACCTCATCTCCATCGACGGGTCGAGCGGCAAGGTGTACCTCGGTGAGGTGCCCGTGGTCCCGTCGCCGGTCGTGGAGTACTTCGAGGGCCGGATGCACGCGGGCGCCCAGGACGCCGACGAACTGGTCGAGGCCGTACACCGGATCATGGCGTTCGCCGACCGCAAGCGCCGCCTGCGGGTGCGCGCCAACGCGGACAACGCCGAGGACGCGCTGCGCGCCCGTCGTTTCGGCGCGCAGGGCATCGGCCTGTGCCGCACGGAGCACATGTTCCTCGGTGACCGTCGTGAGCTGGTCGAGCGCCTCATCCTGGCCGATACGGAGGCCGAGCGCGAGGAGTCGCTGAAGGAACTGCTGCCGCTCCAGAAGCAGGACTTCGTGGAGCTGTTCTCGGCGATGGACGGTCTGCCGGTGACGGTCCGCCTCCTCGACCCGCCGCTGCACGAGTTCCTGCCCGACATCACCGAGCTCTCGGTCCGGGTCGCCCTGGCGGAGTCCCGCCAGGAGCCGCACGAGAACCTGCTCCGCCTCCTCCAGGCGGTGCACCGCCTGCACGAGCAGAACCCGATGCTGGGGCTGCGCGGCGTACGCCTCGGCCTGGTCATCCCCGGCCTGTTCACCATGCAGGTACGGGCGATCGCCGAGGCCGCGGCGGAGCGGAAGTCGGCGAAGGGCGACCCGCGGGCCGAGATCATGATCCCGCTGGTCGGCACGGTCCAGGAGCTGGAGATCGTCCGCGAGGAGGCCGACCAGGTCGTCGCCGAGGTCGAGGCGGCGACGGCCACGGAACTGAAGCTGTCGATCGGCACGATGATCGAGCTGCCGCGGGCCGCGCTGACGGCGGGTCAGATCGCCGAGGCCGCCGAGTTCTTCTCCTTCGGCACGAACGATCTGACGCAGACGGTGTGGGGCTTCTCGCGCGATGACGTCGAAGCGTCGTTCTTCACCGCGTACCTGGAGAAGGGCATCTTCGGCGTCTCCCCGTTCGAGACGATCGACAGGGACGGCGTCGGCTCCCTGGTGAAGTCCGCGGTGGAGGCCGGCCGCGCGACCCGGCCCGACCTGAAACTCGGCGTCTGCGGTGAGCACGGCGGCGACCCGGAGTCGGTCCACTTCTTCCACGAGGTGGGTCTGGACTACGTGTCCTGCTCGCCGTTCCGGATCCCGGTGGCCAGGCTGGAGGCCGGCCGAGCGGCCTCCACGTCGAAGGGCAGCGACCACCGCTGACCCCCCGACTCCGGAGCCGTCGTCGGTCACCCCGACCCTCACCGACGCGATGGCGGCTCCGGTGCGCGAAAGAGAAGGGGCGGCGCCTGTGCGGAGGCGCCGCCCCTTCGGCGTGCGCGCCGGCCTGGGTCGGCCAGGCGTGTGCCTGCTGGGTCAGCGGGTGGTACGACGCCTGCGTGCCGCGATCACCAAGCCGCCCCCGGCGAGCAGGACGGCCGCGCCGCCGCCCGCGACGTACGGGGTGGAGCTGCTGCCGCCGGTCGCGGCCAGGTCGGTGTCCTGCTGCCCCGCGGCTTCCGGGGCTTCGGACCCGGTGTCCTCGGTGGGCTCGGGCTGGCTGCCTCCGGCGCTCTCGTCCTCACCGCCGGTGTTCTCTTCCTCGTCGTCGGCAGGGACGAAGCCGGCGGGCGGCTTGTCGCAGCCGACGCCGTCCCCGTCGCGGTCGAGGTGCTTGCCGTAGTGCTCGTCGCCCTTGGGGATGTTGGACACCCCGTTCGCGTACGCCTCGGTGCAGTTCTTGAACGGGTGACTGCCATGGGCCTCGGCGGTGTACGGCATGGCGGTCAGCGCGAGGACGGTGATCGCTAAGGCGGCAGATCTGCGGAGCACGTTCACGGAATGAGCCCTTCCACTTTTGTGGTGATATCCGAAGGCATGCGTACTGAAGATGCGTTCGGTCGGTTATGAGGCGATGAACGTAAAGGGAGGGCTGGTGATGTGGAGGGGATATGGATGGCCTGTGATGCAAACGTGACGTGACCGGACGGTAGCTCTCCGCTCCTGGGTGGGGGTTCTGTCCGCGCCCGACCCTCGGATGGCGGGGCGGAACGATCCCTGGGAGCGTGGGAGAAGGCGCAGGTCCCGCAGGGGGGTAGGAGGTTCTCCCATGCGTGTCGCACCGCTGAGCGGCCTGCTGGCCGTGGCGCTGACCGTCGTCTCCTTCCTCCTGATCGGCGACACGCCGGATGTCGACTCGTCCGGCAGAGAGGTCAGGACGTACTACGAGGACCACGAGGCACAGACGGCAGTGAGTCTGTATCTGCTGGTGCTCGCCGGGGCGTTCTTCGTCTTCTTCGCCGCCCACCTGGCACGTGCCGTACGGGACGCCGCGCCCCGCGACGACTGGACGCACCGGGTGGTTCTGGCGGGCGGCGTACTGATCGCCGCGGGCTTCTGGGTGGCCGCGGGCTTCGCCCTGGCCCTGATGGACCTCGCGGACGAGTCGGCGGCGTCCGACGACACGATGCAGACGCTCAACGCCATCACCGAGGACTTCTTCATCCCCTTCGTCGGCGGGATGGCCTTGATGCTGCTGGCCGCGGGACTGGCCGCGGCCCGCGTCTCCGTAACCGGCCTGCCCCGATGGCTGGGCTGGACCGGCTTCGCCCTCGGCGTCCTGACCTTCGTCCCCTGGGTCGGATTCGTGACCTTCATGCTGTCGGGACTGTGGGTGATCGTCGCCAGTGTGCTGCTGGCCCGCCGTCCGCACAACGGCACGCCGACCGAGCCGACGGCTGCGAGCGGAACGGCCCCGTCACCTCGTACGTGAAGAACGGGTGTCGTCAGGTCGACGGTGCCGCCCTCTCTCGACGGTGCTCGTACGCTGGGACCCACCCGTACGCGGAGGGAGCCAGAGCCATGGCCGGCTGGAGTGCGACCGACATACCGGACCAGAGGGGCCGTACGGCTGTCGTCACCGGGGCGAACAGCGGGATCGGCTACGTCACCGCACGCGAACTCGCCCGGCGTGGTGCGCGCGTCGTGCTCGCCTGCCGGAATGAGGTGCGTGGTGCGGAGGCCGCCGACCGGCTGGCGATCGAGGTGCCCGGCGCGGAGCCGGAGTTCGTACGGCTCGATCTGGGAGATCTGGCTTCGGTACGGGAGTTCGCGACCACGTACGAGCAAAAGCACGACCGGCTGGACCTGCTGATCAACAACGCGGGTGTGATGGCGCTGCCGTACGGGCGCACGGCGGACGGTTTCGAGACGCAGTTCGGGGTCAACCACCTGGGTCACTTCGCGCTCACCGGGCTGCTGCGGCCAGTGGTACTCGGCACTCCCGGGGCGCGCGTGGTGACCGTCTCCAGCACGATGCACGCGGTGTCCAACATCGACATCACGGACCTCAACAGCGAGCGCCGGTACGGACGTTGGTCCGCGTACGCCCGCTCCAAGACGGCCAACCTCCTCTTCACCCACGAACTGGCGCGCCGGCTCGCCGCCATCGGCTCCGATGTCGTGGCGGCGGCCGCGCACCCCGGCTACGCCGCCACCAGCCTCCAGACGGCGAGCCCGAAGCAGGAGGGCCGCAAGGCCGCCGAACGCTTCATGCGCATCGGCAACCGTTACTTCGCCCAGTCCGCGGACTCCGGCGCCCTCCCCACGCTGTACGCGGCCACCGCCCCCGATGTCCGCCCCGACTCCTTCACGGGCCCGGCCCTCCTGGGCTGGCGCGGCTCGCCCAGGAAGTCGTGGCGCGCCCCCTGGACGCTCAACGACAGGGCCGCGGAACGGCTTTGGGAGGAGTCGGAGCGGTTGACGGGGGTGGCGTACGAGGGGCGTACGAGGGGCTGAAGGGCATCACGCCGTTCCAGTCGTACGCGTCTGGGGGCGCCCGTACCGACGGGCGCCCCCAGGGTCAGCGGGAGGTCAGCGGGATGTGTAGCTCTCCGCGTACTCC
>NZ_JAAKZY010000135.1 GCF_011045015.1 Streptomyces scabichelini | reverse complement strand
GGCGGGCGGCGGCGCCTCCGGTGGCGAGCACGACACCGTCGGCGGGCAGCAGGCCGCCGTCGGCGAGTTGGACGGCCCCCTCGCTGGGCCGCAGGGCGGTCACTGTGGTCCGGTTCACCAGCCGGACCCGCTGCTCGTCGTACCACTGCGGGGACTGGAGAGCGATCTGGCCGATGTCCTTGGTGCCGGCGAGGAAGTCCTTGGACAGCGGGGGCCGGTCGTAGGGGAACTCGCCGGCGTCGACGAGGGTGAGGTCGCCGTCGAAGCCGCCCGCGCGCAGGGCGCTGGCCGTGCTGACCCCGGCGACGCCACCGCCCACGATCACCACACGGTTGCTCACGGCGTCTCCCCCGGGAAGAGGTAGACCTCGGCGTCCCGCACCACGACGCGGTGCGGGCAGACGTTCCTGGTCGCGGGCAGCCCCTGGACCTCGCCGTTCTTCAGGCAGAACTTGCTGGAGTGCAGCGGGCACTCGACATAGCCGTCCTCCACCCAGCCGTCGGCCAGCGAGGCGGTCTCGTGGGTGCAGGTGTCGTCCAGGGCGTAGACGATGTCGTCGGTGTCGCGCAGCAGGGCGATGTTGTCGGCCGTTCCGGTGATTGCCTTGTCGATGGCGATGCCCTCGCCCTGCGGGATGTCGTCCAGGGCGGCGACGCGGATGCCGTCACTCATTTTTCGTGCTCCTCGTGCCAGGCGGGGGTGTTCATCAGTTCGCGCCAGCGCCCGTAGAAGGCCCTCCCTGCGGCGTCGCTGTACAGCTCGCTGGTCGTGCCGGGGTGGCGGCCGTCCTCGCGTTCGGAGTCCATGCCCATCTGGTAGTTGAGGGCCACGTTGTTGGTGACGAAACCGTGCGAGATGGCCTGCACCTCGCTCCAGTTCTCACCGTCGTCCTGCTCGAAGATGCCGCTGGGACCGAAGGTGCGCAGGTTGTACAGGCGCTGGGCCTCGCGCACTTCCTCGGGCATCGACGTGTTGACGATGGTCCAGGACCACACCTCCATGCGGTCGGGTCCCTTGGGGTGCCAGACGCGGATGGAGCCGTTGACCGGCAGATAGGAAAAGTTGGGGAAGACGGTGGCGTGGCCGTTGGCCAGTGGGCCCTCCACGCGGGCGTCACCGAGGCGTTCGCGCAGAGCTTCATAGTCCGTCCATTTGTGCACGGTCTGCGCGTCGAAGCGGTTCTTGGGGTGGACCGGGAAGCCGGCGCCGTTGCCATTGGCGTCGGAGTACTGGCGGCCGGTGCGGTGCACGACCTCGGCCTTGGGCGTCTTCCCGGAGGGCGAGAGGACCATGAGCGCCGAGGCGTGGCTCATGTTCACGTGGTACCAGTCGGTGGCGAACTGCTCGGCCGCCAGCTTCCAGTTGCCCTCCAGCACCCACTTGTGGACACCGCCCACCACAACGGTGCCGTGCTCGTCGTGGTCGAGCATCGCGTCCAGGTACCAGGCCATGTCGCCGAGCTGCTCGCGCAGCGGCACCGGGTCGGGGTTCCAGGTGCCGAAGACCAGCCCGCGGTAGGTCTGCACGTGCGGCACTTCCACCAGGCCCCAGTCCTCGGTGCGGAAGGAGTCCGGGTAGCCGTCCTGGTTGGGCACGCTGACCAGTGAACCGTCCAGGTTGTACGACCAGCCGTGGTAGGTGCAGGTGAAGTTGCGGGTGGTGCCGACGTCGGCCCGGCAGACACGGGCGCCGCGGTGCCGGCAGGAGTTGAGGTAGGCCCGGATCCGGCGGTCGCGGTCGAGGGTGACGATGACCGGGTCCTCACCCATGTACGTGGTGAAGAAGTCGCCGGGCTTGTGGAACTGGTCGGTGTGCGCGAGGAACAGCCAGCTCGGTGCGAAGACTCGGCGCAGTTCCTGCCGGTACAGCTCCTGGTCGGTGAAGATCACCCGGTCCAGGAGTCCGCCCTCGGTGTCCACGAGCCCGGAGACGTCGATGGTGCGGGCCAGGTCCGCCGGGCGCCGCAGGGTTCCGCGCGGCGTGGTCGGCGCCCCGCCCTGGGGGTCGTTCGTGGAGGTCATGGCGACAGGCAACAGCAGTACGACAGATCCCTGCCACGGCTCGTTCCGTACGGCGGCACGCTGACTGTCCGCGGACCGTACTGCCGGGGGAGCGTGGCCGCATGCTTGCTGCAACCGCCGTCGCCCAGAGCGCGACCGACCCGCTGGCCGGGCTGGTCCTGGGCGACGTTCCCAAGCCCGAGCCCCGGCCCGGCTGGTCAATCGTCCGCGTCGCGGCGTCCTCACTCAACATGCACGACCTGTGGACGCTGCGCGGGGTCGGCCACCCGCCCGAGCGGCTGCCGATCGTCCTCGGCTGCGACGCCGCGGGCTACGACCAGGACGGCAACGAGGTCCTCGTCCACCCGGTGATCGCTGACCCGGACGCCGGCGACGGCGACGAGACACTCGATCCCGGCCGTGCCCTGCTGTCGGAGCGGCACAACGGCGCGTTCGCCGAATACCTGTCCGTCCCCACCCGCAACCTCGTCCCCAAGCCGTCCTGGCTGACCTTCGACGAGGCCGCCTGCCTGCCGGTCGCATGGGGGACGGCGTACCGGATGCTGTTCACCCAGGCACAGATCCGCGCGGGCGACCGGGTGTTGGTGCAGGGCGCCGGCGGCGGGGTCGCCTCGGCCGCAATCAAGCTGGCGGTGGCTGCGGGTGCCGTGGTGTATGCCACCAGCCGCAGCGTCGACAAGCGGGCACAGGCCGAGTCCTGGGGTGCGCGCAAGGCCGTACCCACCGGCGAGCGGTTGCCCGAGCGGGTGGATGTCGTGGTGGAGACGGTCGGCGAGGCGACCTGGGCCCACTCGATGCGCTCCCTGCGTCCCGGCGGCACCATCGTGATCGCGGGTGCCACCAGCGGCACTAACCCGCCCGCAGACCTGGCCCGGATCTTCTACCTCCAGCAGCGCATCCTCGGCTCGACCGGCTGCACCCGCAGCGAGCTCGTCGGACTGCTGAAGCTGATGGACGGCACCGGTGTGCGCCCAGTGATCCATCGCACGTTGCCGCTGGACGAGATCCACAAGGGCTTCCAGCTCATGATCGACGGGCGGCTCACCGGGAAGCTCGTCATCCGCCTCCAGGGAGAACCGTCGTGAACGCTGCCGCCATAGGGCTGTCCCACTCCCCCCTCATCGGCAAGAACGACCCCGCTGCAGAGGTGGTCGCCTCCGTCGACGAGGCCGTCGAGACGGCACGGGGCTTCGTGCGCGCCTTCGATCCCGACCTGGTCGTCCTGTACGCCCCGGACCACTACAACGGCTTCTTCTACAAGGAGATGCCCCCCTTCTGCCTGGGCACGGACGCGCACGCGGTCGGCGACTTCGGCTCGAGCGCCGGCCCGGTGTCGGTCGACACCGACGCCGCCCGGACGCTGGCCCGCGGCGTCCTGGACCGAGGCATCGATCTGACCGTCTCGGCCCGCATGACCGTGGATCACGGTTTCGTCCAGCCCCTGGAGGTCCTCTTCGGCGGCATCGACAACGTCCCGGTCGTCCCCGTCTTCGTCAACGGCGTCGCCACACCGCTCGGCCCGGTCGGCCGTATCCGCGCCCTGGGGACCGCGCTCGGCGAGGCCGCCGCTGAACTGGACCGGCGGGTGCTCTTCCTGGGCTCCGGCGGCCTGTCGCACGACCCGCCGGTACCGGTGCTGGAGGGCGCTCCGCCACGGGTAGCCGACGCCCTCATCGAGGGCCGTCCGCCCACGCCCGACCAGCGGGCCCGGGGCGAGCAGCGGGTGATCCAGGCCGGGCACGACTACGCGGCGGGCTCGACCTCGATGGTCCCGATCAACCCCAACTGGGACAACCACGTCCTCGACACCCTGGAAAGCGGCCGCCTCACCGACGTGGACGACTGGACCGTGGAGTGGATGGCCAAGGAGGGCGGCGGCTCCGCGCACGAGGTGCGCACCTGGATCGCCGCGTTCGCCTCGCTCGCCGCCACCGGCTCCTACCGCATGACCTCCCGCTTCTACACCCCGATCCCCGAGTGGATCGCGGGCTTCGCCGTGGCCACGGCAGAACAGGAGCCGACCCGATGACCGACCACGCAGAGGCGATCACCGCCGCCGTCGACCGGCTGCGGACCGCCGCCGAGAAGGGGCAGCCATGCGCCCCGGTCCGCGAACTGCTGGGCACCGCCGACCTCGACGCCGCCTACCGGGTCCAACGCGGTCTGACTGAGCACCGGTTGGCCGCCGGCGCGGTGGTGACCGGCCGCAAGATCGGACTCACCTCGCCGGCCGTGCAGCAGCAACTCGGCGTGGACCAGCCGGACTTCGGGGTCCTCTTCGCCGACATGGACGCCTCCGGCCTCGCTGAGGTGCCCACCTCCCGGCTCTTGCAGCCGAAGGCGGAGGCGGAGATCGCCTTCGTGCTGGCTAAGGACCTGGACCGGGACGATCTCGGCCTGTCCGCCGTCCGCGCGGCCGTCGCCTACGCGGTCCCCGCCCTGGAGATCGTGGACAGCCGCGTCGCCGACTGGGACATCTCTCTGACCGACACCGTCGCCGACAACGCCTCCAGCGGCCTCTACGTCCTCGGCGAGACATGGCTTCCCCTCGACGCGTTCGAACCGCGCGAGGTCACCATGCGCATGTACGCCGACAGCACCCTCGTCTCCGAGGGCAACGGCACCGCCTGTCTCGGCGACCCCCTCAACGCCCTGCTGTGGCTGGCCCGTACGGCCCGCGACTACGGAGACCCGCTGCGCACCGGCCAGGTCGTCCTGTCCGGCGCGCTCGGCCCCATGGTCAGCGTCTCCCCCGGCATGACCGTGTCCGCGGAGATCTCCGGCCTCGGCACGGTCAGCGCCACCTTCACCGCCAACCATTCTTAGGGACCCGTCATGACCGTCATGAAGAAGACGAAAGTGGCCGTGATCGGTTCCGGCAACATCGGAACCGACCTGATGATCAAGATCCTTCGGCTGTCGCAGACGCTGGAGATGGCCGCGCTGGTCGGCATCGACCCCGACTCCGACGGCCTCGCCCGCGCCCGCCGCCTGAAGGTGCCGACGACACACGAGGGCGTGGACGGCCTGATCGCCCTGGACGGCTTCGAGGACATCGACATCGTTTTCGACGCGACCTCGGCGAAGGCGCACGTCGCCAACGCAGCACGGCTGCAGCCGTACGGCAAGACGTTCATCGACCTGACACCGGCGGCGATCGGGCCGTTCGTCATCCCACCAGTCAATCTCGACGCCCACCTGGGCGCCAGGAACGTCAACATGGTCACCTGCGGCGGCCAGGCCACCATCCCGATCGTGCACGCCGTCGCCCGCGTCACCCCGATCCCCTACGCCGAGATCATCGCCTCCATCGCCTCCAAGTCGGCGGGCCCCGGCACCCGGGCGAACATCGACGAGTTCACCGAGACAACCTCCGCGGCCATCGAGAAAGTGGGCGGCGCCGCCCGCGGCAAGGCCATCATCGTCCTCAACCCGGCCGAACCACCGCTCATCATGCGGGACACCGTCTTCTGCCTGATCGGCGACACCGACCACGACGCCATCCGCTCCTCCGTCACCGACATGGTGGCCGAGGTGGCGAAGTACGTGCCCGGCTACCGCCTCAAGCAGGACGTCCAGTTCACCCCCGTACCGGCGGACGAACCCGTACACACCCTGCTGCCCGAAGGAGCGCCCGCGGTGACCACCCGGGTCTCGGTGTTCCTGGAGGTCGAGGGCGCCGCCCACTACCTGCCCGCGTACGCCGGAAACCTCGACATCATGACCTCGGCCGCCCTGCGCACCGCCGAGCGCATCGCTCAGCACGCAGACCAGGGGGCAACGGCATGACCACCGACCTGTATGTCCAGGACGTCACCCTGCGGGACGGCATGCACGCCGTACGGCACCGGATCGCGCCCGCCGACGTGTCCCGGATCGTCGCGGCCCTGGACGCGGCCGGCGTCGACGCGATCGAGGTCGCCCACGGCGACGGCCTGGCGGGCGGCTCGGTCAACTACGGCCCCGGCAGCAACACCGACTGGGAGTGGATCGAGGCCGCCGCCTCCGTCCTGGAGCGCGCCACCCTCACCACGCTGCTGCTGCCCGGCATCGGCACCATCGCCGAGCTCAAACACGCCTATTCCCTCGGCGTGCGGTCCATCCGCATCGCCACCCACTGCACTGAGGCCGACGTTTCGGCCCAGCACATCGCAACGGCCAGGGAACTCGGCATGGACGTCTCCGGGTTCCTGATGCTCAGCCACATGGCCCCCGCCGAGAAGCTGGCCGAGCAGGCCAAGCTCATGGAGTCGTACGGCGCGCACTGCGTGTACGTCACCGACTCCGGCGGTCGGCTCACCATGGACGGCGTCCGCGAACGCGTCCGCGCCTACCGGGACGTGCTGGAGCCGGAGACCCAGATCGGCATCCACGCCCACCAGAACCTCTCCCTGGCGGTGGCCAACTCGGTCGTCGCCGTCGAGGAGGGGGTCACCAGAGTTGACGCCTCCCTGGCCGGGCACGGCGCCGGCGCCGGCAACTGCCCGATCGAGCCCTTCGTCGCGGTCGCCACCCTCCAGGGCTGGAAGCACGGCTGCGACCTGTTCGCTCTCCAGGACGCGGCCGACGATCTCGTACGACCGCTCCAGGACCGCCCGGTCCAGGTCGACCGCGAGACCCTCACCCTCGGCTTCGCCGGCGTCTACTCCAGCTTCCTGCGGCACGCCGAGGCCGCCGCACGGCAGTACGGCGTCGACGTCCGCACCATCCTGCTGGAGGTCGGCCGGCGCGGCCTGGTCGGCGGCCAGGAGGACATGATCGTCGACATCGCACTCGACCTGCTGGAGCGTGAGCCGGCCACGAGGTGAGGCCGGCACCGAAGCATGGAGCGGGCGGCCGGGGACGAGATGTCACCGGCCGCCCTCGCGCGCCTGCTCAAGGCATTCCCGACCCGCCGTCACATCCGCCGGGCCCACGCCTGCGACGCGGCGGCGGCGATGCGGCGGACCTGGCCGCTCACCTGTCGTGTGTCGATGTGCCCGCGCCGACCGGCGACCGACAGCGCCGCCACCGCCCGTCCGCTGCGGCTGAGAACCGGTACGGCCACGCAGGCCAGACCCGGCTGGTACTCCTCGTCGTCGAGGGCCACCCCGGTGCGGCGGATGCGTTCCAACTCAGCGGAGAGCGCCTCGGGTTCGGTGATGGTGCGGTGGGTGAAACGCGGCAGCGGCCGTCGCACCGCCTCTTCGGCCGCGTCGACGTCGAAGGCCAGCAGTGCCTTGCCCACCGCCGTCGCGTGGGCCGGGAGGCGGCCGCCGATGCGTGAGGGCACGGCCGTCGAGCGGTGACCGTACAGCTTGGCGAGGTAGGCGGCGTGGGTGTCGTGGAGCACCGCCAGGTGCACCGTCTCCCGGGTCAGTTCGTACAGGTCGGTCAGGAAGGGCAGCAGGACGTCGCGCACGTGCTCGGCTTCCGGGCCGTGCACCGCTTGTCCCAGGCGGTGCAGGCGCTCGCCGAGTCGGTACCCGGTGCCGTGACGCTCCACGACGCCATTGCGCTCGAGCATCCCCAGCACGCGGTAGGCGGTGGACTTGCTCAACTGGGCCCTGCGCGCGAGCTCGCTGACGCCGGCTCCCCTGCCGGACCGGTCACCCAGCGCCACGAGAAGACTCACCGCCTTGTCGATGGCAGCCCGGTCGTCACGTACGGCGTCGGCGAGGGTCGCGATCATGGTCATTCACCTCGGTTCCCGTGAGCGGCGTCACTTTCAGTTGACCACTCGGCAATCTTTACGTGACAAGAATGCGAACCAGACCCTACGTCCGTCAATAATGACGCCATGCACATTAAAAGTGACACCCCGCGTGAGAACGAACTCGTGGCCCGCAATGTACGGCGCTTCCGGCTGGAGCGGGCGATGTCTTTGGGCGAGCTCGCGCGCCGGTCGGGCCTGTCGAAACAGACGCTGTCCAAGATCGAGCAGGGCTCGGGCAATCCCACGGTCGAGACGCTGTCCCTGCTCGGTGCGGCACTCGACGTCCCGGCGCGCCGACTGCTCACGGAATGGGGCACACCGGTCTACGTACAGCGCCAGGACGAAGGTGCGTGGGCGGACGGGGTCAACTGGACGGAGCGCCTCTTGGACGAGACCTACGGCTCCGGGTATGTCCGCACTCTGCTTCTGCGCCTCGAGCGCAGCGGCAAAGCCCCGGAAGTGGTCCCGCCCCACGCCTCGGGCACCCTGCACCATGTCTACGTGATTACCGGCAAGCTGCGCACCGGACCGCTCAACGAACCGGTGGACCTGGCCGCGGGCGACTTCGTCCGCTTCCCCGGCGACGTCCCGCACCGGCTCCTCTGCCTCAGTGAACGGGTCGCGGCCCACATGGTGACCACGATCCCCCAGGTCCGACAGTTCGGCCCGACCATCACCAAGGGAGTCACAGCGGCAATGGGCGACGCGTCCCCAGATTCCGTCGCGTAGACCCGGGGAGGCGATCTGAGCAAGCGGACGCGTGGTGACCGAAGCGCGCGGACCGGAGCGAACCCACCGCCACCAACGGTCTACCGACCCCGCGGTACCCCGAGCGCCGCCGCAGCCCGCACCCGTGGGTGGCCAGCCCGACCGAGGCGGCGTAACCCGTCGACGGAAGCAGCCACACGACCGCTCCCTGCCGCGCGAACTCCTGTTCGCCCGATGTAGGAGCCGGTCACCCGGGCAATCCGCTCGGCGGCGAGCAGCACGGCCAGCCCGGTCTCCATCGCCCCGCAGTTGTTGGAGACCATGCTGAGACCGCCGACCCCGCGCTCTGACGTGCAGCTTTCACGATGCACCGTGCTCACTCGTACTGGAGGTTCAGCCAGTGCATCGCGTCCAGGGCGATGCCGACATTGGTGCCGTGCCGGTCCAGGGTGACGGGAAGGCGGTCCTGGGCGCGGCGAATGCGTTGCAGGACCGTGTTTCGGTGGGCGAACAGAAGCTCTGCTGTCCGCGATGCGTTGTACCGCTGGTGGATGAACATCCGCAGTGTGTCACGTAGTTCCTGTGGACCCGAGGCGAGCGGGCCGAGAATGGCGTGAATGAACTCGCGCAGCCGGGCGTCGTCTCGGGCCAGCAAGAGGACGGCCGCGACCTCGTCATAGAAGGCGACCCGGTGGGCGTTGTGGGTCTGCACCAGCCGCTGGGTCTCGACCGCACGGTCGTGGGTGCGTCGGAAGCCGTCCACCCCCTCGTCCAGAGAGCCGATCGCAAGCCTGACGTCGCGGTAAGGGGCTACGGCTGCCTCGAGCGCCTCGGGCGAAACCGGGATTCCGGGCGTCAGCCACAGCCACAGCGACGAAGCACTGGCCTGGACGAGCAGTTGGTTCCTGGACTCCGCGACCCGGCCGAGCCGGCTCGCGACCTGCACGAGTGTCTCGCGATCGGCGACCTGTGCTGGCGCCCAGAGGATCACGCCCAGGTGTTTGGCCCGCAGCGGGTATCCGAGTCTCTGGTCAACAGCGGTCGCGGGAACCGGTGCCCCGCCCAGGATGAGATTGATCAGCTCAAGGCGTCTCACGTTCTGGTCGCCCGACAGAGCTGCGCGCTCCTGCTCGAGGATGTCGATCAGGGCACTGACCGTGCCCTCGATCCAGAGCGACAGTGAGCGGGAGGCCCGGTCAAGAGCAGGCAGCAGGACGTCTGGTTCGTCGCACAGCGAAAAGGCGATCTTCATCCAGATGGACCACATCACCTGCTGGCCGGCGTGGTACGAGGCGCGGAAGGTGTCCTCCTCACCCCAGCGATATCCATCGCGAGCGATGCCGACGATCTGGCTGGTCAGATTGGGCTCGACGTCCCGCTGCGGGTCTTCGTACATTGAGCGTGCCCAATGCTGGGCGTTGGCCCGGGTGGCCTCACCTATCGCCTCTGCAATGGAGGGGTCCGATCCGAAGCGGCGGTCGGTGGCGTTGGCGACAGCTTCCTGGATAGGCCGCAAGAGGGTCGGATCGGCCAGGAGTACCTTGGACGTGTTGCGCAGCAACTCATCCGTAGCGCCCCGCAAACTGCTGCTCGGCATTGGTAGTCAGGGGCGCCGGTGCCGCCGCCTGGCGGTCCGGGTTCCCCATCCCCCTTTCAATCCGTACGTGCGGTTTTCCCGCATACGGCGTGCCGACGGTCTTCTATGCATGGTTACACTGCCTTCGGGTAGCGGATGGTGCCCATGAGCTGGTGAAGCCCCTGGTCGTGGAACCAGGTCCGGGTCCAGCGCCCCGCCTGTCCGGCGCGTAGGTTGTGGCCCCTGCTTCTTGATCAGAAGCCGTTTCAGCCGCCACGCGACGTACCGGTCGAGCTCGATGAACTTGTCGGCTGCGTTGCCAGTGCGGAAGTAGTTGCCCCACCCCGAAGGAACAGGTGCAGGGCGTCGATGACGTCCTCCAACTTCATCCCGACCCGGCGACGATCGGTGAGGTCCTTGAACCTGACCCGCGCCCGTTTCATCGACCGCTGCGAGGGCCAACGGTGCAGGTAGTAGCGGACGACCCGCTTCTGTTCCCACAGCCGACCCAACATGCAGGCATGCAGGTGACAGCCCAGGAAATCGAACCCCTCCCTGCCCGGCCGCAGACGGGTCTCTCCTGCCTCCAGACGAGACCTTGATCACGTGCCATCTCCCCTACCCCGGCAAGACCCGACAGGCGAACCCCGGACCAGGGCCTGCCGGACATGGCCTTCGCAGTGACATGAACGGCTCGGCTCTTTCGCTGCACTTCTGACGAGCCTGCAGAGTTCGCTTAACGCTACGGCCCGCGATTTTGCTCCCTCCGAACCAGGACGCGACACGCAACAATACGAGACCCACCTGTGCAAGTAGCACAGATCACCCGCTCATGAATGTGCAACCCGACATTGAGTAGCGCCCGTCACTGATCGACCATGAGTGCACCGATGCTCTCGGCCCGGCCCGCGATCGGACAAAGACGAACGGCGATGGGAGAGTCAGGTGACTGGTGTATCAGGGCCTCGGACTGAAGCGCGATTCAGGTCCGGGGACGGCGAGTGCGAAGCCTCGATCTTCCGTCCCGCCGCTTCCGACGATCGAGGGCTCCTGCCGATCGTCGTGCTCGCGCACGGGCTGTCAGGAGTCAAGAGCCTCCGGCTCGACACCTATGCCGAGAGGTTCGCGCAACGCGGCTACCTGGCGATGACGTTCGACTACCGCCACTTCGGTGCGAGCACGGGCGAGCCAAGAGAGTTCGTCGACATCCCGCTGCAGCTGGAGGACTGGCGAAACGCGGTGGCGTTCGCCCGGACCATCGACGGCGCCGACCCCGAGCGTGTGATCCTCTGGGGCACCTCCTTCGCCGGTGGACACGTGATGATCACGGCAGCGGACGACCACCGAGTCGCCGCGGTGATCGCGCAGTGCCCCTTCTCGGACGGAAAGGCCACCGTGAGCGCGATGCCTAAGAAGGCAGCCCTGCGCCTGATGCGGACCGCACTGAAGGACCGGGTGGTTGCAATGCTCGGCCGTCCACCGGTGCGCATGGCCGTCGTCGGAGCCCCAGGTGACGTGGCGGTGATGACGTCCCCGGATTCCCTCCCAGGGTTCCGTGCGATCTACGCGGCCGCAGGGATGCCCTTCGAGATCCCCCAGATTCCAGCTCGGTACATGTTCCAGGTCCCAAGCTACCGGCCCGGTCTTCGCGCGACCGACGTGACGTCGCCGCTGCTGATCTCGCTGTGCGAACGGGACGTGGTGACCCCTGCCAAGGCGACCGAAGAACTGGCTCACCGCGCGCCGCGGGGCGAGATCAAGCGATACGACGCCAGCCACTTCGACATCTACGTCGGTGACTTGTTCGAGACGGTGGTCGCCGACCAGATCGAGTTCATCGAACGCCACGTGCCCATCGGCACCACCGCGCCGCGCTGACGAAGGGTCAGAAGATGGACGCCTCGACGAACGACCGGCTCGGCGAACTCCTGGCCTCGCGCAGCGAAGATCCCCGGCGCCCTCCCGCGGTCTCACGGCGTGCCGACCTGCTGACGGATCGTAGGCCGGGGGCCGGTCGTGGGCGCAGCCGAACCCGGCATCCCGCCGGAGCCAGACCTGCCCGATGATCTACGCCATGGTCATCGGCCGCCGACCAGCACGAGTACCCAACTCGCCATTCACACCAGACCCGTGACCTGCAACTTCACGATGCACACCGCTCATTGAGCCTGGCGGCGACGCCGCCCACTACCTGTCTGCCAGCAGTGCAAGCGCCCTCTGGTGAGACGCTGCGAGGGCACATCCAGGGCAATGAGCCTGGGAAACGACGTTGACCCGCGGGACTACGGAGAGAAGTTTTCCCAGGTCAACGCACATTTCCCTGCGAAGCCCCAGGTCAGCCCCCTCCCGCACCAATCGCTGGGCGTTCGGCAGCGAGGTGCCGTCCGCCAGGGCTTCACAAGCCACCTGGAGTACCTCGGTGCCCAGCTCGGCCGCCGTGAGGTTGGTCAGGCGGCAGCCCGATGGTGCAATGGGAGTGCAGTCCCTCCACGGCAGCAGCGGATCGATCCGATCCCACGACACATCGACACTAGCGATAGGACTCGGTGCCGGTCTCGATGAGGGTGGCGTCCCTGGACGACGCGGGTGTCGACGCCATCGAAGTTGCTCATGGCGATGGACTCGCCGGCTCATCGGTGAACTACGGGCCCGGCTCGAACACTGACTGGGAGTGGATCGAGGCGGCCGCCGACGTTCTCGAGCGCGCGCGTCTCACCACGCTTCTCCTCCCGGGAGTCGGCACGATCCACGAGCTGAAGCAGGCTAACCAGATGGGCGTCCGTTCGGTGCGAATAGCCACCCACTGCACTGAAGCCGACATCTCCGCGCAGCACATCGCTGCAGCTCGCGAGATCGGCATGGATGTCTCGGGTTTCCTGAGGTCGCGAACTCGGTCACGGCTGTGCAGAACGGCGTCCATCGTGTTGACGCATCGCTCGCCGGGCATAGCGCCGGCGCGGGAAACTGCCCGATCGAGCCGTTCATCGCGGTTGCGGACCTGATGGACTTCAAGCACGGCTGCGACCTCTTCGTACTCCAGGACGCCGCCGACGACCTGGTGCGACCGTTGCAGGACCGTCCGGTACGTGTTGACAGGGAGACCCTGACCCTGGGGTACGCCGGCGTGTACTCGTCATTCCTGAGGCACGCGGAAGTTGCCTCTGAGCGCTATGGGGTTGACGTGCGGGACCTGCTGATGGAGTGCGGCCGTCGCGGGCTCGTCGGTGGTCATGAGGACATGATCTACGACATCGCCCTTACCGAGGTTTCCGCGCGGGAGCACAAGGCATGAGGACGCGCTGATCCTCAGGCAAGCGCGGCTCCGCCCGCGAAGCGAACCTGGCTTGTGCCGCTTGCGGATGCGATCGGCTGTCTTGAGCGCTGCGGGCTCGATGGTTCCCCGGGCCGCGTCCACCACGCGGTCTGGGAGACCATCAGTTGGCAGGGGCGACGGCGGGAAACTCCGGGACCGCCAGACCGTCGACGTCGGTGGCGGCGATGAAGCGGTCCGGTCGTACTGCCAGGACGCGTACGCCACTCTCCTCCAACCACGGGAGCAGCGTTCGTGCGGTGTCGACGCACGTATCGGGTCCGGATGCGTGCGCGTTGGCAGGACTGACTGTCACGTAGCGGGCGCCCAGCTCATCCCACCCATCCTTCTCGGCAGGGCTTAGCACGGTGGCGGGATCAACGCCAGCTCCAAGCAGCACGAAGCCGTCGCCGAGAAAGTCGTCGAGAAGCATTCGCCGGCCGTGCGTCGTGGTGACCAGCGGCTGCGGGATCATCCGACCTACGAGTGAGCCGGACGAGAACTGACCTCGGAACCAGCCGGCCGCTAGCCGTGGAGTGGAGCGCTCCACAGTCGAGTCCTGTGCACCGGTTCGTGGGGTGAGGCGAGCTTGCTCCTCCGGGGAGAGCTCCTGCTTGATGATGCGGCCGAGCTGTACGGCGAGATCGGTGTAGTAGGCGACGTTCGGGCGCCGCTCTACCTCGTAGGTGTCGAGCCACTGCGGTGACAGCCTCCCGTTGAGCACCCGACCAAGTTTCCAGCCCAGGTCGTGAGCATCACGGATGCCGGACTGCATCCCGGCGCCCGCCCATGGCGGCATCATGTGGGCCGCGTCGCCGGCCAGGAAGACGCGTCCAACTCGCCAGGTGTCCGCCATCCGCGTGTGGTGCTGGTAGAAGGCGTGCTGAAGAATCTCCACGTCATCCTCGGAGACGCCGAGGGCCTGGAGCAGGTTCCAAACCTCCGTGGTGGTCGGATAGTCCGCCGGCGACTCGTCAGGCCGCAGCGGAATCTCCCAACGGTGATTGCCTGCCGAAAGGGCGACGTCCACGGCGGGGCGATCCTTGTCGGACCAGAAGGTCAGGATGTCGCGGTCGGGCCACCAGCGCTTGACCCGGCAGTCGATGACGACCCACGTCACATTCAGCGTTTCGCCGACCAACCGTGCACCGATCGCCGAACGCGTCTTGGAGGAACCGCCGTCGGCTGCGATGGCATAGCGCGCTCGCACGGATGTCGATCGGCGGGTGGCGACTTCGGTAGCGGTGACGGTCACTCCGTTGGCGTCTTGATTGACGTCCGTGACGTTGTAGCCAAAACGGGTGTCGATCTCAGCACGCTCCTCGGCGCAGGCGCGCAGCTCGGCTTCCAGGGCTGGCTGGTAGATGTTGTAGAAACGCGGTTCCTTGCCGAGGAGCGACGGGGGGTGCTCGACGCGGTAGATCTCAGCGTGGTCGTAGGTCAACCAGCGCGACGCGCGTTGCGGTTCCAGCGTAGGTGCAACCCGGTCGTCGACCCCGAGGGACTGAAAGATCCGCACCGTCCAGTCGTTGACCGTCATGGCCCGCGCTCGCTGGTAGATCCCTTCCTCGCGTTCGAACACGATCGTCGTGGCACTCTCGTGCGCCAGCGACAGGGCCGCCAGGACCCCGGTCGGTCCGTAGCCGATGATCGCCACATCGGCGTCGAACTGGTCGTCCATCTTCATCCTTCTCAATATTCCGTAGATCCCACGGCGATGCTCGTGCTGGGCCGTTACTACGGGTTGGCCGGCCGTTCCTTCTATGAACGCGGAGGTAGTGCCTTCTCAGGCGACCTGGAGGTGGCGTACACGACTGCGCCTGCTGCGAGATCCAGCTCGATGGCAGCAGAGGACACGCCTCCTCCGGCGCCCTGGACCAGGACTTGATCGCCGGCGCGGACCCCGGCTTGGGTAAAGAGCATCCGATACGCCGTGCCCCAGGCGACCGGCATGCAAGCGGCCTCGTCCATGCTGAGCCCGTCCGGCACCGAGTACTCCGCTCCGATCTCGGCGATCTCACTCGCCGTCAGCCGGCGTTGTGGGCCTGTCAGAAAAACAAAGTTCCTCACAGACCCGGCCGAGGTCCGTCAACAGCACACCTAGCGGGACACCGGGACGGTCGCGTTCTCGGCGAGCCACTCCGCGGATCGCGCGACGAGCTGCTTGTACCCATCTCCGATGAGGACGGCGTAGTGCTGGCCGGGGTGCTCCTCAAGGAGCTTCGGGCTGCGCACCTGCTCGAAGAACTCGCGGGCGTCCTCAACCCGGGAGATAGTGTCCTCGCTCCCGACGATCAGCAGGAGCGGGGCGGTGATCCTGGCAGCGAACGGCAGCAGCTCAGTCTCGAAGAGGCGACCGAGTGACGTCAGGGTCACCTCGTTGCGGTAGCTCGGCAGCCCGTCGAACTGTTTGATGAACTCCGCGCCGATGGGGTCGTCGAACATGACCTCCGGTCCGCCGGGAACACGCTCGCCAGTGGCCTGCAGGACGGGGGACTGGCCGCCGAGCAACTGCTCACGGCGACCTGCCTCGACCGCGGCGTCGACCGTCGGCAGCGCCTCCGGCGGGAACAAATCGCGCGCCGCCAAGCCGCTGATCGGGGCGACGACCGAGACGACACCCGCAACCCGACGGTCGACGCCGGCGACCAGCAGATCGATCATCCCGCCGAGGCTGAACCCCGAAAGGGAAATCCGTCGCTCATCGACGTCGTCGCGATCCGCGAGCAGCGTGATGACGTCCCGGAGATCGCGGGCGAAGAGGAGCGGGTCGACTTCCTGACGCAGGTCTCCACCGCTGTACCCGAACCCGCGGTGGTCGTAGAAGAGGACAGCCAATCCGAGGCTTGTGAACAGGTCAGCGAACCCGTAGTTCCCTTCCGCCACGCTGCCGAGGCCCGAGTGGAAGATGACGACCGGGTGAGGGCCGTCGCCGTCCGGTCGATAGATCCGGCCGTGGAGCTGCACGTCCGGGAGCGACAAGGTGACGTCTTCGTACATGGGATTCCTCTGAATCATTCCGGTGATCGGGGAGGCGGTCGATCCGCCGACCCTCTCGTCGGCATAGCGGTAGAAGCCCTCACCGGTGCTCCTGCCGAGCTTGCCGTTGTCGATGTACTCCGTCTTGACGAGCTTCGCGAAGCGCTGCTCGACCTCGTTGCCGACCGAGTAGACGTTGTAGACGGTC
The DNA here is from genome assembly GCF_011045015.1 of Streptomyces scabichelini. Lineage (GTDB taxonomy): Bacteria > Actinomycetota > Actinomycetes > Streptomycetales > Streptomycetaceae > Streptomyces > Streptomyces scabichelini. The sequence goes on along the minus strand of NZ_JAAKZY010000135.1, from coordinate 11,739 downwards.
GTCATGCCGACCATGTCGAGGAGTTGGAACGGCCCAAGAGGCGTGACCATGGAGACACGGAACGCCTCGTCGATCGTCGGCATGTCCGCGACCTCGTTGAGGTAGAGCTCGATGGCCGCGCGCAGGGTCGCGAACAGGATCGTGTTGGCCACATACCCCGGCTGCTCCTTCTGCACCCGGATCGGAATCATGCCCTGTTCCTCAGCGAAGGTGACGACCTGCTGGAAGACGTCCGGGTCGGTGTACTCGGTGCGCATGACCTCGGCGATATTGCGCTGCCAGATGTTGTTCGCGTAATGCAGCGCGAGGAAGCGGTCCGGCCGACCGGTAGCGAGGGCCATCGAGCTGGGCAGAAGGCTCGAGGTGTTGGTCGCGAAGATCGTCTTCTCCGGCGCGGCCGCGCCGACCTTCGCCCAGACGTCGCGCTTGAGCTCAAGGTTCTCCGGCACGGCCTCGATGACGAGATCGGCGTCCTTCACGGCGTCGGCGAAGTCGCTCGTCCCGCGGATCCGCTCGAGCGCGGCCTGCGGGGCATCCGGGCTCGGGAGCTCGACCTCAGAGGCGTAGACGCTGGCCAGCTGAGCGAACCGCTCCTTTGCCCGCTCGAGGGCGGGACCGTCGATGTCCCACACCGTCACCTGGAACCCGCGGAATGCCGTCTGATAAGCGATCTGCGATCCGAGGACTCCCGTTCCCAGCACGGTGATGTCCTTGAAAGTGGTCATGTCAGAAAGCTCCATCGCTTTCGATCGGTGGTGGCCAGTTCGACCTCGCGATCCTTGGCCCGGGGCCGCGGCTCATCGAGTCGTCGCCTCGCGTAAATGTGAACTGGGGCATGCCCCAACGAACTACCGTGCCTTTGTCGTTAGGACCTGCGAGACAACTGTCGACCATCACAGGCGAGCGAACTAATCGTCGTTCCGCAGTGCGGCACACAGATCGGGTCGCCGACCGCAATCCCCGCAGCTTTCGCGAAAGGATCCTCGGCGAGACAGGCTGACGAACAGGCCACGGCCTCCCGCGGCGAACGTCTACGTGCCAGTACCTGAACGTGGTGTCCGCGAGGCCGTGACCTTGTGCGCTGGTCCGCAACCGCAGGTGAACGCGCCGTCGTGGCGCTTCGACAGAAGGGCCCACTGCGGGTCCAGGGTCTCGTCGCCGTTGCCGCGCTCTGGTGACGCGATGACGGCGTACACGATCACCGGCGACCCTGCTCGTCATGAACGACGGCGTCGCAGCCGAGGATGCGAGGCAGCTGGCTGCCTTGACCAGGGACCAGCCGGGCAGAACCTCAGGGACAGGAACATCCTGGATCACCCACGCCAGAGAGAGGGTCGGTCGCGTTCTGGGAGACGGCAATAGCAGCAACACAGGACGAGTTTCGGGGAGGACACTCGTGCGTACCACCGTGCGTGCCGACGTGCGGCACGCTGCGCTGCAGGCCGCCCGCGCGCAGATCGAGGCCGAGGCCGCCGACAAGGCCCGTCGCCACGCGGAGGATAAAGAACGCCGCCGCCAGGAACGTGCCGGCGCCAGCGACGAGCAGGCTGTCACCGACGCCGGTCAGAAGGCTGCCGTCAGGGCCCGGCCCAAGCCGAAGGCTCAGGCCAACTTCACCGACCCCGACTCGCGGATCATGAAGAACAGCGACGGCGCCTACATCCAGGCATACAACGCCCAAGCCGTCGTGGACGAAGAACACCAGGTCATCACTGCCGCCGACATCACCTGCAACCCCTCGGACGCGCTGAACTACACCGAGATGCTCGACCAGTCCGCACAGAACACCGGCTGCCACCCCAAGCAGGCGCTCGTCGACGCCGGGTACTGCTCCGAGACCAACCTTGAGGCGGCGAAGGAACGCCAACTGGCCTGCGGCCACCGGCCGCCTCGGCCACGACGAACAGGTCCCGCCCGCACCCCGCGGACGCATCCCCAAGGACGCCACGCTGAAGGAACGCATGGCCCGAAAGCTGCGGACCAAGCCCGGTAAAGCCGCCTACGCCCGTCGAAAAGCCATCGTCGAACCCGTCTTCGGACAGATCGTGACCTGCCAGAACGGCCGCCAGCTCCTGCTGCGGGGCCAGGACGGCGCCCGCGGCGAATGGCGGCTGCTGGCCGCCTGCCACAACCTCCTCAAGATCTTCCGACACGCCGGAACAGCAGGAATCGCTGCCATGACCGGCTGAACAGCCCGGCGCACCAGCCACCACGCCCCCACCGAGCCACGAACCAACGAGACGCGACGCTTCCGAGCACGAGGCGAGAGCCGGGCGATCACGTCCGGCTCTCGCCGATCACGACTGCCCGGACAGTAGCCGGTTACTGGGACACGCTCCTAGGCGCTCGTCGTCCAGTCGGCATCGTGACCGTGGCCTCTGTGTGCAAGAGACATGCTGCGAGACTACGTCGACCAGGTCGCAGGAACGTCGCCCGAGAGGGCTGCTCAGAAGGTTTCTGTCTCCCGCGGCTTGAGCTCGGGCGGGTAGCCCTTTGCGCGGAGCCAGATGTCGAGGGCGAGAGCGACGATGTCTCCGTGCGGTACGCCAGTGTCGGCGTTGCAGCGGCGGATTCGGCGCTGGAGCTGGAGGATTTCGGGGACGGCATGGTTGAGCTGTCCGCGTTTGGTGTGCCGGTTTCTGATGACGTCCAGAGTGTCCGGATGCGGTTTAAGGTGGAGTTCGGGATAGCTGGCCAAGCGGCAACAGCACGCACGTCAATGGTCGTACGGTTGACGCACGTCCAGCAGGAAGACGGCATGCGCGCCTCTGCGACCCGGTGTGGTGCGCAGAGGCGCGGCACTCAGGCCGACGGGTAGCTGCTGATGCGCTGGCCCAGGCTCATGAGGGCCCGGTTCAGGGTGCCCGAGTCGGCGATCACGGTCTGGCCTGTCATCACCTTGTTGTGCCGGGATGCGAGGAGTGCGTAGAAGGGCCCGTACTCCTCCGGGGTGGGCAGGTGCTGAAGGGGCGTGCCCCATTCGAACTCCGCGCGGAAGGCGTCCGCAGGAATGTCCGACTGCTTGGACTCGTGCAGGTCGAGAGCACCGGGCCCGCGGAGCTGACTGCCCGCGATGCCCGTAGGGGCGACGGCGTTGACCCGTACCCGCGGGGCGAACTCGAACGACAGCTGGTTCACCAGGCTGACCACCGCCCCCTTGCTGGACGTGTAGGCCGCACCGCCGCCGTCGGCTGCGAACGCCGCCTGGGACGCGGTGAGCACGATCGCCCCTTCCTCGGCCTGCAGCAGGTCGTGCATGATCCGCGCGGTCAGCGCATAGCCCTTGACGTTGATCGAGAAGACCTCGTCGAACAGTTCGCCGACACGCTCGACGGGGATGTCGGCCAGCCGGACGTTACCGTCGAAGATGCCCTGCGCGCCGATGAGGGAGGTGAGCCGGCCGTAGCGGTCCTCGATCTGAGATCGGCAGGCACGAAGATCGTCGATGTTGCGTACGTCGCCGTGCACGACGAGGATATCGTCGCCGAACTCCTTCTTCAGCCCGAGTACCTTGGCCTCGTCGTACTCGAGGATCGCGAGCTGCGCGCCCTCTTCGAGACAGTGGCGGGCGACGCCGAGACCGAGGCCCGAGCCGCCGCCGGTGATGAGTACGACGTGGTCGTCAAGCAGCTTCATGGGTGGTGCATTCCTTCCGGTTGACGCACGACACGGTGGTGTCGAGCGCGGGATTGTTCGTGCGGGCGAGCGCGAGTGCCTCGTCCCAGGTGCCGCCGCGTGCGAGCAGCTTGCGGTAGTCGCGCAGCGAACGGACACGCCCGCAGGCGAACGCGGCGTGGAACTCGCCGGCGTGGCCGAACAGGACGAGAAACTCGCCCGCGTCGAGTGAACCCTCGACGACGAGGCTGCGGTCGCCCGCACGGCGGCGGCCGTAGCACTGGAACCGCATGCCGTACTGGTCGGTCCAGAAGTACGGCACTCCCTGGTAGGGCGTGGTCTCGCCGCGGGCGATGTTCAAGCCGATGTGCCGGCCCTGCTCGACCGCATGGGTCCAGTGCTCCACGCGTACGCGCTGTCCCAGCAGCGGGTGGTGGAACGCGGCCACGTCACCGGCGGCCCACACGCCGGGTACGTTGGTCCGGCCGGCGGCGTCGGTGACGATCCCGCCGGTCACCTCGATCCCGGAGCCCGCCAGCCAGTCGACGGCGGGTTCGGCGCCGATACCCGTCAGCACGAACGGGGTCCGGTGCACACTTCCGTCCGTGAGCCGGACCTCGTACGCCCCTGGTTGTCCCGTGACCGACGCCACCGCGACGGCACTGCGGAAGCGGACCCCGCGTGCGGTGTGCAGGTCGCGGAGATGGGTGGCCAGCTCGGTCCCCAGTACGGGCTCCAGCGGCAGCGGGAGCGCGTCGAGGACCGTGACCGCCACGCCCCGCGCGACGAGGGCGGCCGCGACCTCCAGTCCGATGAAGCCGGAGCCGATCAGGGTCATCTCGCCGTATCGCGCCGCGGCCTCGCGCAGCACCCGCAGGTCCTCGGGGGTGCGCAGGGCCGGCAGTACCTCACCCGCGAGGCTCCTCATCTCGCGGGGGCGGCTGCCGCAGGCGATGACCACAGCGTCCCAGGGAAGAGCCTCGCCGTAGGTGGTCACCACATAGCGGCGGTCGACGTCGAGCCCCGCCGCGGCGTGGCCGAGACACAGGTCGAGGCGGTTCGCCTCGATGCGTTCGGGAGAGCGGAGTTCGAGGAGTTGCGGGTCCTCCTCGGCGACAAGCAGGGCCTTCGACATCGTGGGCCGGTCGTACGGCTGGTGCAGCTCGGCGCCGAGGACGGTGATGGAGCCGGTGAATCCGGCCTCCCGGAGGCCGTCGGCGGCGCTGAGGCCGGCGGCGGAGGCTCCCACCACGACGACCCGCTCGGAGCCGCCGGTCACGGCTTGGGGCCCGAGTTGAGCGCGATGGCCTGTGCAGGGCAGCCGCGGGCGGCCTCTTCGAGGTCCTCCCGCTCGTCGGCGTCGACGGTGTCGCGCAGGAGAACAGCCGTCGGGCTGCCGGGCGGGGTGTCGAAGACGTCGGGCATGACGCTGACGCAGATGCCGTAGGACTTGCAGCGGGTGCCGTCGAGGGAGACGGAGAGGTTGGCGCTCACAGGAAGACTCCAAGGTTCGGAGTGGCCAGCGCCGTTTCGGTCAGCACGATTTCGCGGGACAGCAGGCGTGGGCCCGACGGTGTTAGGCGGAGCTGGTCGTAGCGCCTGCACGGGATGAGATCGAAGTGCGGGTCGATGCCGCGCTGGCGGTAGACCAGCAGGGCGCTCGACACCTTGATGACGTCGGGGCGGTCGATCTCCTCGACCTCGACGCTGCCCACGATGCGCAAGGTGCGGGACGGAGGTATTTCCGAGTACGCGTGGTCGGTGTTGAGCCGGTCCAGGCGCGTGCGTACGTGGGCCTTGGTGTCCCGGACCCGGAAGGCGTTGCGGTCGATCTCCTTGGAACGCGGTTCCGCTGCCTGTCGGATCGGCACGGTGTAGAGAAGTTCGTCGTCAAGGAGTCCGTACCACTCCTCCTCGCGGCCCTCGTCGAGCAGCCGGGCCTCCAGTGCCAGGAACTGGGTGGCCAAGGCCTGAAGTTCGGGGTTGGCGCTCACGGGCGGGACGATGCGGGGTGTGTCGGTCGTGGTCATGCTGACTCAGCTCCCTCGGTGCCGGCGCCGGTGTTCCCGCGCATCACGCTCAGCCAGTGCCGGTAGAAGTGGAGCTGCGCGTGCTCGCCGTAGCCGGTGTTGCGCTTGCGGCCCGGGCCGGTCCACGAGGGGTCGTGCGACTGGTCGACCTGACTGTTGTTGCCCTGCTGGAAGTGGAACTCCATGCCGACCTTGCGCATCCACGGACTGTGGGCGGCGCGCGGTGCGCCTTCCCAGGCGACGGTGTCGTCCTGCTCGAAGATGCCTGCCGAGCCGAAGGTGAACTGGCCGTTGACGTAGGAGTCGCGGGCCTCGTCCTCCGACATGAAGTCCCAGACGAACTGCCAGTTCCACAGTTCGATCTCGCCGGGGCCGATCGGCTGCCACTGCCGGAAGCTGGTGATCACCGACAGAGGACCGCCCGACACAGACGGGGTGTTCACCCGGATGAAGCTGAGGTTTGGGAAGATCGTTCCGACCGTCGGCGGCTCGTGGTTGACTACGTGGAGCTGTGCCTCGTCCAGGCCCGACAGGTCGAAGTGCTGGGTGATTTCCGGCGCGTAGCCCCAGAGCACGTAGCCGGGATGGACTGCCTTGGTCCAGGCGTGGCCGGCGAAGGCGTGGCCGTTCTCGAATTCGTAGATGCGCGCGATCTCGCACGTCATCTGCAGCCCCTGGGCGACCGCGACCTCTTCCGTGCTCCAGTGCAGCGTGTCGACGTGGTAACCGTCGCCCGCGAAGTTCTCGGCGGCCGTCTTCCAGTCGGCGTGCAGCCGGTAGCGCTCCGGAGGCCCGGCGACCCGCATGCCGCCGGGTGCCAGCCCGACGATCAGGTCGAGCATCCACCCGGCCCCGCCCAGGTACTCGTCCAGCGACGGTCCGTCCGGGTCCAGCGAGGCGAAGACGAAGCCCTGCCGGGTGGCCACCCGGGGCGCACGTATCAGGCCCCACGCCTTGGGGTCGAGACGCTCGCCGTAGGCGTCGTGCATGTGCGGGGTGCCGACCAGGTCGCCGTTGTTGCTGTAGGTCCACCCGTGGTAAGGACACTTGAAGAACCGGGAGTTGCCGGCATCGGTCTGGCACACCTGAGTGCCCCTGTGACGGCAGTAGCTCGACAGCACGTTGATGCCGCCCTTGCCGTCGCGCGTGACGATCACCGGATCGAGGCCGATTCTGCGCTGCACGAAGTCACCCGCCTTGGGGATCTCGCTCTCGTGCGCCACGAACACCCAGCACTTGGTGAAAATCTGCTCGATCTCGGCGCGGAACACCGCCTCGTCGTTGAAGATTTCCACCGGGACGAGATCGTTCTTCAGCGAGGCCTCGACGCGGTCCAGGATGGCAGCGGCATCAGCCGTTTCTGGAGAGATGGCAGTCATGGGGCTCCCTTGCCTCAGTCGTGCTTGGCAGGGACGATCAGCGGAATTCCGTGGCCCTGCCTGCGGCTCGAGACGTCAGGTTAGGACTGTCATCACATGGTGAAAAACAACTCCTGTCGATGCGTCGGCATTGATCCAATCGATGGAACGCGGTCAGGCTCCTCCTGACCGGTCCTGTCTCAGCCGGCTGCCGGGGCGGGCGGTGTGCCCTGGACGTAGGCATCTGCGAAATGGTGCATGCGCTGCCGCAGCCAGGCGTGGCCCGGATCGTCGTCCATGCGTTTCGTCCAGACCATCATTTCGGTGGCCCACGGCAGCTCCATGGGAGGTTCGAGCAGCCGCAGGCCTGTCGCCGGGGCGATGCGGCGCCCGAACGTTCTGGGGATCAAGGTGATGAGCCGGGTACCGCGGATCAGGAACGGGGCGATTTCGAAACTCGTGGTGACCTCGACGCGGCGCGGGATGCCGAGCATGTCGAGTTGCAGTTCGGCCAGGGCGGGTCGTCGGTCGGGGCTGATCGCGAGGTACGGCAGCTCGCTGAACTCCTCGACCGAGATGCTCTCGCCCACATCGGGGTGCTCCTGATCGACCGCCAGCATGTAGCAGTCGGTGTACGCGGCCTCACTGCACACGTCCAGTCCGCTGGGCACCATCTCGCGCGGAACGATGACGAGGTCGATCTGGTCGCGGGCCAGCTGTTCCGCGTACTCCTCCGCGAAGGGCTGGATGCGCAACCGCACGTTCGGAGCCTCGGTAGGCAGCTGCGCCAACAGCGGATGCAGTACAGCGACGGCCGAGTAGCTGGTCGCCATCACCGAGTACGTCCTGTGGTTGGTCCCGGGATCGAAGCTGTCGCGCTGTGACAGCAGCGACTTGATGTCGGTCAGCGTCTTATGCACCGGCTGCACCAACGACTCGGCAACCGGTGTGGCGACCATGGTCCGCCCCTGCCTGACGAGGATCGGGTCGTTCAGGAGCTTGCGGAGCCGAGCCAGCGTGGAACTCATGGCCGGCTGTCCGACGGACAGACGCGCCGCGGCCGCGGTCACGCTCCGTTCCGCCATCAGGGCGTCGAAGGCGACGAGCAGGTTCAGATCCACCCGGTTGAGATCCAGGGGCGCATTGGTGGTGGGCATCGACCGGAATTCCTGTCTGTGCTGAAGGCATGCCGGAAGAAGTCGGCTGCCGCGGCTCGACGGTCGACTTCGACCACGGATTGATGTCATCAATCCGAACGCATCACTATCGATTGTTTGTATCGAGGAGTGCGTCTGTCTAGCGTCTTGCAACGGGAAAAGCGGCGCGAACGTCCTGTTCAGCGTCACTGGAGAGCAGGAGTCGACGATGACCGCGGCCTTCCGTCCGATCACCCATCTCAGACATGTGGGTATCGGTGTGCCCGACTACGGCAAGGCTCTGGAGTTCTACAAGAACATCTGGGGACTGCAGCCGGTGGCCGACGACAGCGGTGTGACCTTCTTCGCCACTCCCGCGGACCCGGAGCAGTACGTCCTTCGCGTCCGGCAGGACCAGGACAAGCGACTGGACCTCATCGCCTTCGGTGTGAACTCTCCCGAAGAAGTCGACGAGCTGGCCCGGCGGCTGGCGGCCGGCGGATCACTCTCGACCGGGAGCCCGACAAGCTGGACACCCCGGGCGGCGGATACGGCGACCGGTTCTTCGACCCCGACGGCCGACTCGTCGAGGTGTCCGCCGGCGTCGCGCAGAAGCCCTTCCGGGAGCTCGAGGAACGCGAATCCGTCCCGAAGAAGCTCAGCCACGTGGTGATCAACTCCACCGATGTGGCCGCGACCAAGGCGTTCTACGAGACGTACCTCGGCTTCCGCCTCTCGGACTGGCTCGGCGACCTGATGTGCTTCATGCGCAGCGGGACCCAGCATCACATCCTCGCCATCTCCCGAGCACCGAGCGTCTCGCTGAATCACATTTCCTTCGAGATGCGCGGCATCGACGAGTACATGCGCGGGACCGGGCGTCTGATGCGCGCCGGTCACCGCCCGCTGTGGGGGCCAGGCCGGCACGGCCCGGGAGACAACACCTTCACCTACTTCCTCGACCCGAACGAGAACGTCGTCGAGTACACGACGGAGCTGGAGACGATCGAGGACGAGGAAGCGTGGGAGCCCCGCGTCTTCGACAGCACCTCTCCTCAGTCGCAGGACCAGTGGGGGACCGGTGGGTCGATGACCGAGACCATGCTGCCGGTGCTGCTCAAGCAGACGGACGGCGGTCTGTGGACCCCCTCGCCGATCTGATCCCTCCCCCTCCTTCGCAAAGGCCACTGAAGTGACTCTTTTCCTTGATGACGCAGCGGTACGGGCGGCCTTCGACTGGGAGCTGGCTACCTCGGCGGTGCGCGAGGCATACGCGACGAGCGTGGACGGAGCACGCTATCCGGCCCGCGGCATGGCCCGCGGAGACCACGGCTGGCTGCGCACCCTCACCGGCGTACCGGCCGGCCGCGAACTGATGGGAGCGAAGATCATCGCGGCCGCGATGCCGACGCGCCGCGCCTCCTACCTCATCCCCCTGTTCGACCAGCGGACGGCCGAGCTGGTGGCCCTGCTCGACGGCCACTCCATCACCGGTTACCGGACGGCGGCCACCTCGGCCGTCGCGGCGGACCTGCTGTCGCCGCCCGGCGCCCTGACCGTCGCCGTGATCGGCTCCGGTTTCGAAGCGCAGAACCATGTGCGCGCCCTCGCCGTCGTACGAGACCTCAAGGCCGTACGGGTGTACAGCCCACGACCGGAGAGCCGAGCCCGATTCGTCGCCGAACTGTCCGATCTGCCGATCACGCAGGCGGCCGGCGCCGAGGAGGCCGTCGCAGGCGCCACGCTGGTCGTCTGCGCCGCCCGGTCCCGCGACGAGACCCCCACCCTGCTCGGCAAGTGGCTCCGACCAGGCATGACCGTGGTGTCCATCGGATCCACCCTGCCCGAGCAGCGTGAGGTGGACCCGGAGGTCATTGCCCGTGCCGACGTCATCGTGGCGGACATGGTCGAGGAGGTGCTCGACGACACCGGGGACCTGATCGCCGCGCGAGCCGCCGGTCTCGACGTGGCGGGCGAGATCTGCTCGCTGGCCGACCTCGTCGGCGAGCGCGTCCCCGGGCGCACCCACGTCAACCAGATCGCGCTGTACAAGTCGGTCGGCTCAGCGGCCCAGGACCTGGCGGTCGCCGGCATGTGCGCGCGCAACGCCGAGCGGCTGGGACTCGGAACCCGGATGCCGGCCACCATTCATCCCGTGCAGAAGTGAGAGAGCCGCCATGACCATGGAGACGACCGTTCCACTCGGTCTGTCCGACCCCACGCTGCTGCGCACGGCCGCCTACGTCGAGGGCAAGTGGCTGGAAGCCGGCGACGGCGGTCGGCTCACCGTCCGCAACCCGTCTACCGGTGACCTCATTGCGGAGCTTCCGGCACTCGGCAGAGCGCAGACCGCCGAGGCCGTCGACGCCGCTCATCGTGCTCTGCCCGAGTGGCGGGCGCGGTCGGGCAAACAGCGCGCACAGGTGCTGCGGCGCTGGTTCGACCTTGTCACCGAGCATACGGAGGACCTGGCTCGGCTGATCGTCCTGGAGGAGGGCAAGCCACTCGCTGAGGCCCGCGGGGAAGTCGCTTATGCCGCCTCCTTCATCGAGTGGTTCGCCGAGGAGGCCAAACGGATCCGCGGCGACGTGTTCGCGGCACCGGAGGCATCGCGCAGGGTGCTGGTGCTCAAGGAGCCGGTCGGGGTGTGCGTGGCCATCACCCCGTGGAACTTCCCCGCCGCGATGATCACCCGTAAGGCCGCTCCGGCACTGGCCGCGGGCTGCACGATGGTCGTCAAGCCCGCCGAGCAGACCCCCTTGACGGCACTGGCCCTCGCCGAGCTTGCCGAGCGGGCCGGTGTACCGGCCGGGGTCCTCAACGTGGTGATCGGCGACCCGCGCGAGATCGGGCCCGAGCTGACCGGCAATCCGCTGGTCCGCAAGGTCAGCTTCACCGGGTCCACCAAGGTCGGCAGGCTGCTCCTGGCCCAGTCCGCCCAGACGGTGAAGAAGACCTCGATGGAACTGGGCGGCAACGCGCCGGTGCTCGTCTTCGACGACGCCGACGTCGAGACCGCCGTCGCCGGTGTCGTCGCCACCAAGTACCGCAACACCGGCCAGGCCTGCATCAGCGCCAACCGTGTCTACGTGCAGGCGGGAGTCCACGACCGGTTCGCAGAGGCGTTGACCCGCAGGGTCGAGGACCTTGTCGTCGGAGACGGCTTCGACGACGGCGTGCAGCAGGGACCACTCATCGACGAGGCAGCGGTGGCGAAGGTCGAGGAACATCTCGCCGACGCCACGAACCGGGGTGCCAGGATCCTGTGCGGCGGTTCGCGGCACCGGCGTGGAGGGCTCTTCTTCCAGCCCACCGTGCTGGCGGACGTGGCCCCGGGCATGCTCGTCACCCGCGAGGAGACCTTCGGCCCGCTCACCCCGCTCATCCGCTTCACCGACGAGGCCGAGGCCGTCCGCATGGCCAACGACACCGACTACGGTCTGGCCGCCTACCTCTTCACCCGCGACGCCGAGCGGACCTGGCGCGTCTCGGCCGCCCTGGAAGCGGGGATCGTGGGCATCAACACCGGCCTGATCTCCAACGAGGTCGCCCCCTTCGGCGGCGTCAAGCAGTCGGGGCTGGGGCGGGAGCTGTCTCTTA
>NZ_JAAKZY010000134.1 GCF_011045015.1 Streptomyces scabichelini | reverse complement strand
TCGCACGAGGGCTGGGGCGGGCGTACGGGGACGCGGCGCAGAACGCGGGCGGGGCCGTGCTCGACATGACGGGGCTCGACCGGATCCACACGATCGACGCCACGCAGGCATCAGCCGGCGGCGCGGCGGGCGGAACGGTCCGGTGCGACGCCGGGGTCAGTCTGCACCGGCTGATGCAAGCCCTGCTGCCGCTGGGCCGGTTCGTGCCGGTGACGCCCGGGACCCGCCATGTGACGGTCGGCGGGGCGATCGGCGCCGACATCCACGGCAAGAACCATCATGTGTCCGGGTCGTTCGCCCGCCACGTGCTCTCCCTGGAGCTGCTCACCGCCGACGGCGAGATCCGCACAGTCAGCCGTGGCACGCCCCTGTTCGACGCCACCGCGGGCGGCATGGGCCTGACGGGCGTCGTCCTCGCGGCGACCGTGCGGCTCCAGCCCGTGGAGACCTCGTTGATGTCGGTAGACACGGAACGCGCAACGGACCTGGACGACTTGATGGCCCGCCTCACGGCCACCGACCACCACTACCGTTACTCGGTCGCCTGGATCGACCTGCTCGCCCGCGGTACGTCCATGGGGCGCTCGGTACTGACACGCGGGGACCACGCTCGTGCCGACGCACTGCCCACACGCGCGCGTAGAGACCCACTCGCGTTCCGTCCCGGGCGTTTCCCCGCCGCCCCCACCTTCGTCCCCGCCTTCGTCCCCGAGGGTCTGCTCGGGCGCAGGACAGTCGGCCTCTTCAACGAACTCTGGTACCGGAAGGCGCCCCGCGCGCGTGCCGGTGAGCTGCAGAAGATCTCCACCTTCTTCCACCCCCTCGACGGGGTGCCGCACTGGAACCGCGTCTACGGAAAGGGCGGTTTCGTGCAGTACCAGTTCGTCGTCGGATACGGCCAGGAGGCCGCCCTGCGCCGCATCGTGCACCGGATCTCGCGGCACCGCTGCCCGTCGTTCCTCGCCGTCCTGAAGCGCTTCGGGGAGGGCGACCCGGGCTGGCTGTCCTTCCCGATGCCCGGCTGGACGCTCGCCCTGGACATCCCCGCGAACCTGCCGGGGCTCGGCGGCTTCCTGGACGAGCTGGACGAGGAGGTAGCGGCGGCCGGCGGACGCGTCTACCTCGCGAAGGACGCACGGCTGCGGCCCGAGCTGCTCGCCGCCATGTATCCGCGGCTCGATGAATTCCGGTCGCTGCGGGAGGAGTTGGATCCGCGCGGAGTGTTCACCTCGGATCTGTCGCGGCGCCTCGGACTGTGAGCGCGCGCAGAGTTCGGTTTCCCAACCCACCTCTACAGGAGTTCGGTTTCATGAAGGACGCCTTCGGAACCCCCCAGTCCCTCCTCGTCCTCGGCGGCACGTCCGAGATCGCACTCGCCACCGCACGCCGTCTGATCGCCCGCCGCACCCGCACGGTGTGGCTCGCGGGCCGCCCCTCGCCCACCCTGGAAACGGCCGCCTCCGGACTGCGCGAACTCGGCGCCGACGTACGCACCCTCCCCTTCGACGCGCTCGACTCCGACTCCCACGAGTCCGCGCTCGGCCCGGTCTTCGCCGAGGGCGACATCGACATGGTGCTGCTCGCGTTCGGTGTCCTTGGCGATCAGGCGCGCGACGAGAACGAGCCCGGGGCCGCGGTACGCGTAGCGCAGACCAACTACACGGGCGCGGTCTCGGCGGGCCTGATCAGCGCCAAGGCCCTCCAGGCACAGGGGCACGGCTCCCTGGTGGTGCTCTCCTCGGTCGCCGGCGAGCGCGCCCGCCGCGCCAACTTCATCTACGGCTCCAGCAAGGCGGGCCTCGACGCCTTCGCCCAGGGCCTGGGCGACGCACTGCACGGCACGGGCGTCCACGTGATGGTCGTACGCCCGGGCTTCGTACGCTCCCGAATGACGGCCGGCCTCCCGGAGGCCCCACTCGCCACAACCCCGGAGGCGGTCGCGGCAGCCATCGAACTGGGCCTACGCCGCCACTCCGAGACGGTGTGGGTACCGGGGTCGCTACGCCTGGTCATGTCAGCGCTACGGCACGCACCCAGGTCGGTGTTCAGGAGATTGCCGGTGTAGTACCGGGCTCCATAGGAGCGCCCCTTCGGGGCGCCCCAAAGGGGCGCGGGGAACTGCGCGCCCAACCACAACGCACCCGCAGCCGATGCACGACCTTTCCCGCGGAGCCTCGGCTTCCAGGCACCCAGCGGAGCGCTAGCGTGCGCGCAACGTGCCGTCCCGCTCCGTGGGCGCACCCGCCTGCGGAGGCACCACCGCGCCCCCGAAGGTGAAGTCGCGCATCCTGCGCCACACCCCGTCGGCGCCCTGCTCGTAGAGCGCGAAGCCGGTGCACGGCCACTCGGCCTCGTACTCGGACAGCTCCTCGTACGCCCGGTCCATCGCCTCGTCGTCGATGCCGTGCGCCACGGTCACATGCGGGTGGTACGGGAACTGCAGTTCGCGTGCCACGGGCCCGGACGCGTCCCTGACCTGCTTCTGCAGCCAGGTGCAGGCCTCGGCCCCCTCGACGACCTGCACGTACACAACAGGAGACAACGGACGGAAGGTTCCCGTGCCGCACAGCCGCATCGGGAAGGGGCGCCCGGCAGCCGCGACCTCGACGAGATGCGCCTCGATCGCGGGCAGCGCCGAGTCGTCGACCTCCGTCGGCGGCAGCAGCGTGACGTGGGTGGGGATGCCGGAAGCGGCGGCGTCGCCGAAGCCCGCGCGCCGCTCCTGGAGCAGGCTGCCGTGTGGCTCCGGGACCGCGATCGACACGCCGATCGTTACGGTCCCCACGTCGTCTCCTGTCGTTGTGCTTGCCGTTGTGCTTGCCGTTGTGCTTGCCGTTGTGCTTGCCGTTGTGTTGGTGCTGGTGTTCCGGGCGCTTTGGGCGGGCAGGGGTGGCTGCTGGTCCTGTGTGTCCGGTGTTTCCGTACGGCTTACGACTGTACGGCGGTCGGGCCCGATACCGGGTGTCAGTGCCTCGGTCAGTGCTTGGCGGGCAGGAAGCCCACCCTCTCGTACGTCTGGGAGAGCGTCTCCGCGGCGACGGCACGCGCCTTCTCCGCACCCTTGGCCAGGATCGAGTCGAGCGTCTCCGGGTCGTCCAGATACTGCTGGGTGCGCTCCCGGAACGGCGTCACGAAGTCGACCATGACCTCGGCAAGGTCCGTCTTGAGCGCACCGTAGCCCTTGCCGGCGTACTTCTGCTCCAGTTCCGCGATACCGACGCCGGTGAGGGTGGAGTAGATGGTCAGCAGGTTGCTGACGCCCGGCTTGTTCTCGACGTCGTGGCGAACCTCCGTGCCGGTGTCGGTGACCGCGCTCCTGACCTTCTTCGCGGTGGCCTTGGGCTCGTCAAGGAGGTTGATGAGGCCCTTCGGAGTCGACGCCGACTTGCTCATCTTGATCGACGGGTCCTGAAGGTCGTAGATCTTCGCCGTCTCCTTGAGGATGTACGGCGACGGGACCGTGAACGTCTGTCCGAAGCGGCCGTTGAAGCGCTCGGCGAGATCGCGGGTGAGCTCGATGTGCTGGCGCTGGTCCTCGCCGACCGGCACCTCGTTGGCCTGGTACAGCAGGATGTCCGCGACCTGGAGGATCGGGTACGTGAACAGGCCCACGGAAGCGCGGTCGGCGCCCTGCCTGGCTGACTTGTCCTTGAACTGGGTCATGCGGGACGCCTCGCCGAAGCCGGTGAGGCAGTTCATGATCCAGGCGAGCTGCGCGTGCTCGGGGACATGGCTCTGGACGAACAGCGTGCAGCGCTCCGGGTCGAGCCCGGCGGCCAGCAGCTGGGCGGCGGCGAGCCGGGTGTTGGAGCGCAGCTCGGCGGGGTCCTGCGGAAGGGTGATCGCGTGCAGGTCGACGACCATGTAGAACGCGTCGTGGGTCTCCTGCAGGGCCACCCACTGACGGACGGCGCCGAGGTAATTGCCGAGGTGGAACGAGCCCGCGGTGGGCTGGATTCCAGAAAGCACGCGGGGACTGTCAGAAGCCATGCTCACCATTCTCTCAGGTGTCGGGGGCCGCTCCGGAACTGGTCGGAAACAGATGGGAACCGATCTGTCTCCGGCGGTGTAACAAGAGTGTGAGGACGCGGGAGGGGGGCCGCATCGCCGATGAGGCCGCGGTGATCGCACGCGTACGCGCCGGAGAGCCGGAGGCGTATGCGGAGCTGGTGCGCGCCCACACGGGCATCGCGCTCAGGGCAGCCGTGGCACTGGGGGCGGGTGCGGACGCGGAGGACGTGGTGCAGCAGGCCTTCTTCAAGGCGTACTGCTCCTTGGGGCGCTTTCGGGACGGCGCGGCATTCAAGCCGTGGCTGCTCTCGATCGTCGCCAATGAGACGAGGAACACAGTGCGGACGGCGGTGCGCCAGCGCACGGTCGTGGGCCGTGAGGCCGCGCTGGTGGAGGCGGAGCCGCTGATACCGGAGTCGGCGGACCCGGCGGTCGCGGCACTGGAGGTCGAGCGCCGCAAGGCACTGCTGGCCGCCCTGGACCGGCTGAGCGAGGAGCACCGGCTGGTCGTCACCTACCGCTATCTACTGGAGATGGACGAGCCGGAGACGGCCCAGGCCCTGGGCTGGCCACGCGGCACGGTCAAGTCCCGGCTCAATCGCGCGTTGCGCAAGCTGAAGCGGCTGCTGCCGGATTTCGAGCCCCGGGAAGGAGGTGATGAGCATGAGTGACATGAGTGAGTCGTACGAGAACGGGGGCGCGGGTCGGTCTTCGGGCGGCCGTTCGCCTGAGGAGCCGGGAGGTGCACGTCGGGCGCCCGGCGACGCCTCCCGGCTGCCCGAGGAGCTGCGCGCACTCGGACGGTCACTGGATCCGCCGGGTGCGAGCGGGACCGAGTCGATGGTCGAGCGGGTGCTGGAGCAGATACTCGCCGAGCAGGTGCCGGTGCCGGTGGCCGAGCCGCCGGGACCGGCGACGCGGGTCCTGGCCGTGCGGCGGTGGGCACGGATGCGCCGGCGTTCGCTGACCGCCGCGTTGTGCGGACTGCTGACGGTCCTGGTGCTCACGCCTCCGGTGCGGGCGGCGGTCGTCGACTGGTTCGGCTTCGGCGGCGTCGAGGTGCGGTACGACCCGTCGGGACCGCATGCTTCCCCGTCTCCGGTGCCGGGCTGCGGGCAGGGCCTGACGGTGACCGAGGCCGCGCAGCGGGCGGGGTTCGAGCCGCTGGTGCCGCGGGAGTTGGGCCGGCCGACAGCCGCGCAGGTGTCAGGCGACCGCCGGGTCATGTCGCTGTGCTGGCGCACCGGGGACGGCGAGGTGATACGGCTCGACCAGTTCCGGGCGACGCTCTCTCCGCTGTTCTGGAAGTCGACGAGGGTGCCGTACGAACCGGCCACTGTGAACGGCGACTCGGGCCTGTGGTTCGCCGAGCCCCACCGCCTCGAGCTCGCTCTGATCGACGACCGGGGCCACGAGTACGCCAGGACGGTCCGCACGGCGGGGCCGACGCTGCTGTGGCAGCACCGGGAGGAGCGGACGCTGCGGCTTGAGGGCGTTCAGTCGCGGGAGCGGGCCGTGGCTGTCGCGGAGTCCGTGGAGTAGGTGCCGTGGAATCAGTCCACGTGGGATCAGTCCGTGGGGCAGAGGGCGTGACGTGGTCGGAAGTCGTGCGGGCCGGATGGGAACCTCGGCGGGTCGAGCGGTGTACCAGAAGTGACGGGGTGCGGACGGACCGCATCCGGGATCGACTGGGGGTCCGATGCGCAGGGTTCGTGAACTGGCAGCGGCAGCAGGGGCGTTGGCGGCTGCGCTCGCTCTGGTACTGACGGGGGCACCCACCGCGGTGGCGGGCGGCCCGACGAGTGTGCTGCTCGTATCGCCCAACAGCGGGGAGACGGCGTCGCTGTACAACAGCGACGAGGGATACATGCGTCTGAGGGACCTGCTGCCCGAGGAGGGCAGGGAGCTCGACAAGGCGCAGGAGAAGCCGCCGGACCTCAAGTCCATAGGCCGTCGGATCAACGTTACGTGGCTGATCCATGACGTCACTCCTTGGCGAGTGGACATGGTGCACCCTGACGTGGCCGGATCCCGGGGCGTCTGGATCCTCACGCAGCTCCGAATACAGCGTGATGGGTCGAAGCCGCCGGAGGAGATCTGGCACCGGGCGAAGAACCCTGATGAGCTCCGGGGCCTGCTCACCGATCTCGGTGTCATGAGCAAGCACCCAGAGGGGACGAACCCGGATTCGGGGCCCAAGGAGCCGTCGGACGACACGTCGGCCGCGGCGCCGGCCGGCGCCGGGGAGCCTCCCGTGACAGCGGCGGCCGCGGGGACGGACGACGGAACCGACTGGTGGTGGGCGATACCGGGGCTGGTCGCAGGAGCCGTGCTGGCGCTGGTGCTGCGACCGTTCGCGGCGCGGTTGCCGGGGGCGCTGCCTCTGGGCCGGGGGCGAGAACGGGATGTCGGGCCTCGGCAGGAACTGAGGGACGTCTGAGGGGATGCGCTCAGGGCTTATGAGGGGCGCGCGGTACTTACGCGTCCGGAATCTCTATGGAGGGGACTCAATGAGGGGGGCTCATGAAGGTGCCGGTCAGACGGGCCGGGGTGGCCCGGGCCGTGTCCCGTGCCGCCGAGATGCTTGCCGCAGTGGTGCTGGCCGCGGTCGTGCTCGCCGGACTCGGTATGTCCCAGGCACACGCGGACGCACCCGCCAAGGTGGATGCCGCTGCGCCGAATCTGGCGGTGGTGATGGCCAACGGCACGGGGCGGACGACGAGCTTGCGCTCCGGGGAACTGGACTTCGCCAGGCTCTGGCAGTTGCTGGGGCCGTCGTACACGGCCACGGAGATGGTGCCGCAGGACTGGTTCGAGGGCCGTTTCCCGCCCGTCCGGGCCACCGTGGTGTGGGGGCTGACCGGTGTCGGCGGCTGGCCGGAGACCGAGCGGCCACCCGGCGGCGACGTCTACATGGGGCGCCAGGACCAGGTGTTCCTCGCGGATGACGGTACGCCCTGGGTACGGACCGACCTGTCGATGGACGTGAACGACGACGACATCCGCTGGCATCGGGCACCGCGCTCGGTCTTCGACCAGCTGGAGAGGAGGGAACTGTTCGGGCCCGGCCCCACGGCGGCCGGGAGGCCGGACCCGACGGCCGGTGTCTGGTGGGCGATACCCGGACTCGCGGCAGGCCTCGCACTCGGCTCAGGCGGCACCCGCCTGATACGCCGCGCGTCGATGGGGGCCGAACCGAGGCCGCCGCGGGAGCCGGGGGAGCCGCGGCAGGAGTTGATCGATTTGTGAGCCGGGTGTGGGTGCCGGCCGAGGTCAACGCCTCGGCCGGCACCACCCACCGCTCAGCCCAGGTCGATCTCCGGGTACAGCGGGAAACCGGCCAGCAGGTCGGTGGCCCGGTGGGAGATCTCGTCCGCGATCTTGGGGTCCAGGATGTGCTGGGCCTTGGAGGGGGTGCCCTTGGCGGTGGTGCCGGGCTCGGCGGCGGTCAGGACACGGTCGATCAGTCCTGCGATCTCGTCCATCTCGGCGGTGCCCAGGCCACGCGTGGTGAGGGCCGGGGTGCCGATGCGGATACCGGAGGTGTACCAGGCGCCGTTGGGATCGGCGGGGATGGAGTTGCGGTTGGTGACGATGCCCGAGTCGAGCAGGGCGGTCTCGGCCTGACGGCCGGTGAGGCCGTAGGAGGAGGCGACGTCGATCAGGTTGATGTGGTTGTCGGAGCCGCCGGTGACCAGCGTGGCACCGCGGCGCATCAGGCCCTCGGCGAGGGCGCGGGAGTTGTCGACGACAGCCTGGGCGTAGTCGCGGAACTCGGGGCGGCGGGCCTCGGCGAGCGCGACGGCCTTGGCGGCCATGACGTGCGGAAGGGGGCCGCCGAGAACCATCGGGCAGCCGCGGTCGACCTGGTCCTTGAGGGAGTCGTCGCAGAGGACCATGCCGCCCCGCGGGCCGCGCAGCGACTTGTGGGTGGTAGTCGTGACGATCTGGGCGTGCGGCACGGGGTCGAAGTCGCCGGTGAGGACCTTGCCGGCGACCAGGCCCGCGAAGTGCGCCATGTCGACCATCAGCGTCGCGCCGACCTCGTCGGCGATCTCGCGCATGATGCGGAAGTTCACGAGACGGGGGTACGCGGAGTAGCCGGCGACGATGATCAGGGGCTTGAACTCGCGAGCGGAGGTGCGCAGGGCCTCATAGTCGATGAGGCCGGTGGCGGGGTCGGTGCCGTAGGAGCGCTGGTCGAACATCTTGCCGGAGATGTTGGGGCGGAAGCCATGGGTGAGGTGGCCGCCGGCGTCCAGGGACATGCCGAGCATGCGCTGGTTGCCGAACGCCTGGCGGAGCTCGGCCCAGTCGGCCTCGGAGAGGTCGTTGATGTTGCGGACACCGGCCTTCGCGAGCGCCGGGGCCTCCACCCGGTCGGCGAGGACGGCCCAGAAGGCGACGAGGTTGGCGTCGATACCGGAGTGCGGCTGGGCGTAGGCGTGCGCGGCGCCGAAGAGTTCGCGGGCGTGCTCGGCGGCGAGGGCTTCGACGGTGTCCACGTTGCGGCAGCCGGCGTAGAAGCGGCGCCCGACCGTGCCCTCGGCGTACTTGTCGCTGAACCAGTTGCCCATGGCCAGGAGGGTGGCCGGGGAGGCGTAGTTCTCGGAGGCGATCAGCTTGAGCATCTCGCGCTGATCGGCGACCTCCTGGCCGATGGCGTCGGCGACCCGGGGCTCGACGGCGCGGATCACTTCGAGAGCACTGCGGAAAGCGGCGGATTCTGGGGAAAGGGGCTCGGGCATGAGGGACCTCCGGACGTGGCGTTCAGCGTTCACGGTTCGGCCCAGGCGCACGGCACTTGTTGGTTCACGGGCCGCTCCCCGATGGTCGGTCCCATCCCAAGCGCGCCAGTCACGGCCCGCCGGTCAGCCTACCGGGCGCGCCCGATCGACGGCCACGCGGGCGGTGGCCGCAGATCGTCGGCGCCCGGTCCGCCGTGCGAGCGACGATAGGAGGGGGCCCAGGGCCCCCGGTGCCGTGAGGAATGGAGATCCCGTGACCCGTACGGAGACGTTGATCGCCTCGGCCGAAGCGCACAGCGCGCACAACTACCACCCGCTGCCGGTCGTCGTGGCCACGGCGGACGGGGCCTGGATGACGGATGTCGAGGGGCGCCGTTTTCTCGACCTGCTGGCCGGCTACTCGGCGCTCAACTTCGGGCACCGCAACAGACGCCTGATCGACGCGGCGAAAGCGCAGCTGGACCGGGTGACGCTGACGTCGCGGGCGTTTCATCACGACCGGTTCGCCGAGTTCTGTGCGCGGCTGGCCGAGCTGTGCGGCATGGAGACGGTGCTGCCGATGAACACGGGCGCGGAGGCCGTCGAGTCGGCCGTGAAGACCGCGCGGAAATGGGGGTACCGGGTCAAAGGCGTGCCCGACCAGATGGCGAAGATCGTCGTGGCGGGCAACAACTTTCACGGGCGTACGACGACGATCATCAGCTTCTCCACGGACTCGGAGGCGCGGGCGGACTTCGGGCCGTACACGCCGGGCTTCGAGATCGTGCCGTACGGGGATCTGACCGCGATGCGCGAGGCGGTCACGGAGAACACGGTCGCCGTGCTGCTGGAGCCGATCCAGGGCGAGGCGGGGGTGCTGGTGCCGCCGGCCGGTTATCTCGCGGGCGTACGGGAGTTGACGCGGGAGCGGAATGTCCTGTTCATCGCGGATGAGATCCAGTCGGGGCTGGGGCGGACGGGCAGGACCTTCGCGTGTGAGCACGAGGGCGTGGTGCCGGACATGTATGTGCTGGGCAAGGCGCTCGGGGGCGGGGTGGTGCCGGTGTCGGCGGTGGTTTCCTCGGCCGAGGTGCTGGGGGTGTTCCGGCCGGGTGAGCACGGTTCGACGTTCGGCGGGAATCCGCTGGCCTGTGCGGTGGCGCTCGAGGTCATCGCCATGCTGCGGTCCGGTGAGTTCCAGGCCCGGGCCGCGGAGCTGGGTGAGCATCTGCACCGCGAGCTGGGGCTCTTGCGTGATACGGGGAGGGTGACGCAGGTCCGCGGGCGCGGTCTGTGGGCGGGGGTCGACATCGCGCCGGTGTACGGCACGGGCCGGGATGTCTCCGAGAAGCTGATGGACCGGGGTGTGCTGGTCAAGGACACCCACGGCTCCACCATCCGGATCGCGCCGCCGTTGGTGATCAGCAAGGAGGATCTGGACTGGGGGCTCGCCCAACTCCGGGCGGTACTGAGGGCATAGCGCAACGAGTCGCGCGGGAGACCGTCACAGGATCACGTGCGGCAGGAAGCGGGCGTACTCGTCCGTGACCAGGCCGGACGACTCGCGGATGCCGAGGCCTGCCGACTCGTCCTCGACGACCCAGGCGCCGAGGACGACACGATTGCCGTCGAAGGAGGGGAGAGGGGCCAACTCCTGGTAGCAGCAGGGCTCTTCGCGGATCACGGGGGCGTTTCCGGCCTCGTGGACCGTGACGCCGGCGCCCTCGCGGCCGAGGAGGGGCTTGGCGACGTAACCGGTGGTGGTGGCGAGTTCGCGAGGGCCGTCGAGGTGGGCGGGGAGGAGGTTCGGGTGGTGCGGGTAGAGCTCCCAGAGGATGGCGAGGAGCGCCTTGTTGGAGAGGAGCATCTTCCAGGCGGGTTCGATCCACATCGTCGAGCCCGTGCCGCCGCCGTTGTCGAGGGTGTCCAGGACGTGTTCGGCGAAGCGGTCGGTGGTCAGCCACTCCCACGGGTAGAGCTTGAAGCAACTGCGGATGAAGCGGAGTTGCTTGTCGACGAAGCGGCCGGAGATGCGGTCCCAGCCGATCTCCTCCATGGAGATCCAGTCGGTCTCCAGGCCGGCCTGTTCCGCGGTCTCCTTCAGATAGGCGACGGTCATCAGGTCCTCACCGAGTTCGTCGGCGGAGGAGTGCGCGAAGTAGAGGGGACTGCCCGGCGGGAGGAGGGCGGACTGTTTCTTCCAGGCGTCGACGAGGCGTTCGTGGAGGGAGTTCCACTGGTCGGCGCCCGGGAAGCGTTCCTCCATCCAGAACCACTGAGGGCTGGCGGCCTCGACGAGTGAGGTCGGGGTGTCCGCGTTGTACTCCAGGAGCTTCGCCGGGCCCGTGCCGTCGTAGCGGAGGTCGAAACGGCCGTACAGGGACGGGAGTTCGTCGCGGCGGTGCCAGGCCTCGGTGACGAGTTCCGCGAGGTGGGGGTCGGTGATGCCGAGGTCGGCGAAGCGGTTCGCCGTGACGATGTGGTCGGCTGCCGCCAGGCACATCCGGTGCAGTTCCTCGACGACCTCCTCCAGGGCCTCGACCTCGGGGAGGGAGAAGACGTAGTGCGCGGACTCGTCCCAGTACGGGCGCAGGGAGTCGTCCGGGTAGCGGGTGAGCGGGTAGATGAGGCCCTGTTCCTCGACGGTCTGCTGCCAGCCGGGGCGGGGCGCGATGGTACGGCGTTCCATGACGACTGCTGCCTTAGGGCTTATGGCTCTGAGCTCTGGCCTTTGAGGTCTGAGCTCTGGCTTGAGGGCTTATGGCACTGGGCTCTGGCCTGAGGGCCTATGGCACTGAGCTCTGGCTTGAGGGCCTACGGCTCTGCGCTCTGGCTTGTGTCCTGGCCGCCGCTCAGCCGCCCGAGCTACCGCCGTCGCCATTGCCGAAGCCGCCGCGGTCCACGCCGCCGCTGCTCGAACCACCGGAGCTGCCCGAGCCGCCGGAGTCCTTGCCGAAGGAGCCGCCGTCGACCCAGCCCTTGCTCTCCTTGCCGCCGTAGTACCAGGCGTCGTCGGAGGAGGCCTTGCGGCTCTTGCGGCTGCTGGAGACGGTGGTCTTGCAGTCCTTGTCGGAGACGACCTTGTAGCCCTTGTCCAAGTTGTAGCTGTCGCGGTCGACGCAGCGCTTGTCGGGGTCCGACGAGCAGGCGCTGAGTGCCGCCGCGAGGAGTCCCATACCGCCGAGTACGACCGTGCCCGAACGCAGTTGCCGTCGTGAGTCCGCCATGTCCGTTCCCCCGTGACCGTTCACCATCAACTTCTCGGCCCACCCTATCGATCACGGTCCCGCCCGCCACAATCGGCCCCGTTCCCCCCGGGCACCAATTACCGAGGCAGCACCCTGCACAGGGCGTCCAGTGCACCCGTCCAGGCGTGGTCCGGAGGTGTGCCGTAGCCCACGACGAGGGCGTCGTACGGGTCGGTCGCGGCGTCCGCGTGGCGGTAGCGGGCCAGGCCGTGGACCGCCAGACCCTGCCGGACTGCCGCCCGAGCCACCGACTCCTCGGTGCCGGGCGGGAGTTGGAGGACGGCGTGCAGACCGGCCGCGATGCCGGTGGCCCGTACCGACGGGGCGTGGGACGCGAGCGCCGCGACGAGTTGATCGCGGCGGCGGCGATAGCGCAGCCGGGCCGCACGGACATGGCGGTCGTACGCACCCGAGGTGAGGAACTCCGCCAGAGTCAGCTGGTCCAGAACCCCGCACGTGTCCACGCCTCCCTTCGCCGCCGCGACCTCCGACACCAGCGACGGCGGCAGGACCATCCAGCCGAGCCGCAGCCCCGGGGCCAGGGACTTGCTGGCGGTGCCCAGGTACACGACGCGATCCGGGTCGAGTCCTTGGAGTGCTCCCACGGGCTGGCGGTCGTAGCGGAACTCCCCGTCGTAGTCGTCCTCCAGGATCAGCCCGCCGGTCCGCCGCGCCCAGTCGACGACGGCGGCCCGCCGGTCGGACCGCAGCGGTACGCCCATGGGGAACTGGTGCGAAGGGGTCAGCAGGACCGCCCGGGCATCGACGAAGGCCCCCGCCCTCTCCCCCGCGTCCGCGTCCGCACCGGAGCCCGCCCCCGCATCCGCCAGGCCATCCGTGGACGTACCCAGCTCATCGAACGGCAGCGGAACCGTCCGCAATCCCGCCGCCTCTGCCAGCCCCCAGTGCACATCGAGCCCGTACGACTCCACGGCGAGCGAGCGCAGCCCCCGTTGCCGCAGCCCCGTGCCGAGCAGGCGCAGGCCGTGGGTGAAGCCGGAGCAGATGACGATGCGTTCGGGGTCGGTACGTACGCCGCGGGCGCGGGCGAGGTAGGCGGCGAGGGCGGTTCGGAGTTCGACGCGGCCTCGCGGGTCGCCGTAGCCGAGGGCGTCGTTCGGCGCCGTGGCCAGTGCGCGGCGGGCCGCCTTGAGCCACTCGGCGCGGGGGAACGAGGCGAAGTCGGGGCTGCCGGGTATGAGGTCGTACGTCGGCCCGCGGGACGCGCGCGGCCGTGGCGCCGCTGACGAGGCCGGCGCCACCACGGCCCGTTCCGCCACCCGCGTGCCCGAGCCCTGGCGTGCGGTGAGCCAGCCCTCGGCGACGAGATCGGTGTACGCGTCGGCGACCGTGTTGCGCGCGATGCCGAGGTCGGCGGCGAGCGACCGCGACGACGGCAGTCGTGTCCCGGGGGCGAGCCGCCCGCCCCGTACCGCCTCGCGCAACGCGTCCGTGAGCCCTCGGCGGACACCTGATCCGGTCAGTTCGACATGCAGGTCGACACCCAAAGTGGCCCATGATTCAGCCATGGAAATGGACCATACTCCTGGGCTACTCCGCCCGTAGGGTCCATGGCATGACGACGAACGACGGCATCACGACGAACGACGGGACGACACGGAACAGCGACACGACCAGGCACAGCGACACGACGACCGTGGCGTACGCGCCCGAGCAGCCGCCCCGGATGCGCTGGGCCACACTCGCGCCCGAGGTCTACAAGACGATGGTCCGCCTCGACGCCGCCGCCCAGCAGGGCCTCGACCCCTCGCTCGTGGAGCTCGTGCGGCTGCGCGCCTCCGGGATCAACCACTGCGCGTTCTGCCTGGACATGCACACCAAGGACGCGCTGGCGGCGGGCGAGAGCGTCCAGCGCATCGTCCAGCTCCCCGCCTGGGAGGAGTCGAAGCACTTCTACACCGAGAGGGAACTCGCGGCGATCGAGCTGACGGAGGCCGTGACCGTCCTCACCGACGGGTTCGTGCCCGACGAGGTGTACGAGAGGGCGGCCAAGCACTTCGACGAGGCGGAGCTGGCCCAGCTCATCGCGAGCATCGCGGTGATCAACGCGTGGAACCGGTTCGGCGTGGCCACGCGCGCGGTGCCCGGCCACTACAAGGCGGGCGACTTCAAGTGACGGCTCGCACAAAGCTTCTCGACCCGGAAGTCGGCACGGCCATGTCCGCGCTGAGCGCCGCCGCGAAGAAGGGCCTCGGCGACCCCGGGCTCGCCGAACTGGTCCAGATCCGCGCCTCGCAGCTCAACCACTGCGCGTTCTGCCTCGACATGCATCTCGAACTGGCCCGCAAGCACGGCGAGTCCGAGGACCGCATCCAGCTCCTCAACGCCTGGGAGGAGGCGGGGGACCTCTACACCGAGCGCGAGCGGGCGGCGCTCGCGCTGACGGAGGCGGTCACCGTCCTGACCGAGGGCTTCGTGCCGGACGAGGTGTACGAGAGGGCCGCCCAGCACTTCGACGAGGGCCGGCTCGCGCACCTCATCGGGCTGATCACCGTCATCAACGGGTGGAACCGGCTGATGGTCAGCCGCCGCATCCCGCCGGGGGGCAACGCATGGTGAACAGCAAGGTCGAGACCTTCCGCGCGCTGCACCAGGGCCGCGCACCGGGCGATCCGTTGATCCTTCCCGGCCCGTGGGACGCCGCCAGCGCCCGCGTGTTCGCGGACGCCGGTTTCCCGGCGCTCGCGACACCCAGCGCCGGGGTCGCCGCCTCGCTCGGATACGAGGACGGGGCCACGCCCGCCGATGAGATGTTCGCGGCGGTCGCCCGGATCGTGCGGTCCGTGGACGTGCCCGTCTCCGCGGACATCGAGGACGGCTACGGGCTCGCACCCAAAGAGCTGGTGGAGCGGCTCCTCGAGACGGGCGCCGTCGGCTGCAACCTCGAGGACTCGCACGAGGGAGTCCTCAAGGACCCGGCGCGGCACGCCGACTGGCTCGCCGAGGTGCGGGCCGCCGCAGGCGACCGGCTCTTCCTCAACGCGCGCGTCGACACGTTCTCGCGTGGGGTTCCCGACCCCGAACGGGCCGTCGAGCGGGCGGTGTTGTACGTGACGGCGGGCGCCGACTGCGTGTATCCGATCGGCGCCCCCACGGACGTACTCCCGCTCCTGCGCGCCGGGATCCGGGGCCCGATCAACGCGTCCGCGAAGCTGGACGACCCCTCACCGGCGGAGCTCGGCCGACTCGGCGCCACACGGATCACGTTCGGGCCCGGACTGCAGCGTCGCGCGACCGCGGCGCTGACGGACATCGCCCACGGCCTGCGCGAGGACTGGTTCGGCCAGGCGCGCGCGGCGGCGAACCGCGCCCCTTAGGAGCGCGCGCTCGTCACTTGGACAGCCACGACCGCCAAGTCGACTCGTGGCTGTCCACCCACTTCTTCGCCGCCTCCTCAGGGGTCAGCTTCTGGTCGGCGATCATCAGGGACACCTCGTTCTGGTCCTCGGTCGTCCACTTGAAGTTCTTCAGGAAGGCGGCCGCCTTGCCGCCCCCACTGGCGAAGTCCGCGTTGAGGTACTTCTGCAGCGGGGTGTGCGGGTACGCGCAGGCGACCTTCTTCGGGTCGGCGTCGCAGCCCTCCTTGTACGGGGGCAGCTTCACCTCCGTCATGGGGACCTTCTTGAAGAGCCACTGCGGGGTGTACCAGTACGTGAGGAAGGGCTTCTTCTCCTTCGCGAACTGCCGCATCTGCGTGATCTGCGCGGCCTCCGAACCGGCGAACACCACCTGGTAGTCGAGGTTCAGGTTGTCCACCAGCGCCTTGTCGTTCGTCACGTACGAGGGCGAGCCGTCCATCAGCTGGCCCTTGCCGCCGCTCTCCGGGGTGCGGAACTGGTCGGCGTACTTGTTCAGGTTCTTCCAGTTCGTGACGTCCGGGTGCTGCTTGGCGAAGTACGTCGGGACGAACCAGCCGATGTGCCCAGTGACCCCGAGGTCGCCGCCGCGCGCGATCGTCTTCTTGTCCTTGACGTACCGCTGCTCCTGCTCGGGATGCCCCCAGTCCTCCAGGATCGCGTCGATCCGGCCCTGGCTGAGCGCGTCCCACGCGGGGACCTCGTCGACCTGGACGGTGTCGACGCGATAGCCGAGTTCGTGCTCCAGCAGGTACTGCGCGACGGCCACGTTGGCCTGTGCGCCCACCCAGGACTGCACGGACAGGGTCACGGTCCTGGCGCCCTGCGCGTTCGCGAAGGGCGAGGCCTGCTTCGTCATGTCCGCGGCTCCGCAGCCGGTCAGCACCAGCAGGGCGCACGCGCCCGCAACAGCCGGGATCATCCTCGTACGCATCTCAGGCCCCCTTCCTCGTACGGCGTTCCGTCGGCTGGGTCACCCGGTCGAGCATCAGGCCGAGGCAGACGATCGCCGCGCCCGCGACGAGGCCGGTGGCCAGGTCGCCCTGGGCGATCCCGAACACGACGTCGTAGCCGAGCGCGCCACCGCCGACCAGGCCGCCGATGATGACGACGGCGAGGACCAGGACGACGCCCTGGTTGACGGCGAGGAGCAGCGCAGGGCGCGCCAACGGCAGCTGTACCTGCCACAGTTGCTGCCAGTTCGTGGCGCCGAGCGAGCGCGACGACTCCATCGCGGCCGGATTCACCTGGCGCAGGCCCTGCGTGGTGATGCGTACGACGGCGGGCAGGGCGTAGACGACGGCGGCGGCCACGGCGGGTGCGCGGCCCACTCCGAAGAGGGCCACCACCGGGATCAGGTACACGAACTGCGGCATCGTCTGGAAGACGTCCAGTACGGGCCGCAGCAGCCGTTCGACGCGTTCGCTGCGCGCGGCGGCGATGCCGATCGCGAAGCCCACGACGAGCGTGACCGCCACGGCCGCCAGCACCTGGGAGAGCGTGTCGAGGGACGGCTTCCACACGCCGAGCACGCCGATCGCGGCCATCGCGAGGACGGCGGTGAGGGCGGTCTGCCAGGTGCCGATGAGCCACGCGAGCGCGGCGACGATCAGCAGGACCGACCACCAGGGCAGCCACTGCAGGCCGTCCCGCACCGGGTCCAGGATCCAGGTGGTGAAGTGGCCGGCCCAGTCGGCGGTGCCGCCCACGTAGGGGACGCCGGAGTAGAGGTGGTCGGTCATCCAGTCGACGGCCCGGTTCACGGGCTCGGCGATCTCGAGCAGCCAGGACTCGGGCCAGTCGAGGCGGTCCGTGAAACGTCCGACGAGGGCGATGGCCACGGCGCCGACAGCCGCGTAACCCCACAGCGTCAGGCCGGACTTGGCGAACCCGCCGGGCCCTGACCCGCCGGGCCCCGGGTCGCCGAGCCGCTCCCCCGCCGCGGCCGTCACCCGGTCCAGGACGACGGCGAGCAGCACGATCGGGATGCCGGCGGAGAGGGCGGCGCCGACATCGACCGAGCCGAGGGCCTGG
The DNA here is from genome assembly GCF_011045015.1 of Streptomyces scabichelini. Classification (GTDB taxonomy): domain Bacteria; phylum Actinomycetota; class Actinomycetes; order Streptomycetales; family Streptomycetaceae; genus Streptomyces; species Streptomyces scabichelini. Next base: position 10,879 of record NZ_JAAKZY010000134.1, on the reverse strand, counting down.
TAGACGCGGTCGCCGAGGCCGGCCCCGCCGATGACGGACGCGATGACGGCCATCGACAGGGCCATCATGATCGTCTGGTTGAGACCGAGGAGGAGTTCCTTGCGGGCGAGCGGGAGCCGGGCGGTGAGCAGCCGCTGCCGCGCGGTGGTGCCCATGGACTCGACGGCCTCCATCACACCGCCGTCGGCGCCGCGCAGGCCGAGCGCGGTGAGCCGGGCCATCGGCGGGGCGGCGTAGACGACGGTGGCGAGCGCCGCCGCCGGGACGCCCATGCCGAAGACCAGCACGACCGGCAGGAGGTACGAGTAGGCCGGCAGGACCTGCATGGTGTCGAGTACGGGGCGCAGCGCACGGTACGTACGGTCGGAGAGCCCGGCGGCGAGGCCGAGCAGCGCGCCGAGCACGACCGACGCGAGCACGGCGACCACCATCAACGCCAGCGTCTGCATCGTGGGCACCCACATGCCGAGCAGCCCGCAGAGCAGGAACGCGACGCCCGTACCGATCGCCAGCCGTACCCCGGCCACCCGCCAGGCGATGAGCGCCGCCGCGGCGGTGACGCCCGCCCAGCCGGCGGCGAGCAGGACGAGGTAGACGGCGCGTACGGACAGGACGACCGCGTTGGAGATGTGCCCGAAGAAGTACAGGAACAGCGGGTGGCTGTCGCGGTTGTCGATGACCCAGTCGTTCGCCTTGCCGAGCGGTTCGGAGAAGTCGACGGTCAGGGCGTCGGGCCAGGTGCCGCTCGCCCAGCGGGCGTTGGCGAGGGGCACGAGGATCGCCGCGGCGAGGGCGAGCAGCAGGAGCTTGGCGACAGCACGGTGGCGGATCAGCGCTCGGGCCCGGTCCGCCAGTGCGGTGGAGTCGACGGAGGCGGTGGCGGTAGCCATCAGGCCACCCCCTCGCTCACGCCGGCCGGCTCGTCCGTTCTGGCCGGCTGGTCGGTTCTGGCCGGCTCGTCCGTTCCGGCCACCACGCCCAGCAGCGCCTTGGAGTCCACGACTCCGACGCAGCGGCCGTCGTCCATCACGCGCGCCGGGCGGCCCGCGCGCGCGACCGCCTCGATGGCCTCCGAGACCGTCGCGTCCGGCGCCACGGCGGGACCGCTGCCGACCTCGTCGGCGCCGGCGGGCCGCATGGCCGTACGGACCGTCATGACCTGCTCGCGCGGCACGTCCCGGACGAAGTCGCGTACGTAGTCGTCGGCGGGCGAGCCGACGATCTCCTCGGGCGTGCCGAGCTGGACTATGCGGCCGTCGCGCATGAGGGCGATGCGGTCGCCGAGGCGCAGGGCCTCGCTCAGGTCGTGGGTGATGAAGACCATCGTGCGGCCCTCCTCGCGGTGGAGCCGGATGACCTCCTCCTGCATATCGCGCCGGATCAGCGGGTCGAGCGCGCTGAACGGCTCGTCGAACAGCAGGACTTCGGGGTCGACGGCCAGCGCCCGCGCGAGCCCGACCCGCTGCTGCTGGCCGCCGGAGAGCTGTCCGGGCCTGCGCTGCTCCATGCCCTCCAGGCCGACCTTGGCGACGACTTCCTGAGCCCGCTCCCGGCGCTCGCCCTTCGCGACGCCCTGGATCTCCAGGCCGTACGCGACGTTGTCGATCACGGACCTGTGCGGCAGCAGTCCGAAGTGCTGGAAGACCATCGAGGCGCGGTGGCGGCGCAGTTCGCGCAGGCGCGTCTTGTCCATGGCGCATACGTCCTCGCCGTCGATCACGATCGACCCGGCGGTCGGCTCGATCAGGCGCGTCAGGCAGCGTACGAGCGTGGACTTGCCCGACCCTGACAGGCCCATGACGACGAAGACCTCGCCCTTGCCGACCTCGAAGCTCACGTCGCGCACGGCGGCGGTGCAACCGGTGCGGTCGCGGAGTTCGGCGGCGCTCAGCGCGCCGAGTTCCGGGTCGCCGGGCACGCGGTCGGCCTTCGGCCCGAAGACCTTCCACAGGCCCTCGACGGAGAAGACGGACTGGGTGGCCGTGGCCTTCGCGAGAGGTGTCGTCGCGGTCATCACTCGCCACCCCCGATCAGGTCCACACACTTCTCCCCGACCATGAGCACCCCGATCATCGGGTTCACGGCGGGCATCGTCGGAAAGACGGACGCGTCGGCGATCCGAATGCCTTCCAGGCCACGGATCCTCAACTCCGGGTCGACGACGGCGAGTCGGTCGTCCGCTGCGCCCATACGGCAGGTTCCCGCCGGGTGGTACACCGTGTGCGCCACCGACCGCGCGTACACGCTGAGCTCCTCGTCCCCCGTGACATCGGGGCCGGGGGCCACCTCGCGCTTCAGCCAGCCCGCCAGGGGCTCTGACTTGGCGATCTCGCGGGCGATCCTGATCCCGTCGACGAGGGTGCGGCCGTCGTAGTCGTCCTCGTCCGTGAAGTAGCGGAAGTCGAGGGCGGGCTTCTCGGCGGGGTCGGCGCTGGTCAGATACAGCCGGCCGCGGCTGCGGGGCTTGGGGATGTTGGGGGTCATCGATACTCCGTGCGCGGGGCGTTCGTACCCGATCCGCTCCGGATTGTCGGTGAACGGGATCTGGTAGAAGTGGAACATCAGGTCCGGTCCCGCGGACGCGGGGTCGCGCCGCACGAAGAGGCCCGCGTCGGAGTCCATCGCGGAGTTCTCGGGGATCGGTCCGTGCGTCTCCCAGACGATGACCGACTCGGGGTGGTCGAGCAGGTTCTCGCCGACGCCGGGCAGGTCGTGCGCGACGGGGATGCCGAGCGCCTCCAGGTCGCGTGCGGGGCCGATGCCGGAGTGCAGGAGCAGCCGGGGCGAGTCCACGGCGCCCGCGCACAGCAGGACTTCGCTCTTCGCGCGTACGAGGATCTCCTCGCCGTCCTTGGTCCGTACGTGCACACCGCGCGCCCGCGTCCCGTCGAGCTCCAGCCTGTACGCCCAGGTCTCCAGCAGGATCGTCAGGTTCGGGCGGTCCAGGAAGGGGTGGAGGTACGCCACCGACGCGCTCGACCGCTTGTTGTTCTCCGGGTGGTACGCGAGATCGAAGAAACCGACGCCCTCACTGAACGGCTTCTTGTTGAAGCCCTCGACGCGCGGTACGCCCAGCGTGGCCTGGGCGGCGTCGACGAAGTCGCGGGCGATGGCGTTCCGGTCCTTCTCGTCGACGGCGACGATGTTGTTGCGCAACCGGGCGTAGTACGCCTCCATCGGCACCGGGCCCCAGCCCTTGGCACCGGCCGCCTCCCACTCGTCCCAGTCGGACGGCAGCGGCTTGAACGCGATGAGCGTGTTGTGGGAGGAGCAGCCGCCGAGCACACGGGCCCGGCTGTGCCGGATGTGCGAGTTGCCGCGCGGCTGCCGGGTCGTCGGGTAGTCGTAGTCCAGGTCCCCGCCGAGCAGCCCCATCCAGCGGCGCAGGGTGAGGACGTCCTCGCGGTCGACGTCGCTGGGGCCGCCCTCGATGACGGCGACGGTGACGTCCGGGTTCTCGGTCAGGCGGGATGCGATGACGGAGCCCGCGGTACCGCCGCCGATGACGACGTAGTCGTACGTGTGCTCGTGGTCAGGCATAGGGGGGTTACTCCTCGGGGTCGTACAAGGTGCTGCGCTCGGCGGTCCTTGGCCGGGGGTCCTTGGCGGGGGTTCTTGGCGGGGTCCTGCGGGGGTTCTTGCGGAGGTGGCCGGGTGGTGCTCGGGCGTCAGCCCGCGAACCACCGCACCGGCTTCGGCGCGAGGTTCTGGTACACGTGCTTGGTCTCGCGGTACTCGGCGAGACCGGCGGGCCCGAGCTCCCGCCCGACGCCGCTCTTGCCGAAGCCGCCCCACTCCGCCTGCGGGAGGTACGGGTGGAAGTCGTTGATCCAGACGGTGCCGTGCCGCAGCCGTCCGGCGACGCGCCGGGCACGGCCCGCGTCGGCGGTCCAGACGGCGCCCGCGAGCCCGTACTCCGTGTCGTTGGCGAGCGCGACGGCCTCGTCCTCGGTGCGGAAGGTCTCGACGGTGAGGACGGGCCCGAAGACCTCCTCGCGTACGACCTTCATGTCGCGGTGGCACTGGTCGAGAACGGTCGGCTCGTAGAAGTAGCCGGTGGCGGGCCGCACCTCGGACGGTTCGGGCCGCTTGCCGCCGGCCCGCAGCACCGCGCCCTCCGCCAGGGCGGAAGCGACGTACGCCTCCGTCTTCTCCCGCTGCTGCTGAGACACGAGCGGCCCGCACTCGACGCCGTCCTCGGTGCCGCGCCCCAGCCGGATCCTCCCGGCCCTGCGGGCGAGTTCGGCGACGAAGCGCTCGCGTACGGACTCCTCGACGATGAGGCGCCCTCCGGCGGAACAGACCTGGCCGCTGTGGATGAACGCGGCGTTGAGGGCCTGGTCGACGGCCGTGTCGAAGCCTTCCTCCGTGGCGCAGGCGTCGGCGAAGACGACGTTGGGGTTCTTGCCGCCGAGTTCGAGGGCGACCTTCTTGACGGTGACGGCGGCGGCCTGGGCGACCTTGATCCCGCTGACGAGCCCGCCGGTGAAGGAAACGAGGTCGACGCCGGGGTGCTCGGCGAGGCGGGCGCCGACCGTGTGCCCGGGCCCGGTCACGATGTTGGCGACACCGGCGGGCAGCCCGGCCTCGACGAGCAGTTCCACGAGAGCGACCGTGGTCAGGGGAGTGATCTCGCTCGGCTTGATGACGAACGCATTGCCCGCGGCGAGCGCGGGCGCGACCTTCCAGCTCGCCTGGAGCAGCGGGTAGTTCCAGGGCGTGATCATCGCGCAGACGCCGACGGGTTCGTGCACGACGACGCTGTGAAGGTCGTCGGACCCGGCGTCGACGACACGGCCCCCGCCCTCTCCGACGACGAGATCGGCGAAGTACCGGAAGGCGTCGGCGACGCAGTCGATGTCCACGCGCCCCTCTTCGAGCGTCTTGCCCGCGTCACGGCTCTCCAGCAGCCCGAGCCGCTCACGGTCGCGTACGAGGAGATCGGCGACGCGGCGCAGCAGGGCGGCGCGGTCGGCGACGGAGGTGCGGCGCCAGGGCCCTTCGTCGAAGGCCCGCCGGGCAGCGCCGACGGCCGCCTCCGCGTCGCGCTCGTCGCCTTCCGCGACCACGGCGAACGGCTTGGCGTCCGCCGGGTCGAGCACTTCACGCGTGGCCCCGGAGACGGCTTCAAGCCACTCCCCGCCCACGTGGATCGTCTTCTGCGGCTGTCGTTCCGCTGGTCCCGCTGGTCCCGCCATGATCGGTCTTGCCTTTCGTTCCTGTTCCATGCCCCTGTGTCACACCTGTGTCACTTAGTGAGGGCTGGATGCCCCTGCCCCGACCCGGGCGATACATGCTCGACCGTGGCCGAAAGTGCGCTGAGTCACTGGGAGCGCGCTTCTCCTTCTCATGGACTTCTCCTTCTCATGGACTTCTCCCTTACCTTTGACTACAGTCAAATAAATATGGAGCCAGTGTCCACGGAGCATGTGACGACCCTTCGTCGCTTCAACCGCTACTTCACCCGGCGCATCGGCGCGCTCGACGACCACTACCTGGGCCAGGACCGGCCGCTCGGCGAGGCGCGGCTGCTGTTCGAGATCGGGGACGGGGTCTCACTGCGAGAGCTGCGGAGCCGACTCGGCCTGGACGCCGGGTACCTGAGCCGGATGGCCAAGGCGCTGGAGACGCAGGGGCTCGTACGGATCACCGTGCACCCGCAGGACACCCGGCTGCGGGTCGCCGAACTCACCCCGGCGGGGCGCGTCGAGGTGAAGGAGCAGAACCGGCGGGCCAACCACCTCGCCGAGGGGCTGCTCAGCGGACTGACGCCGGCCCAGCGGGGGCAGCTGACCGAGGCCCTCGGCGCCGCCCAGCGGCTGCTGCGGCTCGCCGCGATCACCGTCGAGGTCGTCGACGGAGCCGCCCCGGACGCCCGCGCGTGCCTCGACGCCTACGCCGCCGACGTCGACGAACGCTTCCCCGAGGGATACGACCGGGCGGCCCTCGTACGACCGCGTGAGGTGTCGGGGGACACCGGCGCCTTCCTCGTCGCCTACGAGGAAGGCCGCCCCGTGGGATGCGGGGCGCTGCGACAGCTCGAACCCGGTGCCGGCGAGATCCGCCACGTGTGGGTGCACCCTGACGCCCGCCGCCTCGGCCTCGCCCGCCGCCTGCTCGCCGAGCTGGAGCGACAGGCCGTCGAGCGCGGCCACGGGGTCGTACGCCTCGACACGCACGCCTCGCTCACGGAGGCGCAGGCGATGTACCGGGCGGCCGGGTACACCGAGATCCCGCGGTACAACGACGACGTGTACGGGGCGTACTGGTTCGAGAAGCGGCTCCCGGGCCAGAAGCCCTGACCCACTGACCGCACCGCCTCCGCCTCCGCATCCGCCTCAGTCCGCGACCGGCTCCGGGCATTGCGTGGCCGGGGGGCAGAACCAGTTCAACGCCGTGTCCAGGATGGTTCGTTCGTCGTCGTAGCCGTCTGCCGCCGGGCCGTAGGAGGTGATGGCGTACAGCTTGCCGTCCATGGACTCGAAGCGGTGATCGACGATGTGCCAGGTGCCGTTGTCCGTCTCGCCCTTGAGGGAGTCGGCGAGGTATTCGAGGCGGGCGGCCGGGTAGCCGCCGTCGTCGAGGCTTTCCAGGGAGAGCTGCTCGAAGCCCTCGGGCTTGGGGGTGCTGTCGGACACGTACTCCTGGAGGGACGCGTCCGGGGTGGCCTCCAGCACCTCGTAGATCTGGATGCGGCGGGAGCCGTCGGCGCTGCGGTAGTTGACGATGTCGAAGCCATGGACGGAGGCGGCCGTCTGGCGGTCCCAGCCCTTCCTGACGGCCACGCGGAAGCCCTCCGGGTCCTGCACGGCCTCGTATTCCGGGGGCAGCGTGTCCGTCGGGCCCGGCGACGCCGGGTCCTCGGTGCCCGTACCGCCCGAGTCGCCGCTCGTGTCGCCGTCCGTGTCGGTGGTCTGTGCGGGCGGGGCGTCGCGGGCCGTGAAGTAGCCCACAGGACCCGGCTCGTCCTTCCACCCCAGCGCCCAGGTGCCGAAGGCCAGCCCGCAGACCGCGAGGACCACGGCCGCACCGCGCAGCGCCTGGCGCTGGCGCGCAGCGTCGCGCCGCTGGAGCGCGACGACCTGCTGTTCTTCTTCGGGCCCCGCCCACTCCTGGCGGTCGGCGTCGAAGACCCTCACCATCGTTGTCCTTCCGGCGGTCGGCGGTCAGCCGAGGAGCTGGGCGATCGCCTGGGTGACGGCGGTCACGGATGCGGCGGTCGCCGCGGCGGGACCGTAGGCGGCGAGACGGTCGCGCAGCCGCGCGAGCGGTCCGTCCCCGCTGCGCCCGGTGCGGGCGATCTCGCCCTCCACTTCGGCCAGTTCGGCGCCGAGGGCCTCGCTCTCGGCCGTACGCTCCTGCTGCCCGAGTTCGGTGCGCAGTGCTCGTACGGCGGTGAGCAGCTCCCCGTACCCGGGCTCGGCGGGCACGGCCGTGTAGTTGACGGACTCGGCCCTGCCGTGGTCCCCGAAGGCCTGGGAGCCCCCGCTGATCGAACCGATATGGATCTGCGCCCCGCCCTGCGCCCCGCCGCCCGTGCCCCCGTCGCTGCTCATACCGTGCTCCTCTCCGTGTGCGTGGCCTGGCCGTGCGAGCCCGTGGCGAGGGCGCCGCCGGACATCTCGTTGATGTAGAGCCCGCTGTTGTGGATGTTGGTGATGTTCTGCTCCAGTCGGTCGGTGCGGTAGCCGTGCGCCTGCAGGGCGTCCCGTACGCCCTCGCCGATCCGGTCCTGGAGGGTCCTGATGTAGCGGGTGACGTCCATCTCCTGGAAGAGGGACAGCTCGTCGGTGCTGGCCAGCTCGCGCAGCGAGACCAGCGGTGCGTCGGGCGCCGCCTGTTCGGGACGGGCCGACCACTGACGCAGTACGGAACGCAGGGTGCGCAGGGCCGCGATCCCCGTCGCCACACCGACCGAGGGGGCGTCGATCAGGGCGCGGACGGCGTCGCGCAGCGGGCCTTCCGGCTCGCGCCCCACGATCGCGTCGATCTCCCGGAACTCCGGCACGATCGGTCCGAGCACATGCGGCACCACTTCGAGGACCAGCATGCCGCCCTGGGTGTGCACCCGGACCAGCAGCGAGACGACGACCTGCTCGTTCCAGGCGCCGACCCTGATCCGCAGGAAGTGCCGGCGGGCCTCCCCGCCCTCCCCCACGGACTCGTCCAGGTGCCGCTCGACCTGAGCGGACTCGTACACGCCCGCCGTCCGGGCGTCACCCCGGACGACGACGAGCGGCTCGTCGCGGCCCACACCGGACGGGAGGTAGACGAACTCCTCGATCTCCAGCTCCCGCAGCCGGTCCCGGCTCCCGTCCCCGGCGGACTCCTTCAGCGCCCGCAGCGGACGCTCGATCATGGCGATGATCTCGCGCGCGGTGAGCGGCGCGGGCGCGGCCTTCGAGCGGGGCCCGGGTACGCCGTTGCCGCTCTCCCCCGCCTCCTTGTGCCGCAGTTCCAGCACGACCGACCAGGGCTTACGGGGCACGCCTGCGCCGACGAAGGGACGGTTGGCGTCGTAGAGGGTGAGCGAGGCGTCCTGTTCGCGGCGGATGCGCTCGGCGAGGGCCTGGTAGCGGTGCGGCAGGCCGGGGTCGGGCGTCTCGGCGAACGTCTGGCGGGCCAGCGCCATGCGCAGCGTCTGTTTCCGCAGCCACTGGTGGCGCCAGACGACGACACCCAGCAACAGCGGGAAGATCACCGGATACGGCGTGTCCTCGATCCCGGCCCCGGCCTGTACCCAGTACCGGACACCGACCAGCCAGGCGGCCGCGGTCACCAGCCAGCCGAGGCGCCGCTGCAACCAGGCAAGGGCGGGCGGCAGCTTCAGCCGCTGCACCACGGCGGTGTCCGTGCCCCGGCCGGAGATGACCCGCGCCAGCCACAGCAGCAGGACGACCGCGGCGTACGAGATCGCCCACGTGCCGGGGACGAGCCCGCCGAGCGCGCCCGGCGCCCCCACGTCGTCCGACGCCTCCGACTCGAAGACGATCGAGACGTAGTCACCGAAGGACAGGTCGGCGTCGCCGCCGGCGCCGTCCTGCACGGTGTCCCGGATCATCACCACATCGCTGACCAGGAACCCGATCCACACCGCGAGCAGCAGCAGCGCGGTGCGCACCTCGTCGCGGCGGGCGCGCAGCGCGTGCGCGAGGACGGGCACGACGTCCGCGCCGAGCGGCGGCGCCACCGGGCGCTGCGCGTTTCCGACGAGTTCGTCGATGACCCGCCTGCGGAACCCCGCGTCCAGATGGGCCCCGGCGCACAACAGCCGGGTGGCCTCGGTGTGGCCCCAGCGCCGCTTCGACGGTTCGCTCCCCATGCTCCCGACACCCCTGTTTGCCGCAGGCCAGTGCTGACCGCGGTGAATTCCATTGGTGGACAAGGGAGTTGACGTTAGCGGAGAGGCGCCGGAGGCGGGAGGGGTGAACGGAAATCACCCCTCGAACTGGTGAGTCTCTCCGGACAGGCGCATGAGCCGTGCCGTACGCGGGGAAAGCGCGAGCCCGCACGGCCGAGTGGGTGAGTGGCCGTGCGGGCTCGCGGAATGCCGGGGTCGGCTCGGCCGAACGCCGAACGCCGAGGGTCGGCTTGGTCGAACGCCGAGGGTCGGATCAGATGAGGCCGAGGCCGCGGACCGCCTCGCGCTCCTCCTCCAGCTCCTTCACCGACGCGTCGATGCGGGCGCGGGAGAAGTCGTTGATGTCGAGGCCCTGGACGATCTCGTACTTGCCGTCCTTGGCGGTGACGGGGAAGGAGGAGATGAGGCCCTCCGCGACACCGTACGAGCCGTCCGACGGGATACCCATGGAGGCCCAGTCGCCGTCCGTCGTGCCGTTGACCCATGTGTAGATGTGGTCGATGGCGGCGTTGGCGGCGGAGGCCGCTGACGAGGCGCCACGGGCCTCGATGATCGCGGCGCCGCGCTTGGCGACGGTCGGGATGAAGTCCTCGGCCAGCCACTTCTCGTCGTTCACGGTCTCGGCGGCGTTCTTGCCGGCGACCGTGGCGTGGAAGATGTCGGGGTACTGGGTGGCGGAGTGGTTGCCCCAGATGGTCAGGCGCTTGATGTCGGCGACCGTCGAACCCGTCTTCTTCGCGAGCTGCGTCAGCGCCCGGTTGTGGTCCAGACGGGTCATCGCGGTGAAGCGGTCGGCCGGTACGTCCGGGGCGGCGGCCTGGGCGATCAGGGCGTTGGTGTTGGCCGGGTTGCCGACGACGAGGACCTTGATGTCGTCCGCGGCGTGGTCGTTGATGGCCTTGCCCTGCGGCTTGAAGATGCCGCCGTTGGCCTCCAGCAGGTCACCGCGCTCCATGCCCTTCGTACGGGGGCGGGCGCCGACCAGAAGGGCTACGTTCGCGCCGTCGAAGGCGACGTTCGGGTCGTCCGAGATGTCGATGCCCTGAAGGAGGGGGAAGGCACAGTCGTCGAGCTCCATGGCGGTGCCCTCGGCGGCCTTCAGCGCCGGGGTGATCTCCAGGAGGCGCAGTTTGACCGGCACGTCCGCGCCGAGCAGCTGGCCGGAGGCGATGCGGAAGAGCAGGGCGTAACCGATCTGGCCGGCCGCGCCGGTGACGGTGACGTTCACGGGAGTGCGGGTCATGGCGTTCTCCGTATGACAGCTGGCGGTTGGGGCGTCCCTGCCCCGGGGTGCGGGATCCCCGGCGTCGGCCTGGGCCGGCGCTCGCCGCCGCGATGATCGACCACGGGTACGAATGATCGATCTCTTGGCGTCAAGAGAGATCCGGCGATCAGGCTATCGCGCATCCGGCATGCCGCACGGCCGGGTCCGTGTGGCCCGGCCCACAAGTCTCGCCAAGAGGCGGCCGCCGGTCCGGGAGAGGGGGACGACGGCGGCCGCCGGGTGGGGGTGCCGGG
>NZ_JAAKZY010000133.1 GCF_011045015.1 Streptomyces scabichelini | reverse complement strand
AGCTGTGTATAAGAGACAGCCTCCATCACCATCCCCTCAGTCCGTCACATCGATCCCGTACCGATTCGTCTCCACCCCCGCCGCCGTGATCACCTGCACCTCAACCCGCCCGGGCTCCACATCCACAGGCACCGGCACAGTGAGCACCGCGTCGGACGGATTGCTGAAACCGCCGGCCACAGGGACCAGCGGCACATGCACGTGCACGGAGCCGATACGGACCACCATGCGCGACAGACGATCAGCGGTATGGGCCCCCGGAGGCACAAACCCAGCCCCCCGGATCTCGATGTCGTCGCCCGTGCGGATAGGCGCGTCGAGGTCACCGGCCTCCCGGGACCGGACGACCGAGAGGATCACCGGCCGACCCCCCTCCGCGTACTTTCCGGCGACGTACGTCGCGGCTGAGACCAGCACGACCAACGCCAACCCCCACGGCAGATCAGGCAACTGCTCGGGCCGCCGAGCAAGCCGTACCGCCGCGAACACAAGCGCGGCACCGGCCACCACGACGTACTGCGTGTCCGCGAAACTCCCCCGCCCGGAGTCATCGGTCAGCAGATCGGCGGCGCGCGGCCGATCGGCCCGTATCTTCTGCAGCCGCTGACCGAGCACGCGCAAGCCCACCACCCGCCGCGCCAGCACGGCGATCCCGCACACCACGGCGAGAACGGTGACGATCCCCGCACCCCGGGCGAGTTCGAGCCCGGCGAGCACCGCGGAGCGCTCGGCAGGCGAGGACGCGCCCGCGAGCCGCCCCGCCAGCACCAGCACGGCGTAGACGACGAACAGCACCCAACTCGCCGCCACCGCACGGGAAGTGGACAGCCGGTTGTCCTCACCGATGACGGGCGCCAGCGCGCCACCACGCGCCCGGTGCAACCACGACGCCCCGATCAGCAGCCCGCCCACGACCACGCCGGCGAGCAACCCGGCCGTTCGCGCCGCGGTCCAGCCCGCCCCGATCGCGGTGAGCGCCTGCACCAGGAGCAGACCCCCGACGACTCCCCCCACCACAAAGGCCGTACGCCGCCACAGCAGGCCCAGCCACACCTCCCCCTCGGCCCGGCCGCGCTCGGCGACGAGGTCCGCGGACTGGGTCAGCTCGTCCGACACCCACTGCCGCGAGGCCCCCGCCGAGTACGCGACAGCGGCAGGCAGCCCCCTGCCCGACGCCAACTCGTCCCGTTTAGCAAGAAATGCGGCAACTGCCCGTCGATGCCCTTCACGAGCCCCCTGCGGACAGTCCCCGCAGGTGCAGCCACCCTCGTGCGCGCCCTGTCCAACCTCCTGCACCGCCACCGCCCGCTGCCGCCTTCCCGCACCGCTCCATAGCAGAAACCCTCAGGACCAAGCCTCAGAACCAACCCGCAGAACCAACCCTCGCGACGAGAGCGCATTGTGCCGTACGCCACTCCACCCCGGCCCGGCAGGTCCGGTCAGCACCGGCCAACCACCCCCCACCGCGCCCATGACCCCCGCCCCATGTTGACCCGGCTGCGAGAATTTCCGTATGGCCGAGATCATCCAGCGCGACGGGACCTGGGCCTTCGACGGCAACACGGTCCGGATCACGCCGGGGCTCCACCGCTCCGTACCGCTGTTCCGGCAGACGTACGGAGAGATCGTCGTGCCGCTCGAAGCGGTCGCAAGCGTCGTCTACGAGCCCGAACGCAAGCGCGGCCGCCTGCGCCTGAGGCTCCGCGAGGGCGCCGACCCGCTGCTCCAGGCGACCGGCGGCCGCCTGCCCGACGCGGCGGACCCGTACCGGCTGACGGTGGACATCGATCGTTCAGGCGTCGCCGAGTATGTCGCGGAGGAGATACGCCGTGCCCTGCTCCTCGAGCAGATCCCCAAGGAGCCGGCGAAGGAGTACCTGCTGCCGGGCCCACCCGTGCCGGTCTCCGTCCGCTCCAGCGACGGCACGGTGTCATTCGACGGCGCCCAGGTCCGTATCGACTGGAGCGACACCTCGGACCGGGTGAAGCGCGCGACGGGTCCGCGCATCATCGACGTACCCGATCTCGTCCAGGTGGAGTGGCTGCCCAACTCCGGTTACGAGGACGGCTTTCTGCGCTTCGTGACCCGCGAGACCGCGTTCTCCAAACTCCCGCCGGAGAAGGACCCGTTCGCCCTCGACCTGTGGGGCAGCGCCCGCCGCGACCTGCTCACGGCGCTCGTCGCCACCGCGGTCACCGCCCGCCTTCCGCATCCGTCCACCCGCACCGGCGACTATCTTTCCGCCGACCCGCCCCGTCTTCCGACGGCGGCCCGGGACGCGGTACCGGACCGGCCGCAGCCCGAGAATCACGACGTACTCCTGCGCCGGCTACGGGAGTTGGGCGAGCTGCACCGCGACGGGGTGCTGACGGACGAGGAGTTCGCGGCGACGAAGGCCGCCGTACTCCGCGGATTCTGAGCGCCAGGGCCACGCCGCGGACCGATCGGCCTCCGCGGATTCTGAGCGCCACGACAGCCGATCAAGCAATCAAGACCGGTCACGACAACAGGTCAGGCTCACTCCTGCTGATGTCCTGCCACAGCGGCTGATAGTTGATCCACGCCACCAGGTCCCCGCCGAGCTGCTCACGCGTCGCGACCGCCTGCCGGTGGTCGATGAGCACCGGCCGGCCCGCCGCGCGGGCGGTGAGCTGGACCTGGCAGGAGCGTTCCATGGACACGAACCACCAGGCCGCCGCGTCGACCGAATCGCCGACGGTCAGCAGGCCGTGGTTGCGCAGCACGAGCGCCTTGCGGGTGCTGAGCGCGGCGGCGATTCTGCGCCCCTCGTCGGCGTCCACGGCGACTCCGGTGTACGCGTCGTACAGCGCGTGATCTTCGTAGAACGCGCAGCTCTCCTGTGTGATCGGATCGAGCAGCTCACCGAGCGCGGCCAGGGCCCGCCCGTGCACCGAGTGGCAGTGGGCGACCGCGACGACGTCCGGGCGGGCGGCATGCACCTGGGCGTGCACGGTGAACGCCGCCTGGTTCACGTGATAGCGCCCCTCGATCACCTGCCCCTCACCGTTGGCCATGACAAGATCTCCGACGGTGACGTGCTTGAAGGGCATCCCGAACGGATTGACCCAGAAGCAGTCGCTGAACTCCGGGTCGCGCGCGGTGATATGGCCGGAGACCCCGTCCTCGAAACCCAGCCGCCCGAAGATCCGCAGCGCCCCGGCGAGCCGCTCCTTTCTGTGCCGCCGCTCGTCGTCGAGCGACTCGTGCATGGGTGGCATGGCGAACCGCAGCTGATCGGTGGGTCGGGGCAGGGGCGGCGTGGGCCCGTGCATATGTCCTCCAGCCCAGTGGTACGGACTTCATTTACGGGCGGGAAGTTACCGTCGGTCAGCGCAGGAGAACAGAGATGTTCGTGAAGAGAGTGCACAACCGTTGTGCGGGGTCGAGGGTCTGCGTGTCTGCGAGAGTGAGACCGACTGTCCAGTCGGGCCATGGAGAAAGGGCAAAGAGATGAGAGGAGGCATGAACAGAACCGAGCGCCGGGTCGCCGAAATGCTCCGCCAGATCGCGACCCGTGATGTCGTCGTGCTGAACGACCTCGGTGGCTCGACGCGCAGGCTGGCGGCGCTCACGTATATCGCCGTCCAGTACGGATTCCGGTACGGGGATACGTGCAGGCAGGGCCAGACGCTCCAGGTCCGCCTGATTCGCGACACCCGCCCGGAGGCGCGCGAGCGGAGCACGGCGGCACTCAGCCGGCTGGCGGCCGGCCGTACGCCGGGCATGCGCCCCGGCACCCTCAAGCCTCTGCCGGACGCGGCTCCCGCGGTCGGGCTGCTCAGGGCCCGCATCGAGTTCGACGCCCTGGACGACGACCTGGACTGGCGTCGCAAGGCCGTCTTCATGAGCGCCAGCGCGGCCCTGATGGCGCTGCTGCTGATCCCCGCGGGATGGAGGGCGTCGCTCTGCGCCAGCGCCGCGATGGGCGCGGTGTTCACGGGCATCCTGCGCCTGGAGGTCGTACGCAAGGACCGGCTCGCACGGCGGTTGCGGGCGCACGGGCTGCTCTGAGGCACATCGCCCCAACCGCTCTTCAGAGACGACAGAAGCCGACAGAAAGCCGACAGGAGGTGTCGGGTATCGGCGCCAGACTCGTCGTATGACGCCGAACTGGGCAGCCTTCACGACCGCCGAACCCGACCTCGCCAAGACGGCCGAGGAACGCTTCGGCGCCTTCACGCACCACATCCTCGCGACCCTCCGCAAGGACGGGTCGCCGCGCACCTCCGGCCTCGAAGTCCGTTTCCTGAACGGGGAGTTGTGGCTCGGCATGATGCCGAACTCCCTCAAGGCGCTGGACCTGCGCCGCGACCCGCGCTTCGCGATCCAGGCGAATCCGGGGTCCGGGACGGAGATGGCGGGCGGTGACGTACGGATCTCGGGGCGGGCCATCGAGGTCACGGACCCCGAGACGGTGGCCCTGTATACGCAGGAGGTGGAACCGCCGGAGCCGTTCCACCTCTTCCGCACCGAGCTGACGGAGGTCGTACGGACCTACGTCGAGGACGACACGTATCTGGTCGTCGAGATCTGGAAGCCGGGCGAACCGTTGCGCAAGATCAAGCGGAAGTAGCCCGGCAGTAAACCCGGGAGTAAGCCCTTGAGGGGACCTACTCCCACTCGATCGTGCCCGGCGGCTTGCTCGTGATGTCGAGGACGACGCGGTTGACGTCCGCGACCTCGTTCGTGATCCGCGTCGAGATCTTCCCGAGGACGTCGTACGGCAGTCGCGACCAGTCGGCGGTCATCGCGTCCTCGCTCGACACCGGGCGGAGCACGATCGGGTGGCCGTACGTCCGGCCGTCGCCCTGGACGCCGACCGACCGCACGTCGGCGAGCAGCACGACCGGGCACTGCCAGATGTCGCGGTCGAGGCCGGCCGCGGTCAGCTCCTCGCGGGCGATGGCGTCGGCCTCGCGGAGCAGGTCGAGGCGCTCCTTGGTGACCTCGCCGACGATACGGATACCGAGGCCGGGGCCCGGGAACGGCTGGCGCTGGACGATCTCGTCGGGCAGGCCGAGCTCCTGGCCGACCATCCGGACCTCGTCCTTGAAGAGCTTGCGCAGCGGCTCGACGAGCTGGAACTCGATGTCTTCCGGCAGCCCGCCCACGTTGTGGTGGGACTTGATGTTGGCCGTGCCGGTGCCGCCACCGGACTCGACCACGTCCGGGTAGAGCGTGCCCTGCACGAGGAAGGCCACCTCGGGGCCCTCGTCCGCGATGATCTCCGCCTGCGCCTGCTCGAAGACCCGGATGAACTCGCGCCCGATGATCTTCCGCTTCTCCTCGGGGTCCGAGACGCCCTTGAGCGCGGTGAGGAACCGCTCCTCGGCGTCCACGACCTTCAGCTGTACGCCCGTCGCGGCCACGAAGTCCTTCTCGACCTGCTCCGTCTCGCCCTTGCGCATCAGGCCGTGGTCGACGTACACGCAGGTCAGCTGGGAGCCGATGGCCTTCTGTACGAGGGCGGCGGCGACCGCGGAGTCCACGCCGCCGGAGAGCCCGCAGATGGCGCGCTTCGTGCCGACCTGCTCGCGGATGGCCGCGACCTGCTCCTCGATGACGTTTCCGGTCGTCCAGGAGGGGGTGAGGCCCGCGCCGCGGTACAGGAAGTGCTCGAGCACCTGCTGGCCGTGCGTGGTGTGCATGACCTCCGGGTGGTACTGGACGCCGTACAGCTTCTTCTCGTCGTTCTCGAACGCGGCGACCGGGACGACGTCCGTGGAGCCCGTGACGGTGAAGCCCTCGGGGGCGGCGCTGCACGCGTCGCCGTGCGACATCCACACGGACTGCTCGTCCGGGGTGCCCTCGAAGAGGGTGGAGCCGGATTTCGAGACGTGCAGAGGCGTACGTCCGTACTCGCGGGCGCCCGTGTTGTCCACGGTGCCGCCGAGCGTCGTCGCCATCAGCTGGAAGCCGTAGCACATGCCGAAGACGGGGACGCCGGCCTCGAAGATCTCACGGTCCAGGCGCGGGGCGCCGTCCGCGTACACCGACGAGGGGCCGCCGGAGAGGATGATCGCCGCCGGGTTCTTGGCGAGCATGTCCTGGACCGGCATGGTGCTCGGCACGATCTCGCTGTAGACCCGGGCCTCGCGGACCCGGCGGGCGATGAGCTGCGCGTACTGCGCACCGAAGTCGACGACCAGGACGGTGTCGGGGGCGACGGGGGACGCTTCTGGCACGGTTTGCCTTCCGGCGGTTTAGCAGGGCTGTGTTCCCGAGTCTAACGGGGTGCTCGGAGGTGGTGTCGCCGTCACGGGGGGCTCCGCCCCCGGACCCCCGTGTCGGCCTGAACGGCCTCGTCCTCAAACTCCCCCACTCTCGGCTTCGCTCGAGCGGGGGGACCCCCACGACGGGCTGCTTGACACCGCCCTGGCTTGGAAGGTCACCCTCTCCCGTGCATACTGGGCCCATGCTCACGCACCAGACCTTCGTCTTTACCTATGGCAACCGGCCCACCGGCTGCCATGGTCGTGCTGCTTGAGCAACTGACAAGCGACTTCCCAGGCGCCCCGGGCCGACAAGGCCCGGGGCGCCTGGCGTTTCCGGACCTCGCCGCTCCAGGGCACCCTTCCGCAGAGGAGCCCGACATGGCTGACGTACTCGACAAGACCGGCGCCCGTACCGACGAGGCCGCCGACGTGATCACCGGTGCGCGGGAGCGCATCGACGCGATCGACGACCGGATCATCGGTCTCGTGCAGGAACGCATGGCCGTCTCGGCCGTGATCCAGGAGGAGCGGATCGCGTCCGGCGGCCGGCGCGTGAACCTCTCGCGCGAGATGGAGGTCCTCGGCCATTACAGGGAGGCACTGGGCAAGCCGGGCACCTCGCTGGCGATGACACTGCTGGAGCTGTGCCGGGGCCGCATCTGAGTCCCGCGCACGCACGTACCCATATCTCTCACGCTTCCGGCGCGTGACCGCGTCACGGCGGGCTTCGTTGGTGTCGATGTCCGTGCCAGCCAGGGGCGGGCCCGAAACACCACGCGTGGCTCCGCTGGAGCGATGAGGCGTACGGACGTGCGCCGTTGGGACCCTCGCTCCAGTAGAAGTGACCGGACGGCAGGGGACAGCAGCCCGGTCACATCCAGAGAGGTCGGCTCCGGGGACGCCCGGAGCCGACCGGCGGATTCTGTGTGAGGGCGGTCGAAACGGTTGCGAAGGCCTCAGCCCATCGAGCACGATGCGTAGAGCAGTCCACAAATCGAACAGCCCCACCCGAGTCCCAGCGCAGACAATCGCAGTGCACCACACGACTGCCAAAGGTCTACACCAGTGGCACTCCCCGAGTGTCCGGAGGCGGAAACCGGCGGACATCGGAACCACCGAACCACCCAGCCAGCGGCGCTACCCCCCGGCGCCGCTCCTCAGGCACCGGCGCTGCCCTGACGTCGGTGCTGACCACGAAGGGCCCCGCGGATCCCCCGCTGCGGGGCCCTTCGCCTGCCCGAATGCCTCATTCGGCGGTGGTCTTCCCCAGCTTCTCGAACTTCTCCAGCTTCTCCAGCTTCTCCAGCTGCGCCTCGATGATCGAGGTCGGGACCTCGACCTTGTCGCCGTCGAGCATGTTCATCGAGGTGAAGGACACCACGCTCGTCCCGCTGCGTACGACGGTGAACGTCGTCGGCACTTTCAGGCCCTCGATCGACGCGAGCAGCCGGTACGCGACGGCCTCGTCTCCCAGGTCGGGGTCGGCCAGCGCCTTGACCCCGGTGTACCGGTAGTCGGTGTGCCGGTACGCGGTGCACTTCTTTGTCGCCGTACGCAGCCCGGAGAGCACCTGGTCGGCGTCGTCCGACGGGTACGACAGCAGCGCGAGCGAGGTCGCCGAGGCGTCGAGCTCGTCGTCCGGGGTGAACGTGCGGCCGACGGCCGCCTCGGAGAGCGGGTCGGTCGTGAACAGGAACATGTCCGCGATCGGCCGGCACACCGCCGGGTCCGCCGGAACGGAGTCCTCGACGATGTCCGACGCGGGCATCTCCGCCACCTGGAAGCCCTTGACGTCTCCCGTCGCGAGCGCGGCCTTCTCCAACTGGGCCTTGGTCAAGGGCTCGTCCGGGTCCTGCGCGGGCTGCCCCTTCGCGTCCTCGGCCGCTCCCGTGGCCGTCTCCCCGCCCGGCGCCGACTTCGGCCCAGATTTCGGTTCCGACGTCGACTTCGACGGCCTCTTGTCGGCGCCGGCGCCGGTGTCGGCATCACCGCCGCCGCCCCCACCCCCGCCGCACGCCGCGGTGAATCCCAGGGTGGCCACCGCCGATGCGGCCACCACGATCCGCGACAGCTTTGCCTTCACGTTCCCTGCCTTTGCGATCCCCGTCAGGTCCGCGAGACCGTACCGCACGACTCCGGCTCGGAGCGCCCGATGTCCCGGCTGCGGTCGTACGGGTCGGTCGCGGGCCCGCTCGGCGGTGCTCCCGTGGCGGTGTCCGAGGCGAACTGCGGGTGCAGGAAGCCGTCGTAGACGTCGCAGGCGGTGTTGCCGGACTCCTGGTCGTGGCGGACGATCGCCAACCTGCCCGGTGTGGCCTCGTACTTCGTCGGGTCGGAGAGTTGCACATCGATGACCCGGCGGACGATGGTGCGGGTCACCTCGGTGGAGTCCGGGTGGGCCGGGGCCAGCGCGTAGACGAAGGTGTAGTCGGCGTGGATCGCGACGGAGGCGTGGTCGCCGGGCTTGAACGTCAGGCGGCCGCGGGTCTTGACCACATCGCCGACGAGCCGCACCTCGTCCGGGTCGAAGCGGGTGAAGAGCGACAGCGGATCGCGGTCCTCGCCGGGTTCGCGCAGCCAGGACTTCGCGTCGTCGAGCATCCTGGGCTGCTTGGGATCGAGGATGCCGAGGGCGGTTTCGGGCGTGCCGCCGAGGAGGGTCTTCGGGTCGAGGTTCGCGTCGACTAGGAACTTCCGCGTCTGCTTCAGGGCCTTGTCCACCTGGGCCTCGGTGAGCGAGCCGATCGGGGTCGCCTCCGGCAGGACGATTCCGGCGGCTCCGTCGGCGTACTGCGCGGCCGGGGATCCGGCGAACGGCCGGTCCAGTGTGGGCGTTCCGGGTGCCCCGGAGGTGGGTGCGGCGGTCGGCGGCGCGGTCTCGTCGGGCAGCGGGGCCACGGATTCCGTATGCGCGCCCGTACCGCCCGCACTGCCCGTACCGAACGGGTCGCCGGGCAGCAGGGACGGCTTCATGGCCACTACGAGCGCGGCGAGCGCGAGCGGTACGCCGATGATCGCCCAGAGTCTGCGGCGGCGGGCCGTCCGCCCGTTCCTCTCCTGCCAGGTGGGACCGGTACGCCACCCCGGCGGCAGCTCGCCACGCGCCTCCTGCTGCCGCAGCCGCTCGGTCACCATGCGGGCTCGGGCGGAGGGCTCTTTGGGTGCCCCGGAGGCGCGGATGTCCCGCTCGCTGTCCCGTACGAACTGCTCCAACACGTCGTCCGGTATGGACGACTCGGTCTCACCGGACGGCTTCCCGGTTTCTCCCGATTCTTCGGATTCTGCGGATCCTGCGGACGGCTTCTCGGTCACGGCGCTCGCGCCTCTCCCCCGTGTTCAACAGGCAGCCCTCGATGGGCAGTTCGACGGCCAACTCGATGGGCAAACGAGGCACAGTTCTAAGCCGTGGCAAGGGGAGTTCACAAGTCGCGCATGGAGATCACGCACTGTGACCCAGGCCACATAAAAATTCTGTGAATGCGAGGACAACCATTCACAGAGGTCACGGGTCTCACTTGCGGAACTACCAGCCGCACCCGTGTCCCGCACGCGGGAGGCGTCCACCCACATCTCGTACCGCGATGTCGCAGTACGACGGACTCACCGAGGTCTTGATGAAGCTTCGCCGTGTCATGGCCGCTGCGGCCGCGACGGCCGTCATAGCTCCGCTCGCGCTGCTGTCGGCGCCGGCCGCGTTCGCGACGACGACGGAACCGACGCCCACCGAGACCGTGACGGAGACGCCCTCCGGCACGCCGACGAGCGAAGCGCCGACCTCACAGCCCCCGACCACGCCGACGACCGAGCCGGGGACGACCGAGCCGGGGACCACGAACCCCACTACCAGCATCCCCACGGGCGGGCCGACCGACAGCACGACCCCGACCGCGACGGCGACCGCGACGCCCACCGAGACGTCCGACCCGACCGAGCCGCCGGCCGAGCCGGACGTCCCGTTCTGCGATGAGCTCGACGAGGACTTCAACAACGCCAAGGTCGCCGCGGACATCAAGGGCCTGCCCGGCAAGATCGTCGCGGGCGACGGCTTCCACGGCTTCCAGCTGGTCGTCACCAACGAGTCGAAGGCCGACATCGACGGCGTCGCCTTCTACGCGGAGATCGAGAACTTCGAGATCGACGAGGCCAAGTGGCTGAGCCCGTACGTCAACCTCCAGTTCAAGAACCCCGAGTCGGGCAAGTGGGAGCGCATCGGCGACGAGTACTGGGCCGGTGACTACTTCTTCTTCGTCGAGGAGCTGAAGGCGAAGGCCAGCAAGAGGGTCGACCTCCGCGTCAGCATCGACGCCAAGGCCCCGGCCGGCGACGCGTACTCCTTCGGCTCGGGCGCCTACCTCGACAACATCGAGGGCCAGGACTGCATCGCCGAGGGCTGGGCCGAGTACGACTTCGAGGTCCTGAAGGCCGGCAGCAAGAACGAGGACCCGGGCACGGCCAAGCCGAGCGACAAGGAGACCAAGGGCTCCGTGAAGAAGCCGCAGGGCAGCGTCTCCGAGCTGCCGACCGGCAACCTCGCCGAGACCGGTTCCAGCTCCGCCCTGCCGATGATCGGCCTCGTCGGCGGTGTCGCCCTCGTCGCCGGTGCGGGCGCGGTCTACACCGTGCGCCGCCGCAAGACCGGTTCCCAGGCGTAAAGCTCGGTGCTGACGCGTAAGGCGTAACGCTTCACGCGACCAACGCTGCACGCAAAAGACGAAGGACCTGCGCTCGGAGGGGGGCGCAGGTCCTTCGTCTTTCCCGTAGGCCGTCGGCCTACTTCGGCGGTACCGCCGGCATCCCCAGGAACGGCAGCCTCAGCGCGCCGAAGGCGTCCGCGGGGACGACGGGCGAGCGGGGTTCGACAGGCTTCAGGCGTTCGTACGCGGCTCCCGGCGCCGGACGCGGGTCCGCCTCGCCCTTGTTGGGCCAGTACGACATCGCGCGCTCGGCCTGGGCGGTGATGGTCAGGGACGGGTTGACGCCGAGGTTCGCGGAGACCGCGGCGCCGTCGACGACCGAGATGCCCGGATGTCCGTACAGCCGCTGGTACGGGTCGATGACGCCCTCGTCGGCGGACGCGCCGATCGGGCAGCCGCCCAGGAAGTGGGCTGTCAGCGGCGTACCCATCAGCTCGCCCACATTGCTGCCCGCGAAGCCGTTGATCTCCTCGGCGATCGCCGACGCGGCCTCCGTGGCCGCCCTGATCTGCTTGGGGTTGGGCGCGCCGTGCCCCTGCCGGGCCGTCAGCAGGCCTTTCCCCGCACCCTTCGGCTTCAGGTATGTGGTCAGGGAGTTGTCCAGGGACTGCATGACGAGGCCGATGATGGTCTGCTCGGACCAGCGGTGGTTGGAGAGCGAGCGGACCAGGGTCAGCGGGTGCCGCGCCGCGTTGGCCAGCCAGCCGAGGACCCTTGACGAGCGTTCCGCGTACGGGACCTGGACGATGGACAGTCCGCCCATCGAGTTCGAGCCCTTGCCGTAGCGGACGGGCTCGATGTGCGTGTTCTCGTCGGGGTGGATCGAGGACGTGATCGCGACCCCGCGCGTGAAGTCGGCCTTCGCCTGACCGGTGGCCTTGCGGTAGCGCCGGTCGCTGGTCTTCGCGCCGACGAGGGCCTCGGAGTTGGTCCGGGTCAGAATGCCCAACTTGTCGGAGACATAGGGCAGTTGGCCGCCCGCCTTCATCCGGTGCAGCAGGGTCTGCGTGCCGTACGTACCGGCCGCGAGGACGACCCGGCGGGCCTTGAAGGTCCGCCCCTCCCCCTTGCGTTTCTTGTCGGTCGGGAGGGTGGCGACGGCGTACCCGCCCTGCGAGTCGTCCGTGAGCGAGACGACCGTCGTCATCGGGTGGACGACCGCGCCCGCCTTCTCGGCGAGGTACAGGTAGTTCTCGACGAGGGAGTTCTTGGCGCCGTGCCGGCAGCCGGTCATGCACTCCCCGCATTCGGTGCACGCCTTGCGGGCCGGCCCGACGCCGCCGAAGTACGGGTCGTCGACCTGCTGTCCGGGCCGCACCTTCGCGGTCCCGTCGGCGTCCTTGCCGTCACCGAAGAAGACGCCGACCGGTGCCAGATGGAAGGTGTCGCCCACGCCCATCCGTTCGGCGGCCGCCTTGAGGTGGACGTCGGACGGCGTCATCGTCGGGTTGAGCCGTACGCCGAGCATGCGCCGGGCCTGGTCGTAGTACGGCTTCAGCTCCTCCTGCCAGTCCGTGATGTCCTTCCACTGCGGGTCCTCGAAGAAGGGCTTCGGCGGTACGTAGAGGGTGTTGGCGTAGTTCAGCGAACCGCCGCCGACGCCCGCGCCCGCCAGCACCATGACGTTGCCCAGGAGATGGATGCGCTGGATGCCGTACATGCCGAGTCTCGGCGCCCAGAGGTAGTTCTTGAGGTCCCAGGAGTTCTTGGGCAGCGTGCCGGGCGTGAAGCGGCGGCCCGCCTCCAGCACGCCTACGCGGTAGCCCTTTTCGGTCAGGCGCAGGGCGGTGACCGAGCCGCCGAAGCCGGAACCGACGACGATCACGTCGTAGTCGTAGTTCTCCTGTGACACGTGCTCTCCTCATTGAGAACGTTGCGATCCGCGCCCCGTAGGGGCGCGGGGAACTGCGCGTCCAGCCACAGCCGACCCGCAGTTTCCAACCAGTTCACTCAGCGGAAGCGCAGGGCCTTCATCACCCGCAGGCTCCGGCTCATGAACTTCGCGTAGCTCTCGTCGTCCATCCCGAACGACGGTGCCAGCGGCATGAGCCGCTGGTGGGCGACGGTCTGTGCCTCGGTGTACTTGAGGATGCCCTCGGAGCCGTGGCGGCGGCCGAGGCCGGATTCCTTCATGCCGCCCATCGGCGACTGAAGGCTGCCGTACGCGGCCGCGTAGCCCTCGTTGATGTTGACCGTTCCGGTACGCAGCCGGGCGGCGACGTCGGCGCCGCGGCGGCCGTTCTTCGTCCAGACCGACGCGTTGAGGCCGTACGGCGTGGAGTTGGCGAGCCCGATCGCCTCGTCCTCGTCCTTGAAGCGGTAGACGGAGACGACGGGACCGAAGGTCTCCTCATTGCAGACGGCCATCGGCGCCTCGACGCCGTCGAGGATGGTGGGCTCGAAGAAGTACGGGCCGATGTCCGGACGGGCCACGCCGCCGGCGACCAGCTTCGCGCCCTTGGCGACGGCCTCGTCGACGTGCCGGGTGACGGCCTGCAGCTGGCGTTCGCCGGCCAGCGAGCCCATGTCGGCGCCGTACGCGAGGGACGTGCCGAGCCGCATCGCCTTGGTGCGCGCGGCGAACCGCGCCACGAAGGCGTCGGCGACCGACTCATGGACGTACAACCGCTCGATGGAGACGCACAGTTGGCCCGCGGAGGAGAAGCAGGCGCGCACCGCGCCGGCCGCCGCCTTGTCGATGTCGGCGTCTTCGAGGACCAGCATGGCGTTCTTGCCGCCGAGTTCGAGGGACGCGCCGATCAGCCGGGCCGCGGCACCCTTGGCGACCTCGCGGCCCGTGGGGGTCGAGCCGGTGAAGGAGACGTAGTCGGCGTGCCGGACGACCTCCGGGCCGATGACCGGGCCGTCGCCGATGACGACCTGGAACACCTCGATCGGCAGGCCCGCCTCGATCAGCAGGTCACGCGCCCAGAGCGCCGTCAGGCAGGTCTCCGTGTCGGGCTTCATCACGACGGCGTTGCCCGCGACGAAGGCGGGCAGCGCGTCGCCGACCGACAGTTCCAGGGGGTAGTTCCAGGGCGCTATCTGCCCGACGACGCCGCGCGGCTGGCGCAGTTCGGTGACCTTGGTGAGGGTCGGCACGGCACCGGTGTGCCGCTTGGGCCTGAGGTACGAGGAGGCCTTGCGGCCGTAGTGACGGGCGGCCACGGCCACCGCCTGCACCTCTTCGTGCGCATGCAGCCGGGCCTTGCCGGTCTCCAGCTGGATGAGGTCGAGGACTTCTGCCTGACGTTCCAGCACGAGGTCGTGGAAGCGGAGGAGTACGGCGGCACGCTGCCGTACGGGCACCTGCGCCCACACGGACTGGGCCGCGCGGGCCTGCTCGAAGGCCTTGTGTACGTCCTCGGGGGTGGACTCGGGCAGGTCGGCCAGTTTCTCGCCGGTGAACGGCGTGTGGTTGGCGGTACGCCCCGATCCGGCCACACCCTTGGTGAGCTGGGCGACCAACTCCGGCGTGACCACGTCGGCGGCCGTACGGGCGCCCTCGGGGGCGGGGGCGAGGGGGTTCGTGCCGGTCTTTGCCGGGGCCTGCGAGTCCGTCATGCGGGGCAGCGTATTCCGGGGCGAGAACTTTTGGTACCCGGTGGTAACCGACTTCACGGAGTACACACATCGCGCCAGTGGGCGCTGGCGGAGAACGCCCTGATCAGGACGTTAGGCCTGCGACCCCAGCTCGCACCACAGCAGCTTCCCGCCCGGCCCGAAGGGGTCTTCGCCGAGTGGGTAACCGCCCCATACGTCCGCGTAATGACATACGAGGAAGAGTCCGCGCCCGCCGTCCGCCTCGGCCGGAACGGGCGCGAGCGGGCCGGGGCGCTTGTCGAAGGGCGGCGGGATGTGCGGGTTGGTGTCCCAGACGCTGACCCGGAGTCGACCGTCGCCCAGGGCGCGCAGCCGCAGGGTCGCGGGGCCGGTGGAGTACCGGTAGGCGTTGGTGACCAGTTCCGAGGTCAACAACTCGGCGATGTCGAGGAGTTGCGCCATTCCGTGCCCGGAGAGGACAGCTCGCAGGGTAACGCGGGCGATGCGCGGGGCGAGCCGGTTGCGGGGCAACTGGAGGGCGTATGCCCAAGATGCGGACGCTTCGGACTTCGGCGGGGATACGGTGACCATGAACGCCTCCTGCGGTAGGGGAACTTGGGATCGCTCGATGGCTCCGGCCGGGCGGTGGCTTGTCGCGTGCGTACGGGCAACGCGGTGCGCTTCCGGCTTACCGGCGGGGCCAGTTGAGCGGTTCGGGACTCACCGTAGACCGATTCATGGACTACATTCCATGGATCACAGGGGCTACAGCCCCTATTACCTTCGTGTGGGTGACCCACGCGCCATACGTACGAACGGGAAGTCGCAGCTGATGCCGCAGCCAGCCCCCCTCCTCACCGCCCGGCGCCGACGACTGGGCACCGAACTCCGGAGGCTGCGCGAGCGCGCGGGCCTGTCCGCCACACAGGCCGCGGAACTACTGGGCGCCACACAGTCACGCGTGAGCAACATCGAAGCGGGGCGCTACGGCGTCAGCGGCGAACGCGTGCGCACGCTTGCCCGTCACTACGACTGCACCGACGAGCCGCTGATCGACGCCCTCGCGGCGATGACCGGTGAGCGTCGACGCGGCTGGTGGGAGGAGTACCGCGACATCCTCTCGCCTCGCATGCTGGATCTCACCGAGGTTGAACACCACGCCACCGCCCTACGCGTGGCACACGTCATCAACATCCCCGGCCTGCTGCAGACGACGGATCACGCCCGAGCCCTGTTCAGCCACACCGTGCCCCCACTGAAGCCGCACGAGGTCGAGCACCGCGTGTCGCACCGCATCAAGCGCCAGGAGATCCTGCACCGCGAACAGCCCCCGCCGTACACGGCGATCATTCACGAAGCCGCCCTGCGCATGCGCTTCGGTGGCCGCGGCACGGTCAGGGCCCAGCTCGACCATCTCAACGAGGTGTGCGAACTCGACCACGTCACCATCGCCGTCATCCCCTTCGACAGCGGCCCGTTCCACACCTCCGGTCAGGGCATCGACTACTTCCACGGCCCGGTCCACCAGCTCGACACCGTCCAGCTCGACACCGACCACGGCGCGGAACTCATCGACTCCCCAGCCCAATTGGAGCGCTACCACCTGGTCCTGGACCGCATGCAGCAAGCCGCACTCCCCCAGGCCAAGTCCCGCGACTTCATCGCCCACCTCGCCAGAGACCTCTGAAGGAGCCCGCCATGCCCGAACCTCACTGGCAGAAGTCCACGTACAGCCAGGAGGCCTCCGCCTGCGTGTACGTGGCCACCACCCCCGCCGGAACGATCCTCCTCCGCGAAAGCGACACCCCAGAAACCGTCCTCACCACCGGCCCACGCCAACTCCGCGCACTGATAGCCACGCTGCGTACCGCGGACGCTCAGGTGTCTGCCGGAGCAGGTGCGGGCTCAGCCTGAACCGCCTGGGAGGACCAAGCCGTTCTCGTAGGCGAATACCACCGCTTGGGCGCGGTCACGCAGATGGAGCTTGGCGAACATGCTGCCGATGTGGCTTTTCACCGTCGCCTCGGTCACGACCAGGTGCGCGGCGATCTCCGGGTTCGACAGGCCCCTGGCCACCAGGAGCAGGGTTTCCCGTTCCCGGGGAGTGAGATCGGCCGGCAGCTTGGCGGGGGGCCGGAGCGGTGCGGTACGGGTGGCGTAGTCCTCGATCAGCCTGCGGGTGATCGACGGCGACAGCAGGGCCTCTCCGGCGTGCACGACGCGGATCGCCTCCAGCAGGCGGTCACGGGAGGCGTCCTTGAGCAGGAAACCCGACGCGCCCGCCCGTAGTGCGCCGAAGACGTATTCGTCCAGGTCGTAGGTCGTGAGGATCAGCACCCGGGGCGAGGCTCCGGAGACGGTCAGCCGGGAGGTGGCCTCGACACCGTCCATGCGCGGCATGCGGATGTCCATCAGGACCACGTCGGGGCGCAGAGCGGCGGCCTGGGTGAGGGCCTCGTGGCCGTCGGCGGCTTCGCCGACGACCTCGAGGTCGTTCTGGGTCTGCAGGAACAGCCGGAAACCGGTACGGATCAGCTCCTGGTCGTCGACGATCAGAAGGCGGATGGTCATGCCGCATCCTCGACGGGGAGCTGGGCGGTCACGAGGAATCCGCCGGCGGTATGGCGAGCGTCCAGGCTGCCGCCTGTCACCGCCGCACGCTCCCGCATCCCGAGGATGCCGTGCCCGGCGGCCGACGGGACCGGGTCACGGCCTGCGGCCGACGGGACCGGGTCGCGGCCGCCGCCGTCGTCTTCGACCGTGACGTCCAGCTGCGTCCGGCCGTAGTGGAGCGTCACCGTGACCTGGGTCGGGTCGGTGTGTTTGAGCACGTTGGTCAGCGCCTCCTCGACGATTCGGTAAGCCGACAGCTCGAGGCCGCCGGCCAGCGGCCGGGCCTCGCCGGTGAGTTCCAACCGCACGGGCATCCCGGCTGTCCGGTATCCGGAAACCAGCTCGGCGAGCTGGTCGAGCGACGGCTGCGGTCGCCACTGCGCGCTGTTGTCCGACGTGCGCAGCAGGCCGAGGATCCGGCGCAGCTCGGCCAGGCTCTGCTCCGCGTTGGCCTCGACCCGTTCCAGGGTCTCCGCCGCGACCTGGGGCTCGGTCGGCAGGACGTCCCGGGCGCCGCGCACACCGATCAGCATGACGGTGACCGAATGGGCGACGATGTCGTGGAGCTCGCGGGCGATGGAGGTTCGTTCCCGCTGTGCCGCGATCTGGTCGAGCTGCTCGCGCTCGCGTTCCAGGGTGGCCGCGCGGTCCTCCAGCGCCCAGGTGTAGCGCCGCCGGGTCTGGAGGTACGAGCCGAGGGCCCACGCGGCGATCGGGATGGGCAGCGAGGTGATGCTCGCCAGAAGCAGGAACAGCGCCGTCGGGACGAGCGCCGCCACCGAGACCCTTCGGTCACGCAGGTCGGCGAGCGAGGCAAGGGCGACCACGACGGGCGCCCCGCCCGGCGAGTAGCCCAGCGGCACGAGCACCGCGGCACCCGCACAGGCCGCGATGAGCACCGCCAGGGGTGCGCGGCGGCGGACGAGCAGGACGGAGCCGGCAAGCACCGTCACCACGACCGGGACCACCACGACCGGGATCGCACCGACCCGGATCACGCCGACCGGGGTGTCGCCGTCGAAGAGCTGCCCCAGCTCCACTCCGGTCGTGATCACCGCCAGCGCGAGGTCGAACAGCGCCGAGCGGCGCGCGACCAGCAGGTCGTACGCCGCCCGGGCCCGCCAAAGGAGCCGGTTCACGCCAGATCGCGCCGTCGCTCGACGATGACGGCGACCAGCGTGACCGCGACCGTCCATGCGGCCAGTACCCATCCGGCCGAGACCACCGACAGGGTCGTGTGGTGCGTCATCCGGCTCAGAACTCCGGCCGCGCCGAACGGCGTGAGGTTGACGCCCGATTCCCAGACGTCGGACAGCAGCGGGACCACGGCGAAGTTCACGATCAGCAGGACGACCACTCCCAGGACCGGGCTACGGATCAGGGCGCCGAGGGCGGCACCCAGGATCGCGGACAGGACGAACGCCACGAGGTTGCCCGCCACGACGGCACCGACGTCTCCCGAGGTGAGGTCGGGACCCGGGTGGTCACTCAGCAGCGGCAACGCAAGCCCGACCGACACCATGGTCGTCAGCGCGCCGAGCAGGAGCCCGGTCAGCGCGTAAGCGGTAATTCTCGCCGACAGCACGACCCCGCGATGACGGCGGCCCACCAGAGCCGCCGGTGCGGCCGTCCGGTGCCGATACTCCCCGGCCGTACCGACCAACCCCCAGAGCAGAAGCAGGATCGGCAACGCCGACAGGGCCTCTTCCTTCTCGGGCACCTCGTCCAGCGTGCCCGACCCCACCGCGACCACCAGAACGTTGAGGACCGCGAACGCGACCCCGCCCACCGCGAAGCCCAGCACAGTCCGGGTAGTCACGGTCTTGATCAGTTCGCCTCGCAGCAGATGGCTCAACGGTCCGCCCCTCCCGTGAGACCGAAGAACGAATCCTCCAGCGACGCGGTCCGCTGGACGATCTCCTCCAGCAGGACCCCGCCGTGGTGGGCCAGCCGTGCGACCTCCGCGGCGTCGAGCCCTTCGACCAGCAGCCCGCCTCCGTCGTCGCGCTTCGTGCGGCCACCGGCCTCGGCCACCAGCCCCGACAGGCGCTCGGCCTCGGCGGTGCGTACGACGACCACACTCTCCCCGGACCGTTCGAGGTCCCGGATCGCCCCTTCGTGGACCAGCCGGCCCCGGTCGATCATGATCACGTCGTCGACGGTCTGGGCGGCCTCACCGAGCATGTGGCTGGACAGCAGGACCGTGCCACCGTTCGCGGCCCGATCCCGCAGCAGCGTGCGTAACCAGCGGATGCCCTGCGGGTCCAGGCCGTTCACCGGCTCGTCAAGGACCAGGATCTCCGGATCGCCCAGGAGCGCCGCGGCGAGCCCGAGCCGCTGCCGCATGCCCATCGAATACTTCCCGACCCTGCCCCGGGCCGCCTCCTCCAAGCCGACGAGCTCCAGGACCTCACCGACCCGGCGGCGGGGCAGCCCGGCCAGCGCCGCCAGCGACCGCAGATGCGCCCGACCTGTCCGGCCGGGATGGGCACCGCACGGCTCGATGTGCACGCCGAGCAGACGGGCGTCGGGCCTGATCGTCGTGACTGACGTGCCCCGTACGAACGCCCGGCCCGCAGTCGGCCGCGCCAGTCCGACGACCGCTTTGAGCGCGGTGGTCTTCCCCGCCCCGTTCGGGCCGAAGAACCCCGTCACCCTTCCGGACCCGACCGTGAACGACAGGTCGTCGACTGCCGTTCTACGGCCATAACGCTTGGTCAGCCCCTCGACCCTGATGGCTGCCGGGTCTCCAACGAGAGTTCGTGAAGAAGTCATGCCCGAAGCCTCCGATGCGGTGATCTCCCAGTCATCCGCCCACGGTCGAAACCCGAACTCCCACCAGGGGAGGAACTGACCGCTGGGCGCCGTCTCCCAGCGGCCCACTCCAGCAGGTCTTTCGGCGGGAAATGCCCTGATCAGGGCGTTAGGCCGCCATCACTGCCCACCATCGACCTGCCGACCTTGAGGCGATCGCGGGCGCCCTCGAACAACGAAGTGCCGCGTTTCTCGTCCTTCGTGCCCTTCGGCATGTCCGCGCGCAGCTCGTAGTACTCCTTGGCGTCCGTGACGATGAGCAGCTGCATCACCCGGTACTTCTCCTCCTTCACCTCGTACTCGGTGTCGAGGAGCATCGCCTCGTAGCCGTGGAAACTGGTGCGGCCGGACAGGGTTTTGGCGGAGTCGTCGGCGTAGGAGAGCGTGGCCTCATCCGCCCAGGACTCGATCGGGGTCGGCACGGCGTCCTCGCGGGTCAGCCGCAGTTGGACGGTCTTGTCGCCGTAGACCACCGAGCGGGAGGGGTTGCGGCGGTCCGCTCCGGAGTCGAAGCGGTCGACGAGCGGGGTGCCGACCGGTACGGACAGGATCGCGTCCAGGTCCTTCTCGGTGTGGACGGTCCAGCCGTTCACGGTCGAGGGCGAGGCGGAGGTGGAGGTGGACGCCGAAGGCGCGGCGGCGCCGCGGTTCTGTGCCTCCGCCCTCGGGTCGCCGCCTCGGAAGGAGATCCCGAGCCAGATGCCGCCGGTGAGGAGTACGGCACCGGCGACGGAGGCCGCGAGGAGGCGGAGGCTCGGGCGTCGTCGGCGTACGGAATGGTGGTGGGGCTCCGTCGCATACGGCTCGGACTTCCCGGGTGGAGGCAGCCCCACCCCGGGCCCGGCCGCCCCGGGCTTCGCCGTCCCGGGCTTCGCCGCCTCGGTCCCTGCCGCCGCGGTCCCCGCCGCCTCCGTCTCTGCCGTGTGCAGCGACGGCAGCCGGAGCCGTACTGTCCCGGCGTCGTCCGCGAACTCCCGTAAGCCGGAGGGGCTTTGGACCTCCCCAGCCGTGCCGGTGAGGTCCGGCACGGTCCAGCCCTCGGCGACCGCCTCCAGCACCGCCGCGACCTTGTCGGCGTCCGGCCGCTGCCCGGGTTCCTTGGCCAACAGCTGTGTGATCAGCGGTCCCAGGTCCCCGGCCTGCTTCGGCTCCGGGGGCTCGTCGGACAGGATCGCGGCGAGCGTGGACTCCACGGTCGTACGGCGGAAGGGGGACCAGCCCTCGACGGCGGCGTACAGCAGAACGCCCAGGGACCACAGGTCGGAGGCGGGTCCGGCACCGCGCCCCGACATGCGCTCGGGCGCGATGAACTCGAGCGAGCCGACGAACTCGCCGCTGACGGTGAGGGATTCCTCGCCCTGGATGTGGGCGATCCCGAAGTCGGTGAGGACGACGCGGCCATGGGGGTCCCCCCGCTCGAGCGAAGCCGAGAGTGGGGGAGGCCCGAGCAGGACGTTCGCGGGTTTCACGTCACGGTGCACGATGCCGACGGTGTGCGCGGCGCGCAGCGCGCCGACGACGGCGAGGCCGATGCGCGCGGACTCGACGGGGCTGAGCGCGCCGCGCCGGAGCACCTCGTGGAGGGACTCGCCGCGGATCAACTCCATGACGATCCAGGGCAGTCCGTCCTCCACGACGACGTCGTGGATCGCGACGGCACCGGGGTGCTCCACGCGCGCCGCGGCCCGCGCCTCGCGCTGAAGCCGGTGGTACGCGCGCGCGTGCGCCGGGTCCTGTGGATCGCCGGGCAGCCGCGGCTCCTTGACCGCGACGTCGCGCTCCACGAGTTCGTCCACGGCGCGCCATACGGTGCCCATGCCGCCGGAACCGATGCGCTCGGTCAGCCGGTAGCGGCCACCGATCAGCCGGCCCACGTCACTTGTCATGCCCCATCAGTACCGTGTGGCCTCAAAGCTTGTCGATGTCGAGATTGGCGATGGCGGTCTTGGCCACTTCGCGACCACGTTCGGTGAAGTCGCCCTTGCCGGGATAGTCGATCCAGAGCTTGTAGAGATCGCCCGACTTGGTCTTGTAGTAGAAGACCCGGGCCTCGCGCGGCCGGGGCGCGTTCGAGTCCGTCTGGTCGTCGACATACGTGACGACGTTCTCGGCGGACTCGCGTTCCTTGTACGAGGTTTCGGTGGTGTCGACCTTTGGCGCGGGTTTCTCCGCCATGTTGCTGAACGAGCTGTCGTCCGTCTTCGCCATGGCGTCGGCGTCCTGGTAGGCCTCGGAGCTGGCGGTGCCCCCGATCTCGTTGAGGCTGTCCTCGGACTTCTTGTACAGGGTCAGGCCGATCGAGACGGCGTAGCTCGGGTCGGTGTACGAGACCCAGTGCCCGTCGTCCGTGGAGCCGTCCGGCTCGCTCCGCACATAGTCCGCCGGTACCGCCAGCGTCGCGGCGACGCCCTTCTCGTCGTGCTCCTTCCAACCGTCCGGCAACGGCCCCGCGAACGGGTTCCCCAGCTCCAAGAACGCCGACACCACCACCCCCACGACCACCGCCGCACCGATCCCGATCCACCCCTTGCGGCCGATCCGGAGGGACTTGCCGCCGGGTGCCGCGAGCTGGACGGCCCTGGTCTCCTGGGGCGGCTGTGCGGCCTTCTCCAGGAGCTGGCGGACCTGGGCGGCGTTCGGGCGGCGGGACGGGTCCTTGTCGAGGAGGGCGTTGATAGCGTCGGCGAGCGGGCCCTTGGCCGCGTTGGGCGCGGCCGGCGTGGCGTTGAGGACGGACTGGAGCGTCGCGGGCGTGTTGCTGCGGCGGAACGGCGAGACGCCCTCCGTGGCCGCGTACAGGACGACGCCGAGCGACCACAGGTCGGAGGCGGGACCGGGTCTCTGCCCCAACACCCGCTCGGGCGCGATGAATTCGGGCGAGCCGACGAAGCCGCCGGTGTCCGTCAGGTTCGTCTCGCCCTCGATCTGGGCGATGCCGAAGTCGGTGAGGACGACACGGCCGTGCGAGCCGAGCAGGACGTTGTCGGGCTTGACGTCGCGGTGCAGGATGCCCGCCGCGTGGGCGGCCTCCAGCGCGCCGAGGACGTCGAGGCCGATTCTCGCCGCCTCGCGCACCCCGATCGTGCCCTCCTGCAACGCGGCGCCGAGCGAACGCCCCTGCACCAGCTCCATCACGATCCACGGCTGGCCGTCCACCACCGCGACATCGTGCACGTTCACGACAGCCGGGTGGTCGAGCCGGGCCGCGGCGCGTGCCTCGCGGCGCATCCGCTCGAAGAGATTGGCACGTTCGCGTTCGGGAAGATGATCCGGTACGCGGGGCTCCTTGACGGCGACCTCGCGGTCCACCGTCTCATCCTTGGCCCGCCATACGGTGCCCATGCCGCCGTGGCCGAGCTTCGCGAGCAGGCGGTAGCGGTCGGCGATCAGGCGCCCGGCGCCGGGGTCCTGCGGCGCCTGCTGCTCGGGCACGACCTGGGTGGGCGCCGCGTACGGGTTGCCGGGGTACGGGACACCGACGGGCTGCCGGTTGCCGGGCTGCTGTCCGGGCACACCGGGCCACGGCGGTTGCAAACCGAAACTCGTTGGCTGGTCCGACCCGTAAGGGGCTCCCCCGTCGCTGCTCATGGGTCCATGCCTACCGTGGTAACCGCGTCCGGTTCCACCCCATACGCTTTCTGGTCACAGACCCGTGACGCACGATGTCGCTTATATCCCTTTATTCCCTTTACGGGATCCTGGGCGGCCTGCGGGACGACGGAGCCGTGTGCACGGTGGACGTCGGCGAGCGCGTGACGGTCACCGTGGGCGTGGGGCTCCCGGGCGGACTCGTACCCGGGCTCGTACCGGGGCTCGTACTCGGACTCGTACTCGGACCCGTACCGGGGCTCGTCTCCGGCGCCGAACTCGTGGGCGGCGTACGGTCGTTGTCTCCGCCGCCTCTCATCAGCAGCGCGGCGGCCGACACGCCCGCACCGGCCATCGCGGCGACCAGCGCGGCAGCGATCAGCGCGCTCCTGGCCGACAGTCTCGACGGCTGCGCGGCCGACGAGGCCGGCCGGACCGACGGAACCGGCCGGACCGACGGGACCGAGAGGGCCGACCGGGCTTCGGGCGGCGCCTGCGGCATACGGCCCGTGTCGAGATACGCCCGCAGCATCCGCTCCGCCTCCGCCGAACCCAGACGCCGGTCGGGATCGCGCTCAAGAAGCCCTCGTACGACGGGAAGGATCGGCGCGGCCTGGTCCGGCGGCCGTATCTCGTCCGAGACGACCGCGTGCAGTATGCCGCCCAACGAGTCGCGGTGGAACGGCGATTCGCCACTCAGGGCCGTGCACAGCAGCGCGCCGAGCGACCACAGGTCGGACTCGGGCCCGGTCCTGGCCCCGGACATCCGCTCGGGCGCGGTGTACTCGGGGGAGCCGACGAACGACCCGCTCTCGGTGAGCGTCGTCGCGCCCGCGACCTGCGCGATCCCGAAATCGGTGAGCACGACGCGGCCTTCCTCGGAGATGAGGACGTTCGCGGGCTTCAGATCGCGGTGCAGAACACCCGCGCCGTGCGCTCTGCGCAGGGCGCCGAGCAGGGCGATGCCCATCCGCGCCGCCTCGGCCGCGTCGACGGGCCCGTGCGTGGAAATCCGCTCGGCGAGCGAGCTGCCCTCGATCAACTCCAGGACCATGTACGGGCGTTCGTCGTCCTCGACCACGTCGTGCACCACGATGATGTGCGGATGCTCGAGCTGTGCGACCGCCCGCGCCTCACGCAGGGTGCGCTCGCGCTGAGACCGGGACTCCTCCGCCGGGAGCGCAGGGTCGAGAGCGAGTTCCTTGACCGCGACCTGCCGACCGAGCAACAGGTCGGTGGCCCGCCATACGACGCCCATGCCGCCCCGGCCGATTCTGGCTTCCAGACGGTAACGGCCCGCGATGACGCGGAGGTTCTCCCCCTCGGTCCCCATGCGCCCCATCATGCCGCACAGGTGAGCGGGTGCCAGGGGTGCCGGAGGCCGGGTGGCCGAAGGACGACGGTACGCGGGGACCGGGCGGGTGCCGATGGAGGCCCCCAGGCCGGCGGGGTCGAGCGGAGCCGAGACCGGGGGGACGGCGGGCGGCACTCGGCCGGGAGTCGGCCGGCAGGCGGGTGGGCGGCGGGTCGGCCCACCGTGTCCGGCCGGGGACGACGGGTCAGCCCACCATGACCGGCCGGGGACGACGGGTCAGCCCACCATGACCGGCCGGGGACGACGGGTCAGCCCACCATGACCGGCCGGGGACGACGGGTCAGCCCACCATGACCGGCCGGGGGCAACGGGTCAGCCCACCATGACCGGCCGGGGGCAACGGGTCAGCCCACCATGACCGGCCGGGGACGACGGGTCAGCCCACCATGACCGGCCGGGGGCAACGGGTCAGCCCGCCGTGTCCGTCTTGGGGCGCCAGCCCTGCAGGACCGCGTCGAACTGCCGACGGGTCTTCTCCCAGTCCGCCGCGGGCGCCGACATGTAGATCACGTACTCGACGCCTTCACGGCTGAGATACGCCTCTTCGATGGCCCGGCGCGGACCGGGGTACGGCCCGTCCTTCGCCATCGCGGTCCAGGTGAAGTCCCACAAAGCGCCGGGGCGGTCGCGGAACACGTTCTCCTCCAGGCTGACCCGCTGGTAGTCGCGCAGCCGCTGCAACTGCTGCTCCAGGTCAAGCTGATGCTCGTACGGGGTGGGGAAGTCAGGGGACTCGTCGACGGCGATGCGGACGAAGTGCTTGCCCCCGTCGGGCGTGTAGTCGATCTGGAAGTCGTCCACCACCTGCCGCTTCCAGCCCTTGTGGGGCAGGGCGAGGCTGAAACCCTTCGGGTCGTCGACCCGCACCCAGCTGTCGGGGACACCGCCCACCGGGGGCTTGGTCTCCTCCGCCGACGAGGACGAGTCCGAGGGTGAGGACGGCGAGGACGAGGTGCCGGACTGCCCCCACCCGTCCGCGTACCGCATCGCCGCGGCAGCGCCCCCGCCGACGAGCGCGGCCATGACCACGACGAGGGCGAGGGTGCGGACCCGGCGGCGCTTCCGCGGGCCGGCCGCCGGTCCGGGCATCGGCTGGTGACCCGGTATTGGCTGGTCACCAGGCATTGGCTGGTGACCGGTCATCGGCCGGCCGCCGGACATCGGCTGGTTCAGGGTGGCGGCGGCCGGGTCGGGCGCCGACCGGCCATGGGTTCCGTGAGTGTCGTAAGTGCCGTTGCCGCCCTGGGGGTTCACCACGTGTTCCGTCGGCACATAGGCCTCGGCCGAGCTGGGCCTGCGCCCCTCCGCGGCCTCGGCGAGCATGTGCTCTGCCTCCGCGGCGTCGGGCCGTTCGGCGGGATCCTTGCGCAGCAGCGCCGTGATCACGGGCCCGAGCGCGCCCGCGTGCTCCGGCTCGCCGGGCTCCTCGGTCACCACCGCCTGCATCGTGGTCAGCGGTGTCGTACGCCGGAACGGCGACCTGCCCTCGACCGCCGTGTACAGCGTGGCGCCGAGCGCCCACAAGTCGGAGGCGGGGCCGGGGTCGTGGCCGCGAATGCGCTCGGGCGCAAGGTAGTCGACCGAGCCGACGATCTCGCCGGTACGCGTGATCGTCGTGTCCCCCTCCATCTGCGCGATCCCGAAGTCGGTGAGCAGGACACGGCCGTCGGCCTGGGAGAGGAGTACGTTGCCGGGCTTGATGTCGCGGTGCAGTACGCCCGCGGAGTGCGCGGCCCGCAGCGCGCGCAGCACCCACAGCCCGATCCGCGCGGCCTCCCGGGGCTCGACGCGCCCCGACTCCTTGACCGCGTCGGCGAGCGAGTGGCCCTCGACCAGCTCCATCACGATCCACGGCCGGCCGTCGTGCTCCAGCACGTCATGCACGGTGACGACGGCCGAGTGGTTGATCCGCGCGGCCGCGCGTGCCTCGGCCCGGGTGCGGGCGAGCAGTACGGCCTGATCGCTCTCGGACACGTACAGCGCCGCCGTCAACTCCTTGATGGCGACGGCACGGTGCAGCACCTCGTCGTGTGCCCGCCACACCCGGCCCATGCCGCCGCTCCCGATGGAGTCGACCAGCCGATAGCGGTCCGAGAGGAGCACGCCCTGCATCTGATTCACGTTTTCCCCGCAATGTTCTTGACAGGCCTCAGACTAGGGACCGGTCTTCGCACAGGGAACCGGCGGGGCCACTCGGAGACCGCACTGTGACGCTTGTTACCGAAGGCAACTAAGAAGTGGCATGGACCGAAAGGGCCCCAGGGGACCGGTGAGGCGATCCAATCGTCAACCGGTGACCTGATAGGTGGCCGATGCCTGCTCGTACAGCCGTGACACCTCGTCCCGCTCGGCCTCCGGACCCCGCAACTGCACCACGTGGTAACGGCCGTCGACGATGATCGCGAGATTGCGTACGAAGATCTCGCGCCCCGCGGCGTCCTGCCAGGTGAACTGCCCCTCAGCCATGGCCCGTCCGCCCACGTCGATCCGCCGCATCCCGCTGGACGTGGCCCAGGTCGAGTCGCGGAACGGCTGCAACTCCCGCTCGTCCTCCCGCTGGTACGCCATCGGATCGTCGCCGTACTGGCTGGTGGTGTCGCGTCCGGGCACGACGAGCAACTCGAAGTTGCCCTGGGAGTAGACGACTTGTCCACTCCCGTTCTTGGGCGTCCGGTCCCAGCCGTTGGCGACCGCGACGCTGAAGCCCTCGGAGTCCTTGCGCAGCGTGAAGCCCTGCGGGAGGTCGGGGCCGGTGGTCTGCGTGGTGGAACTGGACGACTGGCTCGGCTCGTTCTCCTTGCTCGGCGTCCCGCTCGGCGTCGCCTCGGGCCTCGGATCCGTACCCGCGTTCCCGTCCGTGCCGGGATTCGAGTCCGCGTCGGACGAGGCCTCGGGAGCGGGAGCGGCGTCTCCGGCGGCGCCGGTCCCCGCGGCGCCACCGGCATCCGGCCCGGACCTGGGCATGAAGACCATGGCGTACGCGACGGCCGCGGCCAGTGCCAGCAGGATCAGCACCAGCAGGGTGCGGCCGAGGCGACGGGGCTTCGGCGCCTTCTCCTGCCTGGCCCGCTTGTGGCGGCCGTGCTGGTCGGGCAGCCCGGCGCGGCGCTTGCGGACGAGCTCGCCCCGGCGGCGCACGACGGGCAGGCGCCTGGGATCCACGGGCGGCGCCACCACGACATGCGTCCCCGCCTCCGGCTCGGGCGCCGACCGTACGAGCGAACGCAGCCAGCCGCGCAGCTCCTCGAAGTCCAGCCGCTCGGTCGGGTCCTGACGCAGCAGCGACTCCACGACCGGCCTGAGCGGCCCGCACTCCTCCGCGAACGCGGGCGGCTCCGCGCACACGAGCTGCACCAGCTCGGCGGTGTTCTCCTCCGGGTACGGCGCATGCCCCTGCACGGCCCGGAAGAGCAGCGCCCCCAGCGCCCACAGGTCGGTCGCGGGCCCGATCGGCGCGGCCAACTGCCAGTTCTCGTGAACGGGCCCGGCCTGCTCGGGCGCCCACCGCTCGGTGACCGGTCCCACGACCGCCATACGCGCCTGGCGGGCGCGCTCGGCGGCGAGGGCGGTGGTGGGGCCCCGGTGCGGAGCGCGATCGGGGACGAGGTGGTTCCACCGGG
>NZ_JAAKZY010000132.1 GCF_011045015.1 Streptomyces scabichelini | reverse complement strand
GGGAAGGAGTTGGGGCATGGCAAACCATGATGGTGGAGCGTGTGGTGTGTCGCATGTGATTTTCCGCGGCCGGCCCTGGGGCGCGCTGCGCGGCGGCGAGGCAGAGCCGGGTCAGCCCGCCAGCCGCCGCAGTTGTACGAGCCCCAGCCATGTCTCGGGTCCCGGCTCCGCGTACGCCGCGCGGACCGTGTACCGCCCCGGCTCCAGCGCGACCCGCAGATGGCCCGCCCTCCCGGCGTTGTCCCCGGGCCACGCCGCGTCGAACAGCACCACCGCTCCGGGAATCTCCCAGTGCACCTCCCGCTCCCACGCCGCCGCGTCGAGGGCAGCCGGCACACCGGCCAGCAGCTGGCTCTCGGACTCCGCGGCGCACCACCGTACGAAGGTGCCGTGCTCGGGCAGATAGGCGGTCGAGGCGGGGTCGTCGCCCAGGACGAGGGCCGTGGTGTTGCCGACCGGGAGCAGACCGATGAACCCGTCCACATCGCAGGCCCGGTCGTAGTCGGACGCCAACTCGTCGCCGTCCGCCCCCGTCCAGAACGGCAACACCACCTCGGGGATCGCTATGAGGGGGCCACCGCCCGACTCCACCCACTCGACCGAACCATGATCCGTGTAACTCGCCATGCGGAGAAGTTACACGCACCGGGCCACACGAAAACCGCTGTGTCACACATGAGTTCAGCAGCCACAGTCGGCGGCGGCGACCGGTGCCGTCAGCACGTCAGGGATACGCCGCTCGCGCCCTTCCCATGTCTCGAACTCGAAGCCCTCGCGCACCCAGTACTCGAAGCCGCCGAGCATCTCCTTGACCTGGAAGCCGAGTTGGGCGAGGGCGAGCGCGGCGCGGGTGGCGCCGTTGCAGCCCGGGCCCCAGCAGTAGGTGACGACCGGCACGGACTTGTCGAGGAGCCGTTCGGCCTGCTCGGGGATGAGCGCGGTGGGCAGATGGATCGCGCCGGGCACATGGCCCTGGTCCCAGGACTCCGTGGAGCGGGAGTCGAGGACGACGAAGCCGGGGTCGCCGCCCGCCGCGAGTGCGGCGGCGACGTCGGACACGTCGGTGTGGAAGGCGAGACTCGCGGCGAAGTGGGCGGCGGCCGTGGCGGGGGACGCCGGGGCCACGCGCAGAACGGGGTTCACGGTGGCGGTCTTGCTGGTCGTGACCGTAGTTGTAGTCATGTCCATGAATCTACGGCCGGTGATCCGCCCTCCTGAAGGGGCGATCCACGGCCTCGCTCTTGTTCAGCCGGGGATTTCCCTGCTATTCCTCGACCATGACCGCGTATTCCCCGGACGCCACCGACTGGCGCATCCTCGAAGTCCTCCAGCGCGAGGGCCGCGCCAGCTTCGCCGAGTTGGCCCGTGCCGTCTCCATGTCCGCGAGCGCGGTCACCGAACGGGTGCGCAGGCTGGAGGAGACGGGTGTCATCCAGGGGTACGCGGCGGTCGTCGATCCGGAGAGTGTGGGCCTGCCGATCCTCGCGTACGTGCGGCTGCGCTATCCGAACGGGAACTACAAGCCGTTCCACGACCTCGTCGCCGCGACGCCCGAGATCCTGGAGGCGCACCACGTCACGGGCGACGACTGCTTCGTCGTCAAGGTCGCGGTGCGCTCCATGAGCCACCTGGAGGAGGTGTCGGGCAAGATCGGCACGCTCGGCTCGGTGACCACGAGCGTCGTGTACTCGTCACCGCTGCCCCGGCGTCCCATCGGTCACTGACCGCCCTCGCCACGTCGCCACGTCGCCTCGTCGCTCGACCGGTCACCGACCCCGCTGCCGTACAACCGACCCCGATCTCCCCTTCACGACCTCCAACTGCGCGTGGATACGGCGCCGCAGGTCCGGAACATGGCTGACGATGCCGACGCTGCGGTCCCGCTCCCGCAGCGAGTCGAGGACGTCGAGCACCTCGTCGAGCGTCTGGTCGTCGAGGCTGCCGAAGCCCTCGTCGATGAACAGCGTGTCGAGGCGAACACCCCCCGCCTCGTCGGTGACCACGTCCGCGAGCCCCAGCGCGAGCGCCAGCGAGGCGAAGAACGTCTCGCCGCCGGAGAGCGTCGCCGTGTCGCGCTCACGCCCGGTCCAGGCGTCGACGACATGCAGCCCGAGGCCGCTGCGGCCGCGCCCGGCGCGGTCGTCCGAGTGGACGAGGGTGTAGCGCCCGGACGACATGCGTCTCAGCCGTGCGGTCGCGGCGGCCGCGACCTGCTCGAGGCGGGCGGCGAGGACGTAGGACTCGAGGCGCATCTTGCGTTCGTTGTCCGCGGAGGTGCCCGCCGCGAGGGTGGCGAGGCGTGCCACGCGGTCGTACTCCTCGCGCAACGGCCCGAGTCGGCGCACGGACGCGGTCGCCCGGTGGGTCAGCCGGTCGAGTTCCGCGCAGCGCCGGGCGGCCGCGTCGCGCGCGGAGGCGGCCTCGCGCACCCGACGGGCGGCGTCGGCGGCGGTCTGTTCCGCCGCGACGAGGTCGGCGGGCGGCTGCTGCGCGGCGGCAGCCGTGTCGGCCTCGGCGAGTACGGCCCGTACGGCGGCCTCTTCCTGCTGCCAGGCGTCGAGCCGCCGTTGGAGCTCACGGTGGGCCGCGTCGTCGAGGAGCGCGGCCGCCGCGGCCTGCGGCGTGTCGAACCCGGCACGGAAGGCCGCGTCGGCGAGTCGCGCGTCGGCGTCCTTGAGCCGCTGCGCGGTGTCCGCCGCGCTGCGCGCGGCGTCCGCTGCCTCGGTGAGCTGCGCCGCCTGCCGCTCCAGCTGCGCGGCCCGCGCGGACACGCTGCCCGCGGTGCCCCTGGCCTGAGCCAACTCCTCTTCCAGGGCGGCGCCTTCGCGGTCGAGTGTCTCCCTGCGCGCGGAGCGTGAGGCGGCGCGCAGCGCGGCTTCCTGGTGGGCGGCGAGCCGTCGCTCGTGCTCGCTCTCGGCCTGTCGCAGGGCCTCACTCGCCGCGTGCAGCCCGGAGGCGGCGCCGCGTGCTTCGGCGTGTCGCCGCGCCAACTCCTCGGCTTGCTCGGCGAGTTGCGCGGTGGGAGCGTCGCCCGCCTCGGCGGTCGCCGCGGCCAGCGCCTCCCGTACGACGCCGAGCCGCCGCTCGGCCTCGGCGCGCTGTTCGTCGGCCTCCTGATACGCGACGAGTGCGGTTTCCTCGGCCTGTCGGTCGACGTGTCCGGCGATCTTCCGGGCGGGCGCGGGGTGTTCGGTGCCGCCGCACACGGCGCAGGGTTCGCCGTCCACGAGCCCGGTGGCGAGTTCCGCGGCGATGCCCTTGAGGCGCTGTTCCTTGAGGTCGAGCCAGTGGGCGCGGGCGTCCGTGGCCCGCTCACGTGCGGCGAGCACGCGCGCCTGGGCGTCGTCCGTGTCACCGGCCAGCTGGTCGCGCAGCCGTGCCGCGGCGAGCCGTGCCTGGGCGGGCTCGCGCTGGACGGCGAACTGCTCGGCGCGGGTGGTGGCCTCCTGCGCGGCCTCGATGCGCGCCTGGAGCCCGGCACGGGTCGTCTCCCAGGAGGCGAGCCAGCTCGCGGCGTCCTGGAGTACGTCCTCGTCGGCGCGCTCCTGGCGGTCCAGGCCGTCGCGCTCGGTGGTGAGTTCGGCCAGCCGGTGCTCGGCCCGTCGGGCCGACTCCAGGCCGCCCAGCTCCTCGGCGGCCTTGCGCGCGGCGGTCGCGAGGCCGGTCGCGCCGGCGTCCGCGAACGTCTCCGGGAGCAGTGCACGCGCGCGTGTCTCGTCGGCGGCCGCCCGCCGGTGCTCGGCCTCGGCGGCGTCGCGCAGCCCCAGCGCGGGTGCCACCGCCTCGGCCTTGCGGGCACGCTCCATCCGCGCCTGGGCCTCCCGGTGTGCACCGGAACGCTCCTCCAGGCGCGCGGCCCGCTCCCGCGCCTCGTCGAACCGTCGCTGCAGCCGCGCCACTTCGCGTACGTCGCCGAGGACGCGATCCGCCGCTTCCTGAGCCGACTCGGCGGCTTTCTGGGCGCAATGGGCCACCGTGAACCGTTCACGTGCCGTGCTGCGGGCGATCGCGGCCCAGGACAGGACGGATTCGGCCAGTCCCGGGTCTCCGGGGGCCAGTTCGGGCAGCGGCAGCTCCACGATGTCACCGGCGGCCTGCTGCATGCGATGCGCGTCAGCGAGTAACTCGCCGTCCCCGTCGCGCACTTGGGCCTCGGCGGCGCGCCGTCGCTCGGCCAGGCGCTGCTCGACGGCCGCGAAGCGGTGGGTGTCGAAGAGGCGGCCGAGGAGCTTGCCGCGGGCCTCGGCGTCGGCCCGCAGGAAGCGCGCGAAGTCGCCCTGGGGCAACAGCACGACCTGGCAGAACTGCTCGCGGCTCATGCCGAGCAGCTGGGTGATCTCCTCGCCGATCTCCTGGTGGGAGCGGCTGAGGTCCTTCCAGGAGCCCGCCACCGGGTCGTACTCGCGCAGCCAGCTCTGGGCCTTGTCGAGCGTCGTGCCCGAGCCGCGCTTCTTGGCGCGCTCCCAGGGCGGCTGCCGGGTGAGCTCCAGCCGGCGTCCGGCGACGGTGAGTTCGAGGCGGACCTCGGTGCGGGTCGCGGGCGTGGCGTGGTCGCTGCGCAGGGTCAGGCCCTGGCTGCTCTGGCGGGCACCAGGCACCGACCCGTACAGGGCGTAGCAGACCGCGTCCAGGACCGAGGTCTTGCCCGCGCCGGTCGGTCCGTGCAGCAGGAAGAGCCCGGCGGCCGACAGGTCGTCGAAGTCGACCTCCTGGGCACCGCCGAAGGGCCCGAACGC
This sequence comes from Streptomyces scabichelini, assembly GCF_011045015.1. Taxonomy (GTDB): domain Bacteria; phylum Actinomycetota; class Actinomycetes; order Streptomycetales; family Streptomycetaceae; genus Streptomyces; species Streptomyces scabichelini. The sequence continues at coordinate 23,857 of NZ_JAAKZY010000132.1, read as the reverse complement.
GGTGATGTGCAGCCGGTGCAGCCTCATCGGGCCGCCTCCGTCTCCGACGGGCGTGGCCTCATGGACGCCATCACCTCGCCACCTCCCGCACGGTCTCGTCGGCGCGCACGGCGTCGAACGCGTCCCGGAGCACGGCCTGTTCGCGCGTGTCGGGTCCCGCTCCGCGCACATGAGCCACGAAGTCCTCCGCGATCTGCTGGTCGTTGCGACCCGCGAGACGGCGGGCGTACGAGACGTCGGGGTCGTCCGGGGCCCGCTCGGGTTCGAAGACGAGGCTGAGCGTGTGCGGGAAGCGCTCGCTGATCCGGGCCATGGGGTCGGCCGGGCGCACCGGGTCGGTGAGGGTCGCCTCGACCCACGCCTCCTCGTGGCGCGCCAGCTCCGGGTCGGCCAGCAGATCCTCCAACTGGCCCCGGATACGGGCGAGTGCCCGCGGTACGGGACAGTCGATCCGCTCGGCGTCGAGCGAGCCGTCGGCTCCCAGGTCCACCAGCCACATGCTCTTGCGGTGGCCGGCCTCCGAGAAGGAGTACGGCAGCGGCGACCCGGAGTAGCGCACGCGCCCGGTGATGGTCTGGCTGCCGTGCAGATGACCGAGCGCGGTGTAGTCGACCCCGTCGAAGACCCCGGCCGGTACGGCGGCGACCCCGCCCACCGTGATGTCCCGCTCACTGTCGCTGGCCTCGCCGCCAGTGACGAAGGCGTGGGCGAGGACGACGGAACGGGTGCCCCGCGCGCGCGTGGCCAGGTCGGCGCGGACCCGCTCCATGGCGGCCGCGAGCACCGCCTCATGACCGGGCTTCTCCACCCCGAACTCGTCCTTCACCAGGGCGGGTTCGAGATACGGCAGCCCGTAGAAGGCCACGTCGCCTTGGGCGTCGGCGAGCACCACGGGCGTACCGCAGGCCGAAGGCTCGGTCCGCAGATGGATGCCCGCGCGGCCGATCAGCCCCGCCCCCACGCCCAGCCGGCGCGCCGAGTCGTGGTTCCCGGAGATCATCACCGTCGGCACACCGAGGTCGGCCAGGCGGTGCAGGGCGTCGTCGAAGAGCTCGACCGCGGCCAGCGGGGGCACCGCGCGGTCGTACACGTCCCCCGACACGACCACCGCGTCCACACCGCGCTCGCGCACGGTCGTGACGAGGTGGCCGATGAACTCGGCCTGCGCGCCGAGCATGTTCACCCGGTGGAACGCCCGGCCGAGATGCCAGTCGGAAGTGTGCAGCAGCCTCATGATCCCCGAGACTAACGGCCGGGTCTGACATCACGGGCGGCTACTCCCGTATCGGCCCCCGCTCGGCCCCGCTCGATCCCGCTCGATCCGCGCACGAGCGTCATGCCGCCGAGTCAGGCGTCCCCGTACGCCTCTCCCCCGAGCTCGAACCCCGCCGTTCCCGCCGTGGCATCGGCCAGCCACGACCGGAACGCCGCCACGTCCGCGTCCGGCAGCCCGATCTCGATCGTGACCGCCTCCCCGTAGCGCACGTCCCGCACTTCGCGCCCGGTGGACCGCAGGTCGTTCTGCACCTTGCCCGCCCGCTGGTGGTCGACCGTGACGGTGGCCAGGCGAAAGCGTTTACGCGTGATCGTGCCGAGGGCGTCCAGGGCCTCGCCCACCGACCCGCCATACGCACGGATGAGCCCGCCCGCACCGAGCTTGACCCCGCCGTAGTAGCGGGTGACGACGGCGACGACGTACCGCATGTCGCGGCGCAGCAGCATCTGCAGCATCGGAACGCCGGCCGTGCCGCCCGGTTCGCCGTCGTCGCTCGCCTTCTGTACGGAGGCGTCGGCGCCGATGACGTACGCGTAGCAGTTGTGCGTGGCGTCCGCGTGCTCCTTGCGGACGGCCGCGATGAACGCCTGGGCCTCCTTCTCGGTGGCCGCCGGGGCGAGCGCGCACAGGAAGCGGGAGCGGTTGACCTCGGTCTCGTGCACGCCTGCGCGGGCCACCGTGCGGTACTCGTCCTGCATCGGCCCAGCGTATGCGCTGCACGCGCGCGCGTGCGTCCCACCGGGCGACCCGGCGCTTTCGGACGCACCTGGCGCTGTCGGGCGCACTCGGCGCCGAGTTCAGCTCTCCTTCTTGCCCCGCGGCACCGTCATGTCGGTGAGCAGCGCCACGCCGGGGCCCAGGGATCGCCAGTCGCTGCCGTGCCAGGCGAGGACCGCGATCGCCGAGGTGGGGAACTTGGCCCGTACGTCGGCCAGGGCGTCGTCGAGGCTGTCACCGGCCAGCGTGAGGACCAGCTCCTCCAGACCGGGGTTGTGCCCGACCAGCAGCAACGTCCTGACCTCGTCGGGCACTTCGCGCACGGCTGCCAGCAGCTCGGGCACATCGGCCCCGTACAGCCGCGGATCGTGGCGTACGGGAGGGGAGGCGGCCCATTGCGCGGCGGCCAGTTCCCAGGTCTGCCGGGCGCGTACGGCGGTGGAGCAGAGCACGAGGTCGGGCAGGCAGTGCGCGTCGGCGAGCGCGCGCCCGGCGGCCGGGGCGTCGCGGCGGCCCCGTGGCGCGAGCGGTCTTTCGTGGTCGGCGACGCCGTCAGGCCAGGCCGACTTGGCGTGCCGCAGGACGACCAGGCGGCGCAGCGAGGCCTCTTCGGTGCGCGGGTTCACGACGGGGTCCCCCGGCCGATGTCACGGGTGAGTTCGAGTCCGAGGAGCCGGTCCGCGTAGGCGTACGTCTCGAAGCGGGCGCCGTCCGGAACGGTCTCCGACGTCGCCACCCGCCGCAGTACGTCGAGTACGGCGGGCACGTCCAGGTCGTCCTCCCAGGCGGCGCGCAGCTGCTGGCGTACGGGATCGGGGATGGGGTTGGACGGCCGCGTGGCCCAGGTCGCGACGGCTCCTCGCCAGTGCGTGAGGACTTTCCCGGCGTCGGCAAGGGCGGCCGCGCCGAGCTGGAGGGGCTCGTGGCGCGGCCGTGCGAGCAGGGCGAGGCGCAGGGCCGAGGGGTCGCTTCCCTCATGGGCCGGACGGCTCTCGTCGTCGGCCGGGGCCTCGTCAAGAACGGGAGCAACTTCGACGCGTACGCCGGCCGGCGTCTCGTCGTCCGGGCCCGAGATGCCGGGAACACCGGGAACGCCGATGACATGCAGTACCTGTGCCTCGCCCAGTGCCGGTTCGCTGTCGCGGTGGTCCTCGAACGGCCGGATGCCGAGCGCCGCGGCACCCTCCCGGATCTCCGCCTGCCCCTCCGGCGCGGTCAGCACCGTCCAGACGGGCGTCCCGTTGAGTTCCAGGGCACGTACGAGGACGTCGGCGACCAGGAGTACGCGCAGGCCGGTGGTGTCGGCGCGCGGCACATGGGCCTCGACGCGGGTCAGGCCCCGGCGGGCGGGGGCGGCGTCGACGGGCTCGCCGGTTCGGGCGTCGGTGATACGGAGCACGGGGTGAGCGTAGGCCCGCGGGCGGCCGGGCGCAGGGAGACGTGCGTCATTCGGGACCGGAGTGGTGGCGGACGCGGCTGCCGCCGCGGCCGCACGCGGCCGATCCGCGCCGCACCCGGACGGTGGCGGGATCAGACAGGTTGTCCGATCTGCGCCACTATGGTCCTGTGGTGTCGGTGTTCGAGCAACTCGACACCATCTCGACACCATGGGGCATGTCGACGGACAAAGGGGTTCGGCCGTGCGCGAGTTGATGGTCATTGAGGCGCCCTCCGTGCTCGGGCTGCGGCCGTCGGGCGTTCAGGACCTGCCCGCGGCCCTGCGCGACGCCGGGCTGCTCGACCGCCTCGGGGTGGCGGCGGTGGCCATGGGGGTCCCCCCGCTCGAGCGAAGCCGAGAGTGGGGGAGGGTCGAGGCGGCGGAGTACGACCCGAGGCGGGACCCCGACACGGGGGTGCTCAACCCGGTCGGCATCGCGCAGTACTCCGTCGGACTGGCCGACGCGGTGGGCGGCGTACTGGACCGCGGCGGCTTTCCCCTGGTCCTCGGGGGTGACTGCAGCATCCTGCTCGGCAACCTTCTCGCCCTGCGCCGCCGGGGGCGATACGGCCTGCTGTTCCTCGACGGCCACACCGACTTCTACCAGCCGTCGGCGGAGCCGACCGGCGAGGTGGCCTCGATGGAACTGGCCCTGGCCACGGGCCGCGGCCCCCGCCCGCTGACGGACCTGGAAGGCCGCGGTCCACTGCTCAGGGACGAGGACGTCGTCGCCCTCGGCTTCCGCGACACCGAGGAGTCCGCCGCGGCCGGGATGCAGCCGCTGCCGCCGGAGCTGCACGCGGTCGATCTCGACGGGGTACGAGCTCTCGGCGCCGAAACCGCCGCCCGCCAGGCCGTCGAACGGCTCACCGCGAGCGGGAGCGCCGGGTACTGGGTCCACCTCGACGTCGACGTACTGGATGACGCGGTCATGCCGGCCGTCGACTACCGCATCCCCGGCGGACTGACCTGGCCGGAACTCGAGAGCGTGCTGCGGACGGCGCTGGCCGACGAACGAGCCGTCGGCTTCGACGTCACGATCTTCAATCCCCGCATGGACCCGGACGGCAGCATCGCCGCCCGCCTCACCGAGTGTTTGTGCCGAGGGTTGTCGGCGCGGCGCACCGCCCACTGAAGCCGGCCGTCAGTCGCTGGGCTTCTCCCAGACCGAGACGTGCCCACGGCTCTCGCTGGTGAACGGCGCCCGTGTCCAGTCCTCCCACCGGTCGCGCAGCCGCAGCCCGGCGAGCCGCGCCATCAGGTCCAGCTCGGACGGCCACACGTACCGGAACGGGTAGTACTCGTACTCGGCACGCCCGTCGACGATCGTGACGTAGTTCGAACTCATCTCCTGGGTGGCGACGTCGTAGATGTCGAACGCCCACCGCGTCGGGCTGATGTGGAACGGCACGGCGTTCTGCCCCGGCGGCAGCCGGCGCAGCTCCGGCACCCCCACCTCGATGACGAAGCAGCCGCCGGGCCGAAGGCGGGAGGCGGCGTTCTGGAAGCAGGCCACCTGGGCGTCCTGCGTCGTCAGATTGTTGATGGTGTTGAAGACGAGGTAGGCGACCGCGAACGTGCCTTCCACCCGTGTCGCGGCGAAGTCGCCGATCGTCACCCCGACGGTGTCGCCGCCGGGCTTGGCGCGCAGCCGGGCCACCATGGCCCGGGACATGTCGATGCCGTGCACCGGGATCCCGCGCTGGGCCAGCGGCAGTGCGATCCGGCCGGTGCCGATGCCGAGTTCGAGCGCCCGGCCGTCGCCGGCCAGCTCCGCCAGCACGTCGACGGCCGGTTCCACCATGTCCGGGCGGAACATGTCCGCCGACGACTCGTCATAGGTGGCCGCTACGTTCTCTCCGAAGTAGCCGTCCTCATCAAGCATCCCGGGACCGTACCGCTTACGGCCCGGCCGACGCCCGTGATTTTCCGGGCCCCGGGAAGGGTCGCGCCCCGGTCAGTGCACATGCGGGCCGCCGGTCATCTGCGGCTTGCCACGCGGTACGAGCACCAGTCCCACGGCCGCACTGGCGGCGGCCGCCACCGCGCACACCGTGAACGCGTCGGTGAAGCCGCCGACGGAGCCGCGGGCGAAGCCGGAGGCCGCGACGGTGGAGACGACCGCGACGCCGATCGAACCTCCCACCTCGTGGAAGGTGTTGACGACCCCGGAGGCCAGTCCCGCCTCCTTGTGTTCGACCATGGCCAGCGCGGTGGTGGTGGCGGTGACGAAGACCGCGCCGATACCGAGGGAGGCGACCACAAGGCCCGGCAGCAGGCCGCCGTACACGCTGCCGCTGTCGGAGAGCCGGGTCAGCGGTACCGTTCCGGCGGCCGCGATCACCATCCCGGCGACGGCTGTCGTCCGGCTGCCGATGGTGCCGACGAACCGGGAGCCGAGATGAGCCCCGATGCCGGTGGCGACGGCGACGGGCAGGAACACCAGCCCGGTCTTCAGCGCGCTGAACCCGCGCAGGTGCTGGAGGTACACGGAGCCGAGGAAGAAGAAGGCGATCAGCAGTGCGGTGGCCATCAGCATCAGGAACGCTCCCGCGAGAACCGGCCGCCGGCTGAACATGCGAAGGTCCATCAGCGGGGCGCGGCTTGCCCGTTCGGCCACCGCGAACAGTGCGTACGCCACCACGGCACCCGCCAGCGGCAGCAGGGTGGCGGGATCCGCCCACCCCGAGTCGCCCGCTTCCACAAGACCGTAGATCAGCGCGCCGGTGCCCACGGTGACCAGCAGCGCTCCGGGGATGTCGAGCCGGGCGGGCTGCGGGGCGCGCGGCGGTACGAACACGGGGAGGGCGGCGAGTACGAGGAGACCGACGGGCACGTTGACGTAGAAGATCCACTGCCAGCCGGGTCCGTCGGTGAGGGCCCCGCCGAGCAGGACGCCGGCCGCCGCACCGGAGCCGCCGATCGCCGCCCATACGCCGAGGGCCTTGTTGCGCTCCTCGCCGTGGAAGGTGGTGGTGACGATGGACAGCGCCGACGGGGAGAGCAGGGCGGCTCCGACGCCTTGCGCGATACGGCCGCCGAGGAGCGTGGGAGCGTTCTCGGCCAGCCCTGCGACCAGCGAGGCGACGGTGAAGAGGACGAGCCCGGCGAACAGGGTGCGGCGGGCGCCGAGGGCGTCGGCAAGGCGCCCGCCGAGGAGCATGAGGCCGCCGAAGCAGAGGGTGTACGCGGTGACCACCCAGGTCAGGGTCTCCCGGTCGAGGCCGAGGTCGGCGGCCATGTCGGGCAGGGCGACGTTCACGACGGTGACATCGAGGATCAGCATGAACTGGGCGAGGCAGATCAGTGCGAGGGCGGCCCAGCGGCGCGGATCAGGGGGCAGATGGCCGTGTTCCGGCGCATGCGAGGCGTCGGCTGCGGAATGGGTCATGACGAGTCCTTACGGCGGGATGCGGTACGGGCAGGTGCGAAGACGAGAGCGATGACGACGCCGAGGGCGGTGACGACGGCACCGGCGGACATGGCCGGGCCCATGCCGTCGACGAAGGCCCACCGGGCGGCGTCGGCGAAGGCCTCTCCGGCCCCGCCCGGCAGCCGCTCGGCGAGGGCGAGTGCGGTGCCCAGCGACTCCTTGGCGGGTTCGAGCAGGGCGTCGGGAGCAGGGGCGTTCTCGAGTCCGGTGCGGTAGCGGTCGGAGAGCAGGCTGCCGGCGACGGCGACGCCGGTAGCGGCGCCGAGCTGGATGGCGGCGCTGTTGGTCGCCGAGCCGACGCCGAGGTCCGCCTCCGGCAGGGAGCCGACGATCGCGTCGCTGGTGGCGGTGATGACGAACCCGGCGCCCGCACCCAGCAGCAGCATCGCGACCAGCGCCCGGCCGTAGCCGTCCCCGGTCCCGGTGGTGGCGAGCACCGCGGAGGAGGCGCACAGCAGCGCGAGTCCGGCGGCCGAGACGGTACGTACGCCGAGGCGCGGGGCCAGTACGCCGGCCAGGGGCCCCGCGACGAGCAGGGCGAGCGCGGCCGGTCCCAGCCGCAGTCCGGTCTCCCCGGCGCTGTAGCCGAGTACGAACTGGAAGTACTGCACGACCACGAACAGCGTGCCGATCAGCGCGAAGGCGCCGAGCAGGATGAGTACGTCACCGGCGGCGAGAGCGCGATGCCGGAAAATGCCCAGCGGCAGCATGGGAGCCGTACTGCGCCGCTGCCAGAACACGAACACCGTGAGCAGCAGCGCGCCCGCGGCGAACGCGGACAGTACGGCCGTGCTGGTCCAGCCCCGGTCCGGGCCCTCGATCACCGCCCACAGCACGCTCGCGACGGCCGTCACGGACAGCAGGGCGCCGGCCGGGTCGAGCCGCCGGGGCTCCGGCGCCCGGGAGTTGGGCACGAGGAGCGCCGCGGCGACGAGCCCCGCGACTCCTATCGGAAGGTTGATCAGGAAGACCGAGCCCCACCAGAAGTGGCTGAGCAGCCAGCCGCCCACCATCGGCCCGATCACCGTGCCGACGCCGACGGCGGCCGACCAGACCCCTATCGCCTTCGTCCGCTCGGCGCCGCGCGGGAAGACATGGCCGATGATCGCGAGGGTGGCGGGCATGACCAGCGCCTCGCCGACGCCCATGGCGCCGCGTGCCAGGACCAGTGCGGTGACGGAATCGGCGTACGCGGCGGCCACCGACGCCGCCGTGAACAGGGCGAGGCCCGACATGAAGACCCACTTGCGGCCGAGCCGGTCCGCGAGGCTGCCGCAGAACAGCACCAGGCTGCCGGACATCAGCGCGTAGCTGTCGACGATCCACTGCAACTGGCTGGTGGAGGCGCCCAGTTCACCGACGAGCGTGGGCAGGGCGACGTTCAGCACGGTGGTGTCGAGCCCGACGACGAGCAGGCTCACGCTGACCACGGCGAGGGTGAGCGATCGCCGGCCGGGCGGGGCGCCGGACCGCAGTGGTGCGGTGAGCGGACGGGTCGTCGAAGACACGCGATCCTCCCAGGGCAAGGGGGGCGCGGGCTCCGCACGGCCGAAGCGCCGTACGCCTTTGCCGCGCCACCAACTGAACTGTACGGCACAGTTCATATGAACTCAACTGTACAGTTCAGGTGGATGCTAGGCTCGGTCCATGAGCGTGGAAGGTGTCAAGCAGCGCCCTAGCGGACCCCGTGCCGAGCTCAAGCGGCAGGCCATCGTGCGGGCCGCCCGCGAGCTCTTCCTGCGAGAGGGTTTCGGCGTCGGGATGGACGCCATCGCCGCCGCGGCGGGAGTGTCCAAGGTGACCGTCTACAACCACTTCGGCAGCAAGGAAGCCCTGTTCAGCGCGGTCATCGCGGGCGCCCTCGACGAACCCCTCGCCGCGGACTCATCAGCCGCGCTCGAAAAACTGGCCGAGGCCGAGGACCTCCGAGCGGCTCTCGTCGACGTCGCCCGCGGTTGGGTGCGGTCGGTGCGCGGCAACAACGACGTGACGGCGCTGCTCAACCTCGTGGCAGCCGAAGCCCACCGTTTCCCCGAACTGAGCCGGACCTGGCAGCACCGTGGCCCCGCGGGCCACCACCCGGCTGTCGCGAACGCGCTGCGCACACTCGCCGACCGGGGCCGACTGGTGATCCCCGACCTGGAGGCGGCCATCATCCAGCTCTACGCCCTCCTGGTCTTCCCCCACATGGTCTTCGGCGCCTACGGCACGCACATCGAGGAGGACCTCACCGACCGCCTCGTCACCAACGGCGTCGACATGTTCCTGCACTACTACGGTCCACGGCCCGCCTGACGAAGCCGAGACGGCCCAGCAGGGGCGGGCACCGAACGGTGCCCGCCCCTGGGTCAGTGGGCCGAAGGTCGGACGGTGGCGGGTTGCGGCTCGGTGACGGGAGCCTTCAGACGGCCGGTGCTGTGCAGGCCGTACAGTGCGGCCGCGCAGGCGCGCGACGGTGACGAGGCGGATCGTCCGTCCGCGTTCGGTCCCGTCGGGACGCGGCAGCCGTGTGGTGATGCCGGCTGCGGGCGAGAGAGCTAGATGCGCCACCGGGACGTACGGACGACTACCGCCCGGCCGTTGCGCACTCGTCGGCGTCTGCACGTCTCACGCAGCGCGAGCGGGTGCCACAGTGCCACGGCCCCGGTGACGACCACCGCCGGCGCGTCCGTGCCGATGAGTGGTTGCTCCGGCGTCTGGACCGTCGTACGGACGACAGCGTCCGGCGCGCACGCCTCGGCACCGTGCGGCGTGTGCGGCTCTGAACCGCCCGACGCCGACGCCGACGCCGCCAAGGCAGGGGCGGCCGCGGGCGCAGGCCCGTGTGTCTCCTCCTGGCGCCCGTCCGGCGAGGGCGGGAGCGGCGGAACGGCCGGGTGGGAGGACTGTGCGTTGCCTAGACCTGCTGGACCACGGACGATCTCAGGTCCACGGCGGACGCCCCGTGGAGTTCGACGCCGGTGAGACCCGGCTTCAGGGTGGGACGTACGGGAGTGACCGGTTTGCGAACCTGGACTGCAAAGCCGGGATGCGTCACCGCCGCACCCTGCTGCGGCAACCCGGAGGCGCAATGCTCGGCCGGGTGCGGCGAGCCGTGGCCGTCATGCCGCCCGTCCGCCGTCGCGGCAGGGAGCGGAGCCCGCTCCGCCGCGCGTTCGTGCCCGCTCTCGGCCGGCTCCGACACGGCCACTGCGGCGCTGGCGCCGTGATGCCAACGGCTCGACGACGTTGATCCACCAGCTCCCCCGAAACACCGCGTCAACGAGCCATGCAAATGACTTGTTTGCTTCGGCGAGCTGTCAGTCCTGGGGCCGCAGCCCGGCCAGCGTGACCGCGACGAGTCGCCGCACCGCGGCTTTGGACGACAGGGCTCCGGCTCCGGTGAGGGCGTGCAAGCAGTAACCCGTCAGCTCGTCCGGCGCGACATCCTCGCGCACCTGGCCCGCCTGGACCCCCTCGACCAGCAGCCCCCGAATGAAGTGGCGCAGATGCTGCTCGGCGTGCGCCACATGGCCGCCTCGGTGCAGGGCGGCCGAGAGCTCTCCGTCATGGCCGCGCCGCTGCTGCTGGATGAACGCGTAGCGCTCCAGCACGGCTTCCAGCCGCTCCCCTGGGGTGCCGGACCGGTCCCGTAGCGCGGCGAGTTCGTCGAGATGGCCGGCGATCCGGCGTTCGTGCCAGGCCTCCAGGATCGATTCGACGTCCGGGAAGTACTTGTACAGCGTGGCCCGGCCGATGCCGCTCTCCTCGGCGATCCGCGACATCGTCACGCCCCGCAGCCCCTGCTCGGCCACGAGCGCCGCCGTGGTCTCCAGCACGGCGTCGCGTACGGCGCGGCGGTGCTCCTCGATGGTCTCGTTCCACAGTTTCGGCACCGGCTCAGTGTACGCGGCGGCGATGTCGATACAGTGCGGCTTGACGTAGACACTCTGTATCGATAAGTGTTGCTACCGCCGAAGAAGCCGAAGAACTCGACCTCCACGACCGCCACGACCGCCAGAACAACCCGACCAAGGGACTTCGCATGACCGACTCACCGTCCGAGCCCACCACCGGTGCGGCACCCGGTCGCGGAACAACCCCTGGTGCCCCGCGCTGGGTGAAGGTGTCCGGGGCCGTGGCCCTCGCCGTGATCGTCCTGTTCCTCGTGCTGCACCTCACCGGCAGCGGCATGGGTCCCGGCATGCACGGCGGCGGCCACTGATGGCGATGTCGCCCGGCCTGCGCAAAGTCGCCCTCACCACGCATGTCGCGGCCTCGGTCGGCTGGCTCGGATCGGTGGCCGTCTTCCTGGTGCTCGCCGTCGTGGGCCTGACGGGCGAGGACGCCCAGCGGGTCCGCGGGGTGTACCTCGCCACGGAGGTGACCGGCTGGTACGTGATCGTCCCGCTGGCGTTCGCCTCCCTGGTGACCGGGCTCGTCCAGTCGCTGGGCACGACATGGGGGCTGATTCGCCACTACTGGGTGCTGGCGAAACTCGTACTGACCGTCGTGGCCACGTTCCTTCTGCTGCTGCACATGCAGGTGGCCGAACAGGTGGCGGACACGGCGGCCCGGACGAGCCTGTCCGGCAGCGACCTCAGCGGGATGAGGGTCCAGCTCGTGGTCGACGCCGCTGCCGCCGTGGCCGTGCTGCTCATCACCACGGCTCTGTCGGTCCACAAGCCGCGCGGCCTCACCCGGTACGGCTGGCGGACACAACGCGAGCAGCGAGCCGAACGGGCCGGTGGCGCCGCGGTGGACACGGCGACCACGGCCCGGGCCTGACCGGAGGGAATCACCGCTCACCGCCCGCTGTTGCCTGCCAGAGCAGGCACTCAGCAGGCACTGCAGGCAGCCAAAGGAGGCCGATCGTGTACGGCGACTCAGCAACGGTTCGCAAGATCCTGACCGAACTCGGCGACACCTGGGCGATCGTCGGCCTGTCGACGAACGAGCGCCGCGCGGCATACGGGGTCGCCGACGTCCTCCAGCGCTACGGCAAGCGCATCGTGCCCGTGCACCCGAAGGCCGAGACGGTTCACGGGGAGAAGGGATATCCGTCCCTCGACGCGATCCCCTTCGAAGTCGACGTGGTCGACGTGTTCGTCAACAGCGATCTCGCGGGCCCGGTCGCCGACGAGGCCACACGGATCGGCGCCAAGGCGGTCTGGTTCCAGCTCGGGGTGATCGACGAGGCGGCGTACGAGCGCACGCATGCGGCAGGCCTTGACATGGTCATGGACCGCTGCCCGGCGATCGAGATCCCCCGACTCGGCTGAGCCCCAAGCTCGGGGCGCGGGGAACTGCGCGACCAGCCACGACGAACCCGCAGCTTCGAACCGCGCCCCCAGCGGACCGCTCAGCGGTTCCTCCGCGAGGTCACCGTGAACTGGGCTCCGTCGGGATCGCGGAGCACCGCCTCCGTCGGAGGGACCTCCGTAGGGGACGTGCCGACCCGGACGACGGTGCCGCCATGCGTCCGCGCGGCGCGGACGCAGGCCTCGACGTCGGGGACGGCGAAGTGGATCTGCCAGTGCGGCCTGATCGTGGGATCGGGCGCAGCCTCCACGGCACCGGAGTGGATCCGGGCCACGATCTCTCCGTCACTGCGCAGGACGACCTCGTCCGCCTCGTAGTCGACCTGGCAGCAGCCGGGCCGAGCGGAGGCCCACTCGAGGACCTCGCCGTAGAACATGGCGGCGTCGAAGGCATCGCGGGTGTGCAGCCGCACGAAGGCCGGGGCGGCGCGGCGCCAGCTCTCCCAGCCGGCGATGAGCTTGCCCTCCCAGATGCCGAACACGGCTCCGTCGCGGTCCGCCAGGAGAGCGGCCCGGCCCGGGGGGAACGCGATCGGGCCGACCGCTGTCGTACCACCGCGTTCCTGCCCCCGGGCCACGGCCTCGTCGGCGCTGTACACGGCGAAGTAGGGAGTCCAGGCAACGGCCATCTGCCACATGGAGGCCACGGCCGCGACACCCGCGACCGGCACATCGTCCGCGTATGCGATCCGGAACCGGTCACCCAGACTGGCCGACCGGAACTTCCAGCCGAACACCGCGTGGTAGTAGTCCTCCGCGGTCGCTTCGTCGCGTGCCGTCAGGCTGACCCAGCACGGGGCACCGAACACCGACTGGCTGGAGATGACATCGCTTTGGAGAGTTGTGTCGCGGTTCATGGCAGTACCGTCCTGCTTTCCTGACCGGCGTGCTCAGCCGCCGGCGCCGAATCGCTCCCAGACGCGGTGCTCGCCCAGCAGCCGGGTGATCTGTTCCAGGGCGCTCGTGCCGCTGTCCGCGGTCACGACGCCCGGTGCACCGGCCGGGATGCCCGCGGCGTCCAGAGCGGTTTCGGCACCCGCCCAGCCGCCGATGGCCTTTCCGTGCCGGAAGGCCTCCGACAGCAGCAGGAGCACTCGAGGGTCCGTGGTTCGTTCGGTTCCAGCATCCCCCGCCTTGGCGTCCCGCGCTCCGTAGGCGTCGCTGCCGGGCCCGGGTACGCCCGCCAGCACGATGGCGTCGTACTCCACCGACCGGGCGGTCGCGAAGGTGCGCTGCACCTGGACGGGCTCACCCTCCGCGTCGAGCTTGCCGCCGGCCGGGGCGATCACCAGGGGGACCATTCCCGCGTCCAGGACCGCGCGGCGGACGGTGCGTACGCCGTCGAGGTCGCCCCGTTCGTCGGTGACGATGCCGATGACGCGCCCGTCCAGCGGCCAGGTGTGGCCCAGCTGGGAGAGGGCGGGGCTGGGGTCGACGGCGGTCAGGGGCACGGTGGCCTCGGGTGCGGGCAGGCCGAGACCGGTGGCGACCTGCTCGCACAGTTCGGGGTCGATGTTGGCGAGCGACTGCAGCTGCCGTTCCTTGACGGCCTGCTCGTAGCACTTGCCCAGTTCGAAGGTGTACGCCGCGATGATGTGCTCGCGCTCCACCGGCGTCATGCTGCGCCAGAAGAGCCGCGGCTGGCTGAAGTGGTCCGAGAAGGAGGCGGGGGCCTCGCGTTGCTTCCTGCCCGCCGGCACCTCCACCAGCGTCTCGATGTACGCACGGGTGTCGGCGCCCGCGAGGAACGGGCAGCCTCCGTCGAGGGAGTTGGGCCGGTAGGGCGCCGCTCCGGTGTGCACGGCCGTCTGGTGCATGCCGTCCCGGTGCATGTCGTTGACCGGGGCGTGGGTGCGGTTGACCGGGATCTGCGCGAAATTCGGCCCGCCCAGGCGGCTGATCTGGGTGTCCAGGTAGGAGAAGAGCCGGCCGGCCAGCAGCGGGTCGTCGGTGACGTCGATGCCGGGCACGAGGTGGCCGGGGTGGAAGGCGACCTGCTCGGTCTCGGCGAAGAAGTTGGACGGGTTGGCGTTCAGCGTCAGCAGGCCCACGGGCTGTACGGGTGCCAGCTCCTCCGGGACGATCTTCGTCGGGTCGAGCAGGTCGATGCCCTCGAAGGTCTGCTCGGGATTGTCCGGGAAGGTCTGGATGCCCAGCTCCCACTGCGGGTAGGCACCGGCCTCGATGGCGTCGGCGAGGTCGCGCCGGTGGAAGTCCGGGTCCATGCCGTTGATCAGCTGCGCCTCCTCCCACACCAGGGAGTGCACGCCCAGCTTCGGCTTCCAGTGGAACTTCGCCAGCGTGGTGGCGCCCTCGGCGTTCACCAGCCGGAAGGTGTGCACGCCGAAGCCCTCCATCATGCGGAAGGAGCGCGGGATGCCCCGGTCGGACATGTTCCACAGGGTGTGGTTGGTGGCCTCGGTGTGCAGGGAGACGAAGTCCCAGAACGTGTCGTGGGCGCTCTGTGCCTGGGGGATCTCACGGTCGGGGTGCGGCTTCCCGGCGTGGATGACGTCCGGGAACTTGACGGCGTCCTGGATGAAGAAGACCGGGATGTTGTTGCCGACCAGATCGAAGGTGCCCTCGTCGGTGTAGAACTTCGTCGCGAAGCCCCGCGTGTCGCGCACCGTGTCCGAGGAGCCGCGCGAGCCGAGGACCGTGGAGAACCGTACGAACACCGGAGTCTCCACCTCGCCGCCGAGGAAGCCCGCCTTGGTGACCTTCGCGGCGGTGCCGTAGCTCTGGAAGACACCGTGCGCGGCGGCACCCCGTGCGTGCACGACCCGCTCGGGGATGCGCTCGTGGTCGAAGTGGGTGATCTTCTCCCGCAGGTGGTGGTCCTGGAGGAGGACGGGCCCTCGCTCGCCGGCCTTCAGGGAGTGGTCGGTGTCGTAGAGCCTGGCCCCCTGGGCCGTGGTCAAGTAGGCGTCACCCTGGGCCCTCACCGTCCGGTCGGCTCCCGTGGGCCGGCCGGTGGCACTGACGGTGTCAGGGGCACCCTGGTCGGCTTTGGGCGGGAGTGGCGCGTGGGGTTCGGTCGGTTCGTCGACGGGCGGCGACTGCGCTCCGGGCTTGCCGGGAACGCCGTCCGCCGGTCCTTCGCCGCGCAGCGCGTCGGTGGCCTTCTGCGTTGCGGCCTTCAGCGGGTTCTTGTCGCTCATCGCACTTCCAACGCTCGGGAGTGGTCTGCGCCGCCTGGGTACCCCTGGTCGGCCCCTTGAACCCACGCCGCCGATCGACGACCGAAGCTTTGCCGATCCCTGGTTCACCCCCGCCTGAACCCCATCAAACCCCACCGAACCCGGCCCGAAACCCGCCCGAATCCCACCTGAACAAGGCCCTGGGCCCCGGAAGGGCCCCGCGTCCCTTCCGGGGCCCAGGGCCCTTCGCGACCAGCCTGTCACCCGCAGTCGTTCACCCGCGCCGAGCGGCACGCCCGCATTCAGTCCTCGCCCAGGATGATGTGGCTCTCCGGCTCCCCGAGCTCCTTCTCACCCCTGTCGTCCCTGCGGGTACTCCGAGCGGAGAGCACAGCGCGCGCACCATCTCCTGTCCTGCGCTCTCCGGCCGCCGGCTCGTCGCCGAACGTCTCGATGTCCACGCTGGTGCCAGGTTCCATGGGGGCACCTCCTACGTCTTCCGCTCGGGACACCGAGTACCCGACCGCCGCGTTTGAAACGGACGGTGCGTTCCGCTGAAACGGGGGTGGTGCGTTCCGCGCCCGGCGGGCGGACGCTTCGGTCCGCGGTTCGGGGGGACTCGGAGCGCATGACCGAGAAGGCAGACATCCGGGGCTCGTACTGGATGGACACGGCGCCCGGGGAGACGTATCCCGCGCTCGACACGGACGTGATCGTCGACGTGGCCGTGGTCGGCGCGGGCATCGCCGGACTGAGCACGGCCTGGGAACTGGCCCGGGCCGGGCGCAGCGTCGCGGTTCTCGAGGCCGACCGCATCGCCGCGGGCGTCACCGGCCACACGACCGCGAAGCTCTCCGTCCAGCACACGCTGATCTACGACCGGCTGCGCCGTACGCGCGGCCCGGAGGCGGCGCACCTGTACGCGCGCTCGCAGACCGAGGCGATCGAGCACGCCGCGGCCGTCGTCGACGAGCTGGGCATCGACTGCGACTGGGAGCGGCGGAGCGCGTTCACGTACACCCGGGACGAGCGCCGGGTCGACGAGGTGCGCGCCGAGGCGGAGGCCGCGCGTGAGGCCGGTCTTTCCGCGGAGTTCGTGACCGAGACCGGTCTCCCCTACTCCGTGGCGGGCGCGGTCCGTGTCGCGCACCAGGCCCAGTTCCACCCCCGCAAGTACCTGCTCGCCCTCGTCGAGGATCTGCGGGCCCGCGGCGCGCTGATCCATGAGCGCACGCGGGTCCTCGGCCTCGAAACGGGCGCCGCGTGCCGTCTGACGACCGAGACCGGAGCCCAGGTGACCGCCGGCGACGTCGTGATCGCCACGCACTATCCGGTCTTCGACCGGGCGCTGCTGTTCACCCGGCTGTCCCCGCGCCGCGAACTCGTGGTGGCCGCGCCGATCGCGGCCGACCGGGATCCCGACGGCATGTACATCACGCCCGAGGAGGACACCCGCTCGGTCCGCACCGCCCCGTACGAGGACGGCCGAAGGCTGCTGATCGTCACCGGCGAGCACTTCACGCCCGGCACCGGCGACACCGACAAACGGTTCGCGCGCCTCACCGACTGGGCCGAGGAGCACTTCCCGGACATCACGCCCACCTACCGGTGGGCCACGCAGGACAACGACTCCACCGACACCGTGCCGCTCGTCGGCCATCTGCCTCCGGTCTCGCGCCACGCGTACGTGGCGACGGGGTTCGGCGGCTGGGGGCTGAGCAGCGGCATCATGGCGGGCCGGCTGCTGACCGGGCTCATCACGGGCGACCGCCCGCCGTGGGCCGAGCTGTACGATCCGCGGCGCCTGCGTTCCGTACTCCGTGAGGCACCGGCCTTCCTCAGGCACCAGGCGAAGGTGGCCCGGCACTTCGTGGGCGACCGCCTGCCGCCGTCGCACGCCGACTCCCTGGCCGACATCGCGCCCGGCACCGGTGCCGTCATCCGCCACGGCGGACAGCGCAGCGCGGTCTACCGCGACGAGGACGGCCGTACGCACGCCGTGTCCGCGCGGTGTACGCACATGGGGTGCCTGGTCGCGTTCAACGCGGCCGAGCGTGCCTGGGAGTGCCCGTGCCACGGCTCCCGCTTCGATACGGACGGACAGGTGGTCCAGGGCCCCGCGACACACGCCCTGGAGCAGCGCGAAGTCCGCGAGGAGGAGCTGCAAGAGGAGCCACAGGAGGACTGACCGGTCGGGCTCAGTCCGGGCTCAGTCGTGCGCGGGGCTGCCGCTCAGCCGGTGGTCGGCGAGGTTGAGGGCCTCGTCCACGACCCGGCGCAGATGGCCGTCCCGCAGGGAGTAGATCACCCTGCGGCCTTCCTTGCGGGTGTTCACAAGGCCCGCGAGGCGCAGTCGGGCCAGATGCTGGCTGACCGCCGGGCGGGCGGCGCCGCACCGCTCCGTGAGGGTCGTGACGTCGGCCTCGTCGTCGGCCAGGGCGTGCAGCAGCGCGAGACGGGTGCGGTCGCCGAGGAGGGCCAGGACTTCCGCGGCGAGGGCGAACTGTTCCTCGCCGGGGGTACGCGGGTGCGCATCGTGCGCAGGTGACAGGTGCATGCGTGCGCTTATACGCACATAATGGCTTCGTGGGCCTCGCCGAGTCCACTCCCGCGTACGGAAAGGGGATCCTCGTGAGCGCCGAGCACCACAGCCACAGCCACGACGGTCACGGCCATCCCGGGCACGACCACGACCACAGCCACAGCCACAGCCACGGGCACCGGCTTCGCGGGCGCCTTTCCCGTCCGCTCCACCGGCTCCGCCACCTCGTCACCCCCCACTCCCACGAGACCGCCGACAAGGTCGACGCCGCCCTGGAGTCCTCCGCCCGCGGCATACGAGCCCTGTGGATCTCGCTCGCCGTACTCGGCGTGACCGCCGCGGCGCAGGCGGGCGTCGTCGTGGTCTCCGGTTCCGTCGCGCTGCTGGGCGACACCGTGCACAACGCCGCGGACGCGCTCACAGCCGTGCCCCTGGGGATCGCCTTCGTACTGGGCCGACGTGCGGCGACACGGCGGTTCACGTACGGCTATGGGCGCGCCGAGGATCTGGCAGGCCTGGTGATCGTGCTGACGATCGCCGCGTCCGCGGTCTTCGCAGGCTGGACGGCGATCGACCGGCTGCTCGATCCGCGCCCGGTCGAGCACATTCCGGTCGTCGCCGCCGCGGCCGTCATCGGCTTCGCGGGCAACGAGTGGGTGGCCCGCTACCGCATCCGTGTCGGCCGCGCGATCGGCTCGGCCGCGCTCGTCGCGGACGGCCTGCACGCGCGCACGGACGGGTTCACCTCGCTCGCCGTCCTGCTGGGCGCGGGCGGCGCGGCGCTCGGCTGGCAACTC
The DNA here is from genome assembly GCF_011045015.1 of Streptomyces scabichelini. GTDB lineage: Bacteria > Actinomycetota > Actinomycetes > Streptomycetales > Streptomycetaceae > Streptomyces > Streptomyces scabichelini. The sequence goes on along the minus strand of NZ_JAAKZY010000132.1, from coordinate 5,214 downwards.
GCCGACCCCATCGTGGGGTTGGCGATCACGGCGGCCCTGCTGCTGGTGCTGCGCGACGCCGCGCGCGAGGTCTTCCGCCGGGTGATGGACGCGATCGACCCGGCGCTGGTGGACACGGCCGAGCGGGCGCTGCGGGAGGTGCCGGGCGTCCAGGCCGTGGGCGAACTGCGGCTGCGCTGGATCGGGCACCGGCTGCGCGCCGAGGTGGCGGTGGTCGTGGACGGCGACGCGAGCGTACGGCAGGCTCATCGCATCGCGGTCGAGGCCGAACACGCCCTGCTGCACGCCGTCTCCGGGCTCACCGCGGCCCTGGTCCACGCCGATCCGTCACCCGCGCCCGGCGAGACGGATCCCCATCTGCCCCTGGCCCACCACGCGACGGCCTGACCCGTTCGCCGAACGAGGTCAGGCGACCCCGAGCGCTTCCAGCACCACGGCGTTCGGCAACTCCGCGAACGCCTTCCCCGGGACCAGCAGCTTCCCGCGCCGGCGGCCGCTGCCGACCAGGACGTACGGCAGGTCGACGACGGCCGAGTCCACAAGGACCGGCCAGTCGCCGGGCAACCCGATCGGCGTGATGCCGCCGTACTCCATGCCGGTCTCGCCCGTGGCCGTGTCCATCGGCGCGAACGACGCCTTGCGCGCGCCGAGTTGGCGCCGGACCACGCCGTTCACGTCGACCCGGGTGCCGGAGAGCACGACGCACGCGGCGAGCGTGGTCTCCCCGCCGCGCTTGCCCGCGACGACGACGCAGTTGGCGGACCGTTCGAGGAGTTCCTTGCCGTAGTGCTCGAGGAACGTCGCGGTGTCGGCCCATTCCGGCTCGGTGTCGACGTAGACGATCTGGTCGGCGGGGACGCTGCCGCGCCAGTCGCGCACCGCGTCGGCGACGGGGCGGGTCAGTGCGTCGAGGCAGTCGGGCGCGGGCGTGGCGTTGTCGAAGTGTCCGATGGGTGCGCGCATGACCGCACGCTAACAGGCGTACGGGCGGCTCTCGACGGGTGTCTCAGTGCACGCCCGGGACCGACACCGCCATGACCATCTCCAGCGGAACGTCGCCCGAATTGGCATACGTGTGGGGGACGTTGGCCTCGAAGGAGGCGCTCGCGCCCGCCGGGACCCGGTGCTCCGTGCCGTCGACGGTGAGCGTCAGCTCGCCCGCCGTGACGTGGATGAGCTCGACCGTGCCGACCGGGTGCGCGTCCGAGGAACTGCCCTCGCCCGGCATCAGCAGCCAGTCCCACATCTCCAGCGGTCCCGGCGCCTCGGTGCCCGCGAGGAGCCGGTTGTAGCTGCCGGCGTCGGTGTGCCAGAGCCGTACGGCCTGCTCGGCCGGGACGATCCGCACCTTCGGGCCCTGCTCGTAGTCGAGCAGCGTGGTGATGCTGATGCCGAGCGCGTCGCCGATCTTGACGACGGTGCCCAGGCTCGGGTTGGTGCGGGCCTGCTCGATCTGGATGAGCATGCCGCGGCTGACCCCGGCGCGGGCGGCGAGTGTCTCCAGGGTGAAGCCGCGCTCGGTGCGCCAGCGCTTGACGTTGCGCGCCAGGGACTGGGTCAGCAGATCGAGGTCCGACACATCACGTCCAATATTCTGAATGACAGAGTTCAATACAGTGCACTACGGTGTGGTGCACCCGATTGTTCACTGCACTGTACTGCGAGGTACCCCGTGACAGCACTCTTCGCCCTGGCCACAAGCCTCCTGTGGGGGCTTGCCGACTTCGGCGGCGGGCTGCTGACTCGACGTACGTCGGCACTGGCGGTGGTGGTCGTCTCGCAGTCGATCGCGCTGGTCGTCCTCGGCGCGATCGTCATCGCGACGGGCGGCTGGAGCGAGGCGGGTACGCAGCTGTGGTTCGCGGTGGCGGCGGGAGTCGTCAGCCCTGTCGCGATGCTCGCCTTCTACAAGGCTCTCGCCCTGGGCCCCATGGGCGTCGTCTCGCCGCTGGGCTCCCTCGGTGTCGCCGTACCGGTCGCGGTGGGCCTCGTCCTCGGCGAGCGCCCGGGGCTGCTGCAGTTCGCCGGGATCGCGGTCGCCGTGGCGGGAGTCGTGCTCGCGGGCGGCCCGCAGTTCAGGGGCGCCCCCGTGCAGCGGCAGGCCGTCCTGCTCACGCTGCTCGCGGCGTTCGGCTTCGGCGCGTTCATGGCCCTGATCGCCGAGGCGTCGACCACACTCACCGGCCTCTTCCTCGCCCTGTTCGTCCAGCGCGTCACGAATGTCGCGGCGGGCGGCGCGGCCCTGTACGTCGCCGTCCGACGCGGCACCGAGGCCCCGCCGAAGATCGCTTGGAGCTCACTCCCGGCGCTCGCCTTCGTGGGCCTCGCCGATGTCGCGGCCAACGGCACGTACGCGCTGGCCGCTCAGAACGGCCCGGTCACGGTGGCCGCCGTACTCGCCTCGCTCTATCCAGTGGTGACGGCCCTGGCGGCGCGCGGCTTCCTCAGCGAGCGGCTGCGCGGACTCCAGGCGGCAGGCGCGGGCCTGGCACTCGTAGGCACGGTGCTGCTCGCGACGGGCTAGGAAGAGGGTCGAGAAGGCGAGTCGAGAAGACAGGCCGGGAAGGACGGGCTAGGAATCAGCCCGTACGTCCTCGATGGCGCCCTCCGCCTCCAGCGCGGCAAGGCGGGCGGCGCCCTCGTCGTCGAGCTCGGCCAGCGCCAGCAGCTGATCCGGGGTGACGCCGTCGGGTATCGGCACCGGTGCCGGCGTACGCAGCGGCGGCTGCCAGCCCTCGCCGGGCGACCAGCGCCGCACGACGCGCGCCGGGGCTCCCGCCACCACCGCGTGATCGGGCACCACTCCGCGTACCACCGCGCCGGCCGCCACCACGACGTTCCGCCCGATCCGCGCCCCCGGCAGGATCACCGCGCCCGTCCCGATCCAGCAGCCCGAACCGATCTCCACCGGTTCCATCCGCGGCCACTGCTTGCCGATGGGCTCGTGGGGATCGTCATAGGAGTGGTTCGTGGACGTGACGTAGACATAAGGCCCGAAGTAGCAGTCGCTGCCGATCGTGACCGTCGTGTCGGCGATGACGTGGCTGCCGCGGCCGAGCACGACGCCGTCGCCGATGCGCAGGATGGGATCCGGGCCGAGGTCGAGGTCGGGCATCAATCCGGCGGTCAGGGTGACCTGTTCGGCGATGATGCAGTGCGCGCCGAGATGGATCCACGGCTCGCCGAAGACCGTGCCGAGCGGGAAGGCGAGCCTGGTGCCAGTTCCCATCGCACCGAAGCGGAACCGCCCCGGGCGGTCGGCGCTCACGGCTCCCGTGCGCTGCACCCACGCCCAGCCCGCATGGACGGCACGCTGGACGAGGCGACGCCGCCATGACGAGAACGTGTTCTTGCTCTTGGGCACCCGCTCACCGTACTCAGCGGGCGCCGCGCCCATGAGGTCGTACGGCTGTGATCTCCGCCCCACCCGGCGCCGCCCCCATGGCTTACGGTGCCGGTACCGACGACAAGCAGGAGTTGACGATGACGCACAAGGCGCTGATCGCTGGCGTGGGCGGCAAGGATCCGAAGGTGGATCAGGAGGCGTTCGCCGCCCCGACGTCCGTGGTGCTCGGCGACGTGACACTGCACGCGGGCGCGAGCGTCTGGTACGGCGCGGTACTGCGTGCCGAGTCCGAGCCGATCGTCATCGGCACGGGCAGCAACGTCCAGGACAACTGCACGCTCCATGTCGACCCGGGCTTCCCCCTCACCCTCGGCGAACGCGTCTCCGTCGGCCACAACGCCGTGGTGCACGGCGCCACGGTCGAGGATGACTGTCTGATCGGGATGGGGGCGACGGTGCTCAACGGCGCGGTGATCGGCGCGGGTTCGCTGGTCGCCGCGCAGGCGCTGGTGCCGCAGGGGATGCGAGTACCCCCGGGCTCACTCGTGGCGGGCGTCCCCGCCAAGGTAAAGCGGCAACTGACCACGGAGGAGCGCGAGGGCATCGCACTCAACGCCGCCGTGTACACGGAACTGGCCCAGACACACCGCACGGCCCAAGAGAGCACCCCATAAGGGGGCGCAGCGCCATAGGGGCGCGAGGAACTGCGCGCCCAGCCACGAACGACCCGCATTCGAAACAAAACCTGAGACGGGGGCATGGGGGCGCAGCCCCCACAGGGGCGCGGGGAACTGCGCGCCCAGCCACAACCGGCCCGCAGATCCCCAAGCACCCGCAGTCCCCCCGCTCACCCTGCGGAGCTACTCCGCAGGGACCGGCTCGCGCCCCAGCTCCCCCTCGGCGGCAGCCGCCCGCGCCGTGGCGTTCTCGGCCGTCACCTTCTTCGCCTTGCGCTTGAGGACCAGCATCGAGACGAGCCCGATCAGCAGGGCCACCACCAGACCGAGCCAGGAGAAGCGCTTGAGCCAGGACTCGGCGACCACGCCCACGTAGTAGATGACCGCCGTGGTGCCGCCCGCCCACAGGATTCCACCGAGGACGTTGGCGGTCAGGAACTTCCAGTACGGCATGCGCAGGACGCCCGCGAGGGGGCCGGCGAAGATCCGCAGCAGGGCGACGAAGCGGCCGAAGAAGACCGCCCACATGCCCCACTTCTCGAAGGACCGTTCCGCCGTGGCGATATGGCCCTCACTGAAGTGCTTGGGGAACTTCCCGCCGAGCCAGGCCAGCAGCGGACGTCCGCCCTTGCGGCCGATGGCGTAGCCGATGGAGTCCCCGATGATGGCGCCGGCGGTGGCGCACGCACCGAGGATGAACGGGTCGATCTCGCCGTGCTGGGAGGCGAGCAGCGCCGAGGAGACGAGGATGATCTCGCCGGGCAGCGGAATGCCCAGGCTCTCCAGACCGATGACCACGCCCACCAGGACGTAGATGCTGACCGCAGGCACGGTCTCGAGCCATTCCTGGACGTGCAACGCCGTTTCCTCCCATGTCGCCGAACCCGCGTTCCCGGCGTGCGCTCTCCGATGAGCGCGCGCCGGTGCAGCGTACCTGTTCACTGGGACGACAACTGGCTACCACTGGTTGCCCTGGTGCTACGGGTACCGAAGCGGGGATACGGGGTGCATACGGGGTACTAGTGTCCTGCGCCAGTAGTTGATCGTTAGTTGGTATGTGACTCCTACTGCTGGTGCGTCAGTTCCTCGTCGGGGCCCGAAACTGGAGCCATTGCTGCTGTCTGCTGAGGAGCGGGCGGAGTTGGAGCGGTGGACGCGTCGGGCGACCTCGGCCCAGGCGCTGGCTCTGCG
>NZ_JAAKZY010000131.1 GCF_011045015.1 Streptomyces scabichelini | reverse complement strand
CAGGGGCGGGAGCGCGGGGATTTCGATGAGTGACGCACATCCGATACGAAGCCGCAGACCGGGCCTCTCGACCGGTGCGCGGATCATCGCCGTGGTCGTCCTCGCCGCGATCGGGGCCGTCGGCGCCTGGCTCCAGCACGACGCTCCCGGCCGGAGTGCGGAGCCGCGTACGGAGTTAACCGCGAACAACCCGCCCGCCGGTCTGCCCACCGCGCTCACCACCGGCCAGCACCTCCGCTGGTCCCGCTGCACCTCGCCGCCCACCGCGCGCACGGGCTACGACTGCGCCGCCATGAAGACCCCCCTCGACTACCGGAAACCAGATGGCAGGACGATCGAAGTCGCCCTGATCCGCCGCAAGGCCACCGGTCCGAACGCCCGGCGCATCGGCTCACTCGTCCTCAACTTCGGCGGCCCCGGCGTGTCCGGCGTGAGCGGATTACCCGAACGCCTCAACCAGTACAAGCCGCTCCTCGACCGCTACGACCTGGTCTCCTTCGACCCGCGCGGCGTTGGCGCGACCATCCCCGTGCGCTGCGGCAAGACCTCGGACGACACCGGCTACGACGGGGCCGAAGCCTGCGCCGAGCACTCCGGGGCGCTCCTCCCGTACGTCGGCACCTCGCACACGGCGCGCGACCTCGATCTGATGCGCTACCTCCTCGGCGACGAGCGGCTGCACTACTTCGGCGTCTCGTACGGAACGGCGCTCGGCGCGGTCTACGCCCACCTGTACCCGTCGCACGTCGGACGGCTCGTCCTCGAAGCGTCCGTCGATCCGACCGAGGACCTCAACGAGGAGCAGGTGTCGCAGGTCAAGGCGGTCCAAGCGGCGTTCGACCGGTTCGCTGCGCACTGCGCGGCCCGTATCCGCCGCTGCCCGACCGGCGATGGGCCCGAGGAGGCCGCGCGACGCATGGCGCGCCTGGCCGACCGCCTGGAGAAAAAGCCCGCCCCGGCCGGCGGCGGAAGGAACCTCGACGCCGACGACCTCGCGCACACCGTCAGCGACCATCTCGACCTCGGCACAGACGGCTGGTCGCCGCTCGCCAAGGCCCTCACCGCGCTGATCGACGACAACGACGGTGGTCCGCTGAGCAAGGGCGCGGACGACATCGGCTCCGCCGACCGCGCGCCGGCCCCGCGCGACAGCAGCCGCGCCGCCCAGATCGCGATCACCTGCGCGGACTCCAGCCTGCGCCCTGGCTTCGAACGCCTCGACAGGGACGAGGCCCGCATCAAAGCCGCCTCACCTGTCTTCGGCGCGGCCTGGTCCACCGGCGTCTACCTCTGTTACGACTGGCCGTTCGACGGCGAGCGCGCCACGCCCCAGGTGAAGGCCGACGGCGCGGCCCCCGTCCTGGTGGTCGGCGGCACCGGCGACCCGACTACCCCATATACCGGCGCCCGCCACATGGCCCGCGCCCTGGGCGACGGTGTCGGCGTGCTCCTGACGGCCGAGGAGGAGGGCCACGGCACATACCCGCAGAACCGCTGCGTCACGGACGCGGTCGACACATACCTCCGCACGGGCCGCACCCCGGCCGTGGGGACGGTGTGCCGGGGCAGCATGTCCTGAGGCCCGTACGGATCCGCCGGGCGGCCGTCAGCACAGCGGTTCGCTCGCAGAGCCCTGGGCGTGCACCACCACACCGCCAGGTCCGAGACCGCCTTTGGGTGGGTGCCGGTGCGGTGGTCGGGGCAGAGCGGCCGGATGATGCGCAGGCGGGCTGCGTGGTCGCTCCGGACGACCTCGGCCACAGCGACGTGAATCCCCGGCGCACGACCTGCTGGAGCTTCTGCCCCTCCTGGTCGGTCAGTCGGCGACCCCGGCCGCGGGTGCAGCCGGGTCGCCGTGCGCGTCAGCGGGGCCTGCTGAGGGAAGAGCGCGGTGACGTCGAACGGCCGCGGTGGGGTGGTGAAACTCATGCTGGCTCCCGAGGGCGCGAACTTGCTGTGAGCCGTTGCCGAGGTTGAGCAACCCGGTGTTCCCTTGGTGTTGGGGACATAGACATTGGGGAACAGCTCCTCGGTCGTCCCATTCGCCCGTTCGATGTCAGTGGTCAGCGTCGCAGGACGCCCGGACGTGTCCCTACAAGATTTCGATGGCGCCCGGCGGGACCGGGCCCTCGCCCGCGTAGGAATCACCGCGCGGTGCGGACGGGGCGTCGTCCTCGGCCAGGGTCAGGGTGGGCCAAGGGGCGGCCAGGGTGGAATCGTCCAAGGTGAGGCCAAGGTGGTCGAGCACGAGGGCGACCACGGGGGCCATTCCGGAGTCCCCATGCTCGCTCAGGGCTTCCTGGACTCTGTCCCACCAGGGGCTGGGATGTCCGGGCCGGGGGTGTTCCAGGCCGGGTTCGAAGTTCTCCAGGCACTCACCGTCGCGCCAGTGCTGGAAGACGGCAAGGCCCTCGGTGGACAGGACGCTGTAGGTCTCGGTGCCGCGGGACAGTACGGCGAGGGGTTCGGGCCAGGAGCCGATGACGCCGTCCTCCTCGACGCAGAACGTCCACTCGCCGAGCCTTCCGGAACGTAGGAGCGACACCGTTCCGGCGGCGAATTGACCTGTGGGCAGGTCGGATGCGGTGTCCGCATCGAGCAACCGGGAGCGGGCTGGGTCGGCGCCGTAGCGGGTGAACACCTCGGCGGGTTCCAGGCCCTGGGTGAAGGTGACGCACATATGGTCCACCGCCCAGTCGAGCGAGTCTGCCCTCATGTTCTGACTCCGTCCTGTGCTTACGGCGTCCAAGGCGGGCGCCATCCAGACCTTCTCCCTGCTGGGCACACCCGGCGCCAACGACAAGTGGCTGGAGCCGGGCAACAACGCCGGCATCCCCGGCACCCCCGGCGCCAACCAACGCCTGGGCCTCAGCATCCACTTCACCGGCACCAGCCTGTACGCCGGCATGCCGTACGGCCCCAGCACCCACGGCGCCCTGCACGCCCTGCCGATGGCCAACGTCGTCGCCGGCGCCACCCCCACCACGATCACCACCTACCAGCCCGGCACCGGCGGCCTCCCCGCCGCCGGTACCCGCTTCGGCTTCACAGCCCGGTAACCCACGAATCCTCCGGGAGCCGACAGGATCCGGCCCCCGGAGGACCGCGATATGCGAAACCCGTCGTACGGCGGGTGGCAGAACCGCACTCCTCGCACCCCTTGTCGCTCTCATCCCACGACAACGCCCCATGGCCCTGGCGTGAACCAGGTCCATGGGGCGCTTAGGGGCCACATTGGGGAGTCCAGCGATGGCGGGCTGAGGTTCCACTTCCCCTCCTCCTGCCCCGCTGGACTCTCGCGTGGTGGGCACCAGGGCAGCAGAACGGGGACTTCAGCTCAGTCTCGCAACCGAGCCGACGCGAACTCGAGCAGTTCGTCCAGCCCGATCTCTCGGGGCTCTCCGCCCTGCGTCTCCCACTCTGCGACGAACCACGCCCCGCGCCACTCGACCCGGAACACCCGGCCCTGGAAATTCTCGAACTCGACGTAACTTCCCGGCGCACCGTCAAGTAGCTTGATTTCGCGGTACAGAGTGTCCGGCTTTGCCAGGACTCCGTCCGGGCCGTCCGTGCCTCCCTTGGTCACGGTGTTGTCGTACCGCATCTTGAGGAACGGTACGGGACCCCTGTCAAGGTCACGCCCCTGACTGGGCCATAACCGGGCCTGGAGCGACCGTGGTCAGGAGTTTCCTCGCGCTGCGTTCAGAATTTCCTTCTGAACACGAATGGCCTCCCGACAGCGCAGATTCTGACGCTCGGCTTCGGGCGTAACTACCTCGATCTGTTCTCGCTCCAGTACCGCTTGGTAGCAATCCGACAATACGGTGAACAACTCCTCTGTTCCCATGCCGGGTTCTGGATGGCCGAAACAGTTGACAACAGCCATCAGCAGGGGCGTTGCGCCAGGTTCTGGCCCGTCATCGATGGCGTTCCCCACCGCTTCTTCGAGGTTTTCGGGAACTGCAGGAAAATAGGTGCCGGACTCTATGGCTTCCTGGCACACCCGCAGGCTGTCCGAGATGATGCGACTAGCCGGTGAGTCCGACAAAGGAGGCTGAAGAGCTGTCAGGGTCTGTTCAATTGTCTTCACGGCGACAGTGAGGCGCAATGAGGGCGCGAGCTCGCTGATCTCGGAGCGCGCCGAGCGCATTTCCTGGTCCCAAAGCAGCATTGTTCACTCAATCAATCGAATGTCGGGATAGTCGTCGAAACGCCCACGGCAGTCCTGTCTCTCTGGGCCACATGCGGGACGCGATGGAGCCATCCGACCGGTACTCGGTAGATCGCCCGCATCGATGGCATTGAACATGACCTGCTCAGCATCCGTACTGTCCGCCCCTGTGTACCTTATGCCGTTGACTCGCCTGTAGCCTAGACGCTCAGCAGTCTCGCGAACTGCAGGTGCAGTCATATTGTGATTCACACTGTAGACAAGCTCGCCGTTGAGGTCGCCCGTAACAACGGTCATCCTTTGATGCGCGATCCGCGCTCCGATGGGGGAGCGGCCAATCCTCACGGCATCGTGGATCGCGCGTGCGTCTGCCAGAAGCTGAGCATCACTTGGCGGGGTGCACCTCAGCCCGAGCGGGTCCGCCCACGTTTGCGGGTTGGGGACGTAAGCGTGTTGGTTGGGGCTGGCGGACAGGCCCAGTGGATCAGGGCTTCGATACCCTGCCGTTTCCGGATCGTAGTACCGGAAGTTGTTGTAGTGCAGCCCTGTTTCGTCATCGTGGTATTGCCCGGGGAACCGAAGCGGGCAATTTGCAGAATTATTCTGCTCTTTACGGTCTGCGCCCCAGAGGGTGGCGCGGGATTTCCACGCAACATTTCCGGTGTCGTCGACCAGTTCCGTGGGGGCGCCGACAAGATCCGTGACGATTGCGTAAAAGCGTTGATCGATCTCCTCTTGAGGCGCATCGGCAAGAGGGAGAACCCGGTCGGTCTGCGCGACGGGACGATAGGTGTCAGGCGCCCAGTCCCACGTGGTGATGTGCCGGTCCTCCCGGGAGTCGCGGGTGGTCTCCTCTTCGATGATCCGGTCGGCATCCCAGGTGAAGGTGGTCTCCTGCACGACCGCGCTGCCGTTCGGGTCCAGCTGCTGTTTGCCGATACGCCGGCCGAGCGGGTCATAGAGGTAGCGCCAGTTGGTGCCATCAGGCGTGACGACGCCGGTTATTCGGTCATCGGCATCCCAGTGGAACTGCCAGGTCCGCTTGCCGCCGGAGAGCAGTCTGCGGGTGTGCCGGATCACGCGTCCCTGGCCGTCGTATTCGTACACCGAACGGCCGGATCGGCGCAGGAGTGTGCCGCTATAGGTAATGTTCTGCGGTGCAGTTGAGGGGCTGCTGGGCTGCGAGGTGCTGCTCTCTTGTTCCCAGGTGGCGTAGGTGAGATTGCCGCTCGCGTCGTGGGCATAGGCCTCCGACCACCCCTGCCCCTGGACAGCGGTTACGTGACCCACTTGGTCAAGGGTGAAGTGCTGATGGCCCGCATACGAGTCTCTGATGTCGGTGAGGTAGCCGTCAGCCCGGTATGCGAAGGACCGTTCGCGGCGGACCGGCTGAAGCTGAGACGAGCTCGGCGCTCCTGCTACCAGGACCTGGGAGGCGAGTTGGTGACCGTCAGTCCAACTCTGCGCCAGGCTGACGCCGGCTCCCCATTGACGCTGGGTCTCGCGCCCCAGCGCATCGTAGGAGAAACCGATGTGCTGCCCCGGGCCTCCAAGCGTGGCCAACCGCCCTGCTTCGTCGTACGCGATGCTGCTCACGAGACCGCTGGGCGTGGTTCGCTGCGTACGTCGTCCCAGTTGGTCATAGGCGTACGCGGTCACCCGGTCGTTGCATGTCTCGGAGATGACATTGCCGAGGATGTCGTACTGGACAGCCACGACGGCTGAATTGTTGGCGGCGGACGTCATCCGGTTCGCAGCATCGTAGGCAAATCTCGTGACACCCCCAACCCCATCGTGTTCGTTGCGTTGTTCCACGACGTTGCCGAACGCATCACGGGTGTAATGGGATACCTCTCCGGCCCCATTGGTCCGAGATGCAAGCCTGCCCGCCGCATCGCGGATGTACGAGACCAGCCGCCCGTTAAAGTCCCGTTCGCCGACAAGACCGCCGGTCGCGTCGTACTCGTAGTGCCAGGTCAGCCCAGCCGGATTGGTCACCTGTCGCAGCTGGAGTTCGGTGTCGTAGGAGAATTCATAACGTGTGCCATCAGGGTTGACCTTGGCGGCAAGGCGGTCGAAGTGACTGGACTCGAAGCGGGTCACTCCGCCAGCCGGATCCGTATACCTGCGGAGATTCCCTTCCGGGTCATACGCGTTGAGTTCCTCTGCGCCGTCAGGACTTACACGGCGGACCACCTTGCCCTCAAGGGACCAGGCGAGTGTGGTCACGCCCTCGAGCGGGTCCTTGACCCTGATGACACGACCGAAGGCATCATAGGAATACGCCGTCGTGTTGCCCAACGGATCGGTGATGGCCAGTGGCAGCCCCGCGGCGTTCGTCGCCATACCCAGAGACTCACCCAGCGCGTTCACCGATTCGACGAGATGGCCTTGAGTGTTGTACACGAAGGTTTTCGCATTCCCCGCCGGATCCTCGCTGCGGACAATGTTGCCCCGTGCATCGTATTCGTTGCGCCAGGTCGCTCCATCTGTACCTACCACGACTTCGGGAAGGTGGAATGCGTTATATTCCGCCTTGATCTCTCGTCCGTCCGGCCTGGTCAACGTTGCCAGATTGCCACCAGCGTCGTACTCGTACGATGTCTGATAGCCGAGCGGGTCGACAACCGACTGCACCCGGTCATAGCGATCCCACTCCCGCACGGTGGAGTTGCCAAGCGCATCCGTCTCGCTGATCAACTGGTACGCATCATTGAACTCATACCGCGTGGTGAAGCCCAGAGAATCCGTCACCAAGGTCACGTTCAGGCGTTCGTCATAGTCGAAGGTGTACTCAAGGATCCGGTCGCTGCCGACAGCGTGAATGCAGCGGCCCGCAGAGTCGTATCGGTAGCGGTACCACGTGCCGTTGCGATCCTCCCAGCGGGTAATGCGCCGCTGTTGGTCGTAGTCGAGTTTCAGCGGCAGACCCGACGAGTTGTAGACCGCTGAGAGGTTTCCGGTTTCGTCATAGTCATAGCGCAGCAGAGTGGGCTGCCCCGGGGCGCTGAGGAGTCCGAGGGCAGTGATGCGTCCCTGGTCGACCGTCAGTCCGACCCGGTAGCCGCCGTCATGAACGACCTCACGCGGGGCTCCGTCAGCGCCGTACTCGATGCGCATCGCATTGCCGTTTCGGTCAGCAATCGCGGCGATTGGCAGCTCGGCAGGAGAGCGCCCCGGCAGCGGCCTGAAATAAAGCGTGCGCCCGCTGTCGGGCTGGTGAATGGTCATGGTCCCAGCCGCCGTGCCATCCCAGTGCAGCTGCCAACGGGGACCTTCAACAGGCTCGATCGGAACGTCGGGCTCCGGAACCGGGTAGTACAGCACCATGCCGTCGTCGGCAGTGAAGCGGACGCCATCTTGGTCGATGATGAGCCGCTGGTCGATCGTTGACGCCCAACTGGGCCCGAACCAACGGCCAGAGCGGACGCTCGTTCGATAGTGTCTTTCCAGAATCAGAGGAAAGACTCCGGCAAGTGCGACGTCCTTTGCCGACATGACCACCTCACCGGTGGCTACGTCTACCGGATCTGTGCGGCAGAAGAGCTTCTTCATCTCTCGACCCATGGAACGGGCGCCCTTGCCGAGGCCCTTTACGCCCATGGTCATGCCCTTGAGGCCGGTCTTGCCGAATGCCTTCATGCCTTTGGCGAGGCCGCCGAGGGTGGTGAGGCCCTTCATGCCAGGGATGCAGTCCAGCGCCGCGAACGCCACGTCCCATAGGGACGCTTGGCCTTTCGCGTATTTGTTGAGGGTGTCCGCGAGCACGACCAGCGCGGCGACCAGGACGATGGCGCCCAGGATCGGCCCGCCGATGATCATCGCGACGATGCCGAGGACCGCGACGACGACCTTGCAGACCGTGACGATGGTGTCCCAGTTGTCGGAGACCCAGTCGCCGACCTCCTCGTACCATTTGCGGTTCTGGATACCCGCGTCGGAGGCCTCCTCCAGCTTGTTCTTGGCCTCCCGCGCGGCGTCCTCGCGCATCTGCCGCGCGTCCGCGGCCATCTTCTTCGCCGCGTCCAGGGCGCTCTGCGCGGAGGTGACATCCGTCTGGGCGGAGGTCTGGGCCGACTTGGCGTTGGTCGCATCCCGGGTGGCGGCGCGGACCTTGGACTCGTCCGGCTTCGGGACGTCCTTGCCCGCCGACCCGGGGTCGTCCTTGTACTTGTCCGCTTCCTTGGTCGCCCGTGTCACCCAGGAATCGGCCGTGGACAGCCGGGACTTGGCGGAGGCGAGATCGGCCTGTGCCTCCCGGCCCTTGACCAGGGCCTTGTCCGCCAGCGCCTGGGCGCGCTCCAGCTTCGGCCAGTACGCCGCCAGCGCATCCCCGGCCAGGTCGTAGGACTTCTTGAGCTTCTTCAGGTTCTTCGGGACCCCGGAGAACTCGTCGCGGAAGACATCGGCCGTCTTGCCCACCATCGTCAGGACGGCATCCTCCTCCGCCATCCCCTTCACCAGACGGAGCGCGTCCTGCACGTCGTCGGCGAAGTCATGCAGGCTCTTCGCCAGCGACCGCACCCGCTGCGGGTCCCCCGGCGTCGGGTCCTTGTCCAGGTCCAGGACGTGCCAGTCCGTCGGCCGATACCCCGCCACTCCGCAACCCCCGTCACGCCAGCCTCGTCAACCACACATACGCACAAGTGAAGTTACTAGGTACTGGTGTTCGGCGGAAAGGTCACACCGGCGGCACGGCACGTCACCCCGGATGCGGCCCTACTCCGCGAAGCGGAACGTGGACGTGATCGCGTCGAAGATGTCGAAGAACGAGTCCGCGAGGTCCAGCACCTGGCTGCTCCCGGCGATGAGCGCGACCTTGCCCTCCTGCCCGGGCACGGGGATGAACGTTTGCATGAGTACGGCACGGATGGTGCGGTTGAGGGTGTCGCCGGGCACCGGGATGTCCTCGATCCCGTACGTACGCGCCGCCGGCCCGACGCCGGGGATGTCGACGGTCGTGACCTTCCGCCACGCGTCGCCCTCCTTCTTCGCCTCGCGCACGGCGAGTTGGCCCGCCATGAACTGCGGGTCGGTGGAGAGAGGTTCACCGGCCTGCGTACGCCCGCCGACGAGCGAGACGGTGATCGACCCGGTGATCGGCGTGTCCCCGCCGAAGCTCTCCGCCATGCAACCGCAGTACAGCGCACCCGATTTCCACGCGTCTGCCGCGGACTTCTGCAGGAAGGCGGTGTACGTGTCCTTGTACTTCTCCAACTCCGGGCGCTCCCGCACCCGTTCGGCCACCATCCGCCGAATCGAGTCGTCCCGCGACTCGGGCCGCACGTCGAACTCCCACCACGACTCCGGCACCTTGATCCGAAAACCACCGCGCTCGATGGTGAGCGCCTCCATGTAGCGGGCCATGCCGTTGTCCCCCGGTTCCGGTGCGAGCTGGTGTGCGTCTGCGTCAAGCGTACGAGGGCGCGTACTCCTGGCCTCGGCGGCTCATGCGTACTCTTCCCCACGTGTCCATCGCTATGGTCGCGACGACGAGGGCGACGGCGCGTTCGGGCTCGTACCGGCCCTGCAGCGTCTCCGCCCTCCGACAGCGGTACGAAGCACCAGTACGCCCACTGCCGACGTCCTTCACACGGCCCGCGTCCTCCATCCACCGTCGCCGCTTGAACGCTCCGTAATACGCGTCATACACTCGCCTCATGGCTAGGACCAGGATCAGCATCAGCCTTGAGCAGGAGCAGGCCGAGCGCATCAGGCAGCACGCGGAGCGGGCAGGCATGGACGTCTCCGCGTACCTCGTGCACGCTGCGACCCGGCAGATGGCGGAGACCGAGGCCATAGAAGATCAGTTCTCCGGGCTCGATGCCCTCATCGCCGAGGCGGAGGCCGAAGCGGCAGCCCTTCCGCCCGAACCAGACATGAAGGCACAGGAGTTGACAGAGCAGGAGCGACGAGACGTCGAAGCCGCTCTCAACCTCGTCTACGGTGAAGACCGCTCGACTGCCCGCCCCGGACACGCCGCGTGAGTGCACGGGTCCCGGTGTACGACACCGGAATGCTCATCGCCCTCGCGGACCGGAAAGCCAAGGCCGTGGCACTGCACAACGGCCTCATGGCCGCTCCCCACCGCGCCCTTGTTCTCGGTCCCGTTCTCGCCCAGGTGTGGCGCCCGCGTCCGGCGTCCATTCACGCCCTGGCCGCCGTCCTGAAGGACTGCACCGTGCCACAGGCCCGGACATCCGAACCAGCCATGCGTGAAACGAGAGCTGGCCGGCCGGAGTGCATCGCATGCGCCAACGGCCCTGACGTCATCGACTGGCGCCGCATCGGCGCGGCGCTGGGGGAGGCGAAACTCCCTCCCAAGAAGAAGCCGGACCCGGTGGACGCGTGGGTGACCCTATCCGCCGTGAAACACGGCAGCGCCGTGATCTTCACCAGCGACCCGGAGGACATCGAGGCGTATCTGGCCGTGCTGAACCCGGGTGACGTCCACGTCCAGGCGGTGTGACGGAAGAACGGGGCGGGCGACGCCGCTACTCCTGCTCGCTGTCAGGCCGTCGGGCCCCGACAAGGCCAGGCATGCTCACAATTCAATGGGGCGGTAGGCCAGAGCTTGATCTACTACTTCCTCTGGCGTGAGCTCTGGATCCGAGTAATAGATCAAGTCAGATACGCGAGGATGCGGGACGCTCTTTTCCAATTCCTCCACCAGTGCATCTTCCTCGTCTTCGGGAAGAGTCGCGTCAGCAAGCTGCTGCACCATTTGAATGAGCTCATCACCGGTCTTCGAGATCATGTAGCGCATCCTCTCGACTTGAGCCTGCTAATTACCGAAGCGACCTCTTGCCCGGGTACAGGATGAACGATCTCCGGGGCGCTCAGCTCATGGGCCGGATCCCGGCGGGACGACACCTGATGCGAAGTGACAGAGTGAGGCGCTGACGAAGATCCACCGCTAGACCGCTGCCCCGGAGGATGCGCACAGAGGTGGACTACTGGCAGCCTGATCCGGGCGAGATAATGCTCGGCCGTACCCCGGTCACCTTTGCCTCGGGCGCGGCGATGAGTGTCAGAGGCATGCGCTGGTTTCGCAACCCCGAGCGTAATGACATCCAGAGCGAACTGGCGGGCTGGCCCGAAGGGCCGGTCCACAGAGCCCGTTCGAGCGGCGGCTCGCTGACACGAAACGTCCTCAAGGGCGGAGCAATCGCCGTAGGTGTGGCGATCCTGGGCGTCCTCACGTCGCAGGGAGGCGGCTTCAGCGGCGGCGGTGGCACGCGCTCGGGTGCGCACAAGTCCAAGGACCAGGCTGACGAGATCGAGGACTTCCCTGTGATGTGGGCGGCGCCCGACACGATCGCCCGTACCCTTCCCTGGCAGCTGGATCCAGGCCGAGCCAAGCAGAAGCACTACCGCACGCACGCGATCGTCACCGACCGCCGTCTGATCATCGTGGGCCTTCCCTTTTCCGAGAAGAACACGGAGCGCGTCGAGGACGAGGTGCTGTGGGAGACCCCGCGATCCGCCATCAGCACGCTCGAACGACGGGATTTCAAGAACGGCAAAGACGTGAAGGTCGTCTTCTCGGACGGCTCTTGGTGCCGACTACGCGCTTTTCGGCGGGAGTGCCTCACGCGCTACTTGATTGACCGGCCCAACTTCGTGCCCCTGGAGTCGCTCACACCAGCCCAGCGCAGCACGGCCGAAGCTTTCGCGGCGGCGCACGCACCGGACACCGGGTCTCCCCTGGTCACCCAGAACCTGTGCGGCTGCTACCGGGTCGACGCCCTGGCACCCAGCATGGCCGACGCGTTCTTCGGTCACTCCGACCAGAACATGCTCATGGATGCGGATGGAGCTGAAATCAGCCTCACGAAGTACCACTGGGAGGACTTCTCACCTGACTCGCAGCAGGAGTTGCGGGACATGCACCACCGGCCGCCTTCAGGGGTCGAGGCTTCGCCGAAGCGAACGAATTAGACCAGCGATTCAGATGAACGTTTCCGGCAGCAGCGACTACCGCTCCTCACCACCTGCGGGCTCTTCGGCTTGGGGATACGCGACGAAAGAGCCCTTCGCGAGGAGCGTGACGACGAGGCCGCGGTCGCGGAGTTCGCGGTGGGCGGTCAGGTCGGCGATGCGTTCCACCAGGTCAGCGTCAGGCAGAGCGGGAGTTGCCCTGACCGCGCGAGCCGATGCGCAGCCCTCGCATGGCTCCCAGCCCGAACCGCTCCCAGGGAATCATCACCAGAGGCACCCAGCTGAAGCCGACGACGGGAACGCTGAGCAGCGTAATGACTCCCTCGGGAAGGATCCAGCCGAGCTGAGTGGCAAGCAGCGAGACGACAACCAGGTAGATGCCGAACACAACAATTGCTAACGCCTTGAGCAGGGCCTCGCCCGGTCCGAGCCTGGGCTTCTCCTCGGTCCCCCGGACCGCCGCAGGAGGAGCAGCGGCAGCATCAGCCCCAGCAGGCCACCCATGCCGGCACCTCCGATGATCACGGCATTCCGGCCGTCATCAGGGACCGCTGGCGACAAGAAGGAGTCGTCGGCCAAGCCGACGGTCAGGGCGGCGCCCGCATAAGCACCGAGCATTATGGTCGCCAGGACCAGCAGCAGCCCCGCACCGAATGCGATGTTCCCTGCCAGCGAGCGCCCACGGCTCTGCGCCTGGGGCTTCCCGACCCTTGATCCAACAGCCATGGACGCTCCCATTCCCCGCCAGGACCGGATGAGAATAGCTGCCCCTGTCGGCTGCGAGCAGTTGAGCGGGGCCTGGGATTCGGGTCGGGCAGGGCCAAACCGCCAAACCCCAGGACGCGCGCCGAACGTCTCTTACGCCTCGCGCGAAGGGAACGTACTGGTGTCGATCTTTACACGCTCTCCGGTAGCCAAGGTAAAGCTGACCGTCTCCCCATACGGAACCTCCACGGCCCGCCCGTAGCCGGAGGCATGCGGCTCCGACATCAACGTGACCACCTTCTTGAACGGGTCGGCGATCATGTAGAAGTCGATCCCGAACCGTCCGTACTTCTGGACGTTCCGGACGTAGTCCTTCTCGTCCTCGGGCTCGGACGGGACCTCGACCACCGCGAGCACGTCGATACAGGAGTAACTGTTCTTGCGGCGCTCAGCGTCGAATCCGACGATCGTCAGATCCGGCACGGCGTCGTTCTCCCCGGGAAAGGTCACCAGGACACCGCCGAAGGCGCGCTCCCGCGCGATGCCTGTGGCCTTCACGGCATCCGTGACGTCAGAGACGGTCCAGTCCTGCTCCGGACTCTTCGGGGTCATGATCACCCGGCCGTCGAAGACCTCGACCTTGTGGCCCTCGGGGATACCGCCGCGCTCGATCAGATCACTCATGACAGTCACGGCGGCTCACCTCCTGCGAGCATTATGGCTGGCCGGAGCCGAGGCGGTTCGACGTATCGATGACCCGGTCGACACATCGAGACCGGCTCGCGGCGGTCGGGTCGTTCGCCGAGGAATGCTTCAGCCGATGGGACCCCAGTCCCGACGCGGCCTCGGCGGCTCGGTCGTCTGCGCGGACACGGCGGAGGCGTCACCGACCCCGTTCCTGGAGACACGCCCCATCAGCACCAGCACTACGAGCCCCAGCAGACCGAACCCCCCGAACAGCACGCCGAACCCCACCCCGAACCACCCACTGGTGTCACCGCGACTCAAATCGCGGACACCGGAGACGACCAAAGCCACGCCGATGAGCAACGGCGGCGGCACCCAGGGCCACGGATCTGGCTGAGGAACCGGCTCTGGACGCCGCCCTTCAGAGAAAGCCGCGTACCAAAAACGAGCACTCCACCAGGCGAGCAGGTACGCCGACACCGCCGCAGCCCCGAAGCCGACGATGGCCGGCGCGTCACCGCCGGTCCCTTGGAGCGTGGTGCCGGTCAGCCCCATCCCGAGCATGAGCATGACTATGCAGAGCATGACACCGATGGCGAGACGGGATCGGCGGCTGCCGTTGAGGGCGTTGGAGGGTATGTACACCGGGTCACCTTATGAGGGCGGACTGCTGGGCGCGGAAGATCAGCGTTCGGCGACGAAGGAGCCCATGCCCGGCGTGGTGACGATAAGCCCTTCCGCCCGCAATGCAGCCGTGGCCTTCCGCACAGTGACCCGGGAAACGCCGAACTCTTGCTCCAGCTTCACCTCGGAGATGAGCCCGCGCACGGGGTACTCGCCGCTCGCGATCCGCTCCCGGATCACCTCGGCGATCTGCTGCCACTTGGGCCTGGTGGGGTCGAATTCGAACACAGGCGAACTGTACGTAGGCGCGGGGATGCAGGCATAGCGGCCCCTTTAATAACCTAGGTATAGACAGGATGTAACAGGTGGCTCTACGGTAGGTCGACAGAAAACCCCCGCGGCCGATGGGACGGCCCGGGGGCGTTGGCCGAACGCTTCGAAGGAGCGCCGACATGTTGGACCTTACTCTCCACTTCCTCGCCTGGATGCTGAGTATCTGCACCCCACGCCCCCGAGGCCGCCACCGCCTCGGAGCCATCCCACCGCTGCGGTACACCCCCGCCCCGTCGCCACGGTTCACCGAACTCCTCGACGGCAGCGCGTCCCGTCTCGTACGCCCCTACGTGCTGGACCCCGCCGAACACCGCCTCCAACGCGAACGCCGCCGGGCCCTCTACCTCGCAACCCTGGGCATCGACGTCGGCCCGACCCACATCCACGGCGTCCGCGTACCGGCGGCCACCCGATGACGCGCCCCGCCGTGCGGATGTGCGCACGCTGCCACCGCACGACGAGCCATCCAGTACTGGTCCACGAGGTACACGCGGCCACCGGGCCCGGCTTCAACGTCTACGCATGCCCCGAGTGCGCCGGCCACTACCCGCCCATGACCGACCGACTGGAACTCCCCGAGACCCCTCGCCGACGCTCCCGCCTCACCCTCCGCGTCTACAAGGTCAACGCTCAGGGCACCGTGACCGAGGACCGGGGTGAGGTCGAGGTTCTGACCGGTGGCCGCGCCCAGCCCGTACCGCGTACGTGGGCGTTCCCACCGTGCGAATGCCCACGCTGCCGAACGGAAGCACACAGCACGGCTCAGAGGACCTGCTGAATAACGAACTCCGGACCCAACCCGAGCCCGCCATCGAGGAGTTCCAGATCTGAACGACCACCTCACGCCACGACGGAACCCTCGTCGCGCAAGCAACGCCTGAATCCCGGCAAATAGCACCCCGCACTCGGCCCCGAACGCAAATCCCGCGCTCGGGGCCTCCGCGCATCCAGACACAATCGGGCCACAAGCGCTCTTGACTTGCCCCGTTTTCTTCCCATCTGCCCAGCCATGCAAGGAAGTTCGCCGTGGCGAAACTGTCCGCCCCACAGATACCGTCGTTGCTCTTGACTGAACCTATGTCTCACGGGGAGTCCACAGTGAAGCGCCGCCCTTTGCCCGTTGCTGCCGCGCTCGCCGCAACCGCAGCCCTGCTACTGACGGCCTGCGGGAGCGGAGACGACAGCTCGAAGGACAACGACAAGATCGCGGGGGCCGGCACCGGCGACACGAAGACATCGGCTTCGCCGGGCGCAAGCGCGTCGGACGACGCCGAGCGTCCCGCTATGACGCTCCCCGACGACATCAAGGAAACCTTCGAAAACTGGAAGACCGGCGACGCGACGAAAGACGCGATTCTGGCGGACGCAGGACGGGCCCAGACTGCTGTCACTCACGCCGTCGTCAAAGGTGACCCTGAAGATCCAGCCCTGTCCTTCTACCAGGCCGGGACCGCACTCCCAGGCAGCCAGGACTGGGTCAAGTCGGTCATCGATTCCGGATCCACCTTCACCGGCGAGGTGCGTTACTACGCACCCGACATCAGCGTGCTCGGCAAGAACCTTGCTGGTGTCGCCTTTTGCTCCGACGAGAGCAAAGCATTCAACAAGGACCGAGAGACGAACAAGGTCGACAAGACTCCCGTGAGCAACGACTCGTACGTCCTCTACAGCACCCGCCTGGAGAAGAACGAGCAGGGCGTCTGGCAGACCACGAAGCTGGAATCGGAACGGGGGAACAAGAAGTGCACGCCGTGAACAGGCACCGCAGGTCGTTCATAGTCGGCGCAGTGGCCGGAGTAATCGCTCTGACGCCAAGCCCGGCGATGGCGGGGTGGGGGCCCGGCTCGTCAAATGGTGAGAAGCCGAAGACCAGCGGCACGCGATCCGGCAACAGCATCGCTTCCATGATCACTTACAGCGGCACCACGGGTGGCAACGACGGCGGCTCCGGGAACGTCACACCCGTAGGCAACTGGACCCCACCCGCCTGCTGGTACGAGCCCCGTACGCCGGACCAGTTCGGGAAGTCCGTCGAGGACGGCTACAACGAGACGGTCAACGCCCCCGGCCAGGACAGCTACGCCAAGACGTCAGTCGGCCAGTACCGGGACAAGTACAAGGACGGCGAGTACAAGAACTACAACAAGGACAAGGCGGACGAGGGCAACTGGTGGGTCGCAGTTCGTGACGAGGACCGCTGGATGGAGCCGGAGGCTCAGGCATGTGACGAGCAGCCGTTCTGGGTCGAGAACGGCGACGATCCAGGGGTCCCGAACGCCGTCACCCCGGAGGTTCTCGCCGAGCTCGCCTACAACCGTCTCGAACTCCCCGAGACCGAGGTCACGCTCGCGCCCGAGGAGAACACCAAGGTGAACCTCCCGACGTGGGCCTGGCTGGACAAGGCCACGTTCAAGGAGGTTGACGTCACCGCCCAGCTCAACGTCGGCGGGCTCAACATCCAGGCGACCACCACCGCCAAGCCGGTCTCCCTCAGGCTGGAACCGGGCACCGAGGAGGCCGAGACGTACCCCGCCTCCGGCGAATGCGCGATCAACGACGACGGATCGATCGGTGAGCCGTACGCCAAGGGCAAGGCCGACCAAACGCCTCCCTGCGGCCTCAAGTACCTCCGCTCCTCCGGCAACGGCACCTTCGAACTCCAGGCAACCGTCACATGGGAAGTTGCGTGGGCCGGCACCGGCGGCGCGGGCGGAGACCTTCCCGACGGCGAGTTCGGCAACGACCAGGCCGTCATCGTCCAGGAGATCCAGTCCGTCAACCGCTGATCACATAACCGCCACACCACGCACAGGGGGAGGGAACTCAGTGGGAGATCCGGACCTGACGGTCGACTTCGAATTCCTCGCGGAGTCCGAGCGGAAGCTCGGTCAGCTCGAGAGGACGTTCAAGGACATCGAGAACCGTCGCGACGACATGCGCGAGCACTGGGGCTCCGGTGAGATAGCCGACGTCATGGGCGATTTCGTCGACAACTGGGATGACTACCGCACCAAGCTCATCGAGGGCATCGAGTCGGTCGGCAAGCTCGTGGCCGGCACCAAGAAGGCGTTCGAAGACCTTGAGAAACAGCTGAGCAAGCGCGACGAAAAGAAGCAGAAGAAGTGACGACAGCGACATCAAAGCGCCGCCCGGTCGACTGGCAGCCACTCTGCGACTCCGACCCGGTACCCGGCGATCCGGAGGAGATCCGCGCCGAAGTCCGCCACATGGTCTCAGTCGCCAAGAAGCTCCGGGACCAGGCGAAAAATCTCCAGACCCTCAGCAACGAAGACAAACTCAAGGGCAAATACGTCAACCGCCTGCGGGAGGACTCCTCCACCCTGGAGAAGCACATGCGGGAGGTGGCCAGTCGATACGAGCGCGTCCACGGCCATCTCACCACCTGGGCCAACGAGTTGGAGGACTTCCAGTCCGACGCAGACCGGGTCTTGCGCCAGGCCAAGGAGAAGCAGGACGAGATCGAGGCCGAGAAGGCCAAGGAAGCCAGCTCCGGCGACAAGGGCACTCCGAAGCCGTCCGTCAGTGGAACCGATCACGACCCTCTGCAGACTTATCGGAATCAGCTGAACACGATCACCGGTGATCGTGACACCCGCGCCAACCACCATGCGGGCAAGATCAGGGACGAGATCGACGACGTAATCGAGGATTCGTGGTGGGACAACGTCAAGGGCTGGGTTCACGACAACGCGGACTGGATTAAGACCGTCCTTGATGCGCTCGGCTGGATCGCGACCATCGCCGGCATTGTCGCCATCTGGATTCCCGGCCTGAATTTCCTGGTCCTCGGGATCGCCATTCTGACCATCCTCACCAGATCCCTGCTCGTAGCCTCCGGCGACGCATCCTGGACCGATCTGGCCTTCGATGTAGGCGGTTTGCTTCTCATGGGCCTTGGCCGCGGCGGTATCATCGCGCTCACGAAAGCAAACAAGGTCACCTCCACGGCTGCCCAGGCCAGCCGGACAGCCGGGCTCAAGGCGGGCCTCAGGTCACACAAGGGAATGCTCGACGATCTGAGTAAAGCCATGGCGAACGCCCAGGATGACGTGTCCCGGAAGTTCTTCTCGGATTTGCGTCATTTCACGCTGAAGAAGATCTCCGGGGAGGCCGGACTGGTCGCCAAGGGACCGACCCCCGTTTCCACGGTCTCCAAGTGGGCGCACCTGGGCGATGACGAGGCAGCAGGACTGTTTGGACAGCTCCGCGCGAATAAGGGAGTCTTTGGCGACGCTGTGTCAGGCGGGTACTCCAAGCTCGGACACGCGGGGTACGGAGCATCCATGGTCGCCGCGTACGGTGGTATGGGCGTCGACGTCGTGGACAAGTCGCTGAGCAAGAGTGACTCCATCGGCTGGCTGGACGAGCAGGGCCTGCTTCCCGGAGACAAGCCGTACAACGAGGGCTACAACACCTGGAAGGAGAGCGGCTGGATGCCCGCCCCGGACACTCACTGGTGAACAATCGGATACGGCCCCGGAACAGGACCGACCTCGGCACGGAGAGCAGGAGAAATGGCTGAGTCTCTCAGGGAACAGTTGGGCACTGGCGCGAATTTCAAGGTGCGGGTGACCATCATCGGCGCGCTGGTGTCCATCGTCCCGTTGATCGGAATCTCGCTCCTGATCCCCGATGACAGTCGTGCGGTCCTATTTTGGATCTACTGGGCCATGCTGGCGGGCTGCCTGCTCCATCTCCTATGGATCTTGATCAAGAATCCCACGCCTAGTAAGCGACCACCGCTGCTGACGCGTGACCTGGCCATGGGCTGGTCCCTTCTGCTGCCCAGCCTTTTCAGCTCCTTCTGGCCAGGAATCGTGGGAGCCCCTTTGTTCACTGTGCTGGTTGGCGCGACCTCGGTCGCAGAGAAGATTCGGAACCGCAGTGCCACATCCTGAGACGTCCGTGGAATCCGCCCGCGTCCCAAACGGATTCAATCTCGTTCCACCGCCCGGATGGGACACTATTCCGCTTCAAAGCGGAACAAAAGAGGCAATACAGCGGATCGTGCGGAAGTCCGTTTCTCAACTGCCTGCCGGATTCCCAAAGGACGACATCCCCAAGGCCCGGCTGCAGCTCACGAAAGAGCTGAAGAAGACCATTCGGCACGCTCGCAGCTCGGATGGTCTGACGCTCTACCTCCCTGTCGAGCGGATGCACGGGATGCTCATCCCGGCTTCCTTCGTGGCCTCCGAGCCGCTGGGGGCACCGAGAGCGAACCTTGAGCCCGAGGCCGTACTCATGGACCTCGCCCGTGACGCCGAGGACGCCTCAGTCCGGGAACTCGATGGAACGGCGGCCGTGCGTACCCTCCAGAAGCTGCCCGCCGACCCGGACAAGGGGGTCGACGTGCCGTCCTGGCGGGTGCAGTACACCGTGCCGATCCCGCACAGTGTCCCCGCCCAGTGGCTGACTTTTTCGTTCAGCACGCTGGCGATCCCCGATATGGACGTCGAGTTCACCGAGACCCTGGTGGAGCTCTTCGATGCCGTTATGACCACCTTTCGTTGGAGCTACGCATGATGATCGTCGAGACCGACTCCGATCCGGCCCTGTGGTTTCACATGCCGCTGGGCGGGACCAAGTCGGAGTTCGCACAGTGGTTGGACCTGCAACTCGACGCGAGTGCCCTGCTTCACCAGCGCAAGCTCACCTGGCGTGAGAAGCGGCAGATGAAGAAGTTTCTGGAGGGCTCGGCCACCATGCTGCGGGACCGTGTCGAGGCCGAACAGGCATTCATCTTTGGTCCGATACCGCCGCAGGCCGCACCACTTGTCTTCTTCACCAAGCAATTCGCCTGCGATGAGGAACACAGCCCTCTGCATCTGAGCATGCTTGCGGAACCGGACCCCACAACCGCCGCCGCCAGCCAGCGCGTGGAGACGACCCCGTTCGACTCGCCCCACTTTGGCGAAGGCCTGCGCTGTCTACGCAGTTGGACCGGTCCCGACGGCGGCCTGATGCTCTCCGTCGCCTACGCCTGGAACGACCCGGCCCACGACATCGACCTGGTTCTCAAGGGCCACTACGACGACCCTGCTCTCCTCGAAGCCTCCTTCGACGCCATCGACGATTTCGCCAGAAGCCTCCGGCTCACAGACGGCGGCTGACGTCCCGAGATGGCGGGATACCGCTGCGGTCGCGATGTGTTGCGATGGTCAGGACACGCTGCGGTGACCGTCGCGACCACACCCCATACCTGAACCTGGAAACCGATCGTCATGTCCTGGATTCCGCCAGGAGCCATTCCCGAACGCGCGCGGCAAGCCCTGATGTTCAGCGGCGGAGTCATGTCCTCATTCGGCGGCGTGTGGCTGCTGGCGACCACGCCCTTCGGCAGATTCACGATCGTGGGAGTCCTACTGATGACGGCAGGAGCGGACTCCTAAGGCACTGGTGGACGTCGCCTTAATCCGAAAATGGGTGGTCACCACCGGGCTCGACACCGCTTCAAGAGCGGCGGCGCAGTCCCGGGCGGCGCGTACAGCAAGATGAAGTACCGCATGACGGCACCAATTCCGGGCACGTCACGATGGTGAGAGAAGCACGACGATAACGAAGCATCCTCCACAGGGGGCGGCCGGTCAGGGCTAGGGCGCTTCTGATGGCTCTTGGACGATGTCTCGGAGTCAGATGACTCTCCGACACACCGATCCTGTTCCGCGTCGGCAAGGAGAGTCTTGACGTGACACGTAGGGGCAAGCAGCGCGCGGCAACGGACCGCCTTGGCATTCATTCCGAAGCGGGCGAATGGTGCTGGATCGACAAGATCCCGCAGCCCCCGGCGGACGTACTCCAGGCCGCGGGCAACCCCCGTCTCCGCCCTGCCAGACTGCCCCCGCTGGGCATGATCGGCGCGGTGCTCGGTGCACCGTTCATGCCCCTCATCATGCTGTTGAGCCTTCTGTCCGACGCCGAAGAAGCCATCAAGCGGTCCCTCGGCACGAAGGAAGAAAAGGAACGGTGGCGAGCCAAGAAGGAGGAGGACAAGCGTCGGGACGCCACCATTACCCAACAACGCCTCGACAAGGTCTTCGACGGAAACTGGCACAGCAACGCCGGGCAGTTCCTGCTGCGTTGGTACAGCCACTCCACCCACCACCAGCGACTGCTGCTCGCGACCCAGGAAGGCATCGTCCTGGCGGCTCCACCGCAGCGCGTCAGCGTGGGACGGGAGAAACACATGCAGATCGTCGCCCACCTTCCCGCCACCGAAGCAACCCTCGTCGACCCTTTCTCCGGTGAGTTCGAGACGAGGATGCTGCTGATCCGTTTCCGAGACGGATCCTGGCTGCGAGTCGATACCGAAGAACTCCGCAGCGACCTCCACATGTACGTGCTCCGGCAGCCACTCCCCGACAGCTGACGCGCCCCCAGGCGGGCGCCCGCCCGGTGCGTTCAACATCCGCTGCCGGACCGGGCGGGCGCCTCTCAGGCCGTCACTTCTTGGCCGACCGCGCCAGCTCCTCATCGATCTGCTCGAACTTGTCCGCGGCCATGGTCAGGTAGTCACCCATGCCGTCCAGGCCGTCCATGGTGTCCTTGGCTCCGCGAACGAATTCGTCGAAGTTCTCGTCGAAGGCCTTCGACGAGCTCTTGGTGACGTAGCCGCTCTCGACCAGATTCGCGATGTACTTCCGCAATCCGTCGAGCTTCTCCTGGAGCTTTTCCTTCTCCTTCACGACATGCTTGGCCGCATCACGCATGTCCTGATATGTGACGTCAAGGTCTTTGGCCATACAGCCCACTCCTAGTCAACTCGCCGCAGGGCCAACCCCCGTGGCACCTCTTGATGCGGATTGTGCGATCGGTGCGATCTTCCGCTCTTGAGCCAGCAGCTTACGGGTGGGGCCCATGAGGACACATCCCCGTTCCCCCAACAATCGGCCGTGAACTGGTGCACACGGCGTTGCCACTGGGAAGGCGGAGGGGGCAGCCCGTTGCCCTCCAGTGGTAAGGAGCCGATATCGTCGCTCCCACTGTGGCCTGCGTTGCGGAAGCGGTCACGGGGCCGTGGGGAGGACAAGCGTGCGCCTGACTCTGACCGTCGTCGATCCATTCGGCGGTGAAACCGCAGACGTCGTACTCGATGCGGATCCTGAGTCCACTGTCGGGGACATCGCGCAGGAACTGGCACGGCAAGTCGGGCACAGCGGTGCCCAAGTCATTCCGCTCGGGCAGCACCAGGCTCCCAGGAACGGCGCGCCCATGGTGTACGTGGACGGCTACGCCCTCGACCCCAGCGCCACCGCCGTCGGCTCACCTCTGCGGGAGGGAGCCGTCGTCAGCCTTCAGGACCCCGCCGGCTGCCTGCCGGGCGAGCCCACCGGACTGGTCGAACTGCGGGTGGTCGGCGGGCCCGTGGCAGGTGCTGTGCACCGGCTCGGGATCGGGCGGTACGACATCGGAAGCGGGTCGGCCTCGTACATCCGGATCGACGACCCCGAACTCGACGCCCGCGCGCTCACGTTGTCAGTTGCAACCGATGGCACTTGCCAAGTCGCCGTGCATGGGGACAAGGAGGGCGTCACCCTCGACGGAGCGGAGCTCGAAGGCGACGCGTGGCCTCTTGGCGGGCAGATCGCCGTGGGGAACACCCTGCTGGAACTGACCCGGTACTCCCCGCCGGACGCCGCCCTCAAGTGGTCCGAGGACGGCATAGGCCTCGACTACAACCGGCCGCCACGGCTGCGTCCTCCGGATCGGCAGACCAAGTTCCGGCTGCCGTCGCCGCCCCGGGACTTCGAAGCGAGGCCGCTGCCCTGGCTCATGGCGCTGACTCCGCTCGTCGGCGCGGTCGTCGCTGTGGCCATCTTCGGTCGCTGGTACTACCTGATCATGGCCGCGCTGAGCCCGCTCATACTCTTCGGCAACTACTTCATGGACAAGAAGCACGGGCGGAAGTCCCATGCGAAGCAGGTCAAGGAGTACAAGGAGCACAAGCAGCGCATCGAGAAAGACGCACAGGAAGCCCTCGTCACCGAGCGCCTCGACCGACGACACGCCATTCCCGACCCCGCCACGGTCCTCTCCCTCGGCACTGGTCCGCGTACCCGGTTGTGGGAGCGGCGGCGCACCGACCGCGACCATCTGCTGGTGCGCGTGGGCACAGGGCAGCTTCCGTCGGAGGTCGTACTGGACGACCCCGAACAGGACGAGCATCGTCGGCAGGTCACCTGGAAGATCGAGGACGCACCCGTCGCGCTGTCGCTGCGCTCCCTCGGCGTCATCGGCATGGCGGGACCGGGCGACTCGGCCCGTGCGCTCGGCCGTTGGGCTGTGGCGCAGACCGCGGCCCTGCACAGCCCGATGGATGTGCAGTTCTACGTTCTGAGTGAGAACACCGCACAGGACAGCTGGGACTGGGCGCGCTGGCTGCCGCACGCGCGGCCCTCCGGCGGCCAGGACATCAACCTGCTGATCGGCACCGACGCCGAAACCGTCGGCGCTCGCATCGGTGAACTGACGCAGATCCTCGACGCGCGCACCAAGGCGGCGCAGGAGAACCGCGGCCAGGCCTCGTCCTTCAGCGACCCGGACATCGTCGTCATCTGGGACGGTTCCCGCCGCCTGCGGTCCCTGCCAGGAGTGGTGCGGCTGCTGCGCGAGGGGCCGAGCGTGTCGATGTACGCGCTGTGTCTCGACGCCGAGGAGCGGTTCCTGCCCGGCGAGTGCCAGGCCATGGTCATCGCCGAGCCGAAGCCGCAGGAGCCCGGCGAGGCGAACAGCCAGGCAGCGGACGCGAATCAGCAGCCTCAAGGAGGCATCCCCCGGCCGACCGCCGGCAATTTCCCTTCCATGCAGGCCTGGCACACGGCCGCGAACCAGCCCGCCGGGCGCGACGGGACCGACAAGCTGCGGCTGCGAGTCGAGGAGGCGGGGACCGAACGGGTCGCCCAGGTGCGCCCCGACTTCGTCTCCGCCGCCTGGTGCCTCCGCCTGGCCCGCTCACTGTCGCCGCTGCGCGACATCAGCGGCGAGACGGAGGACTCCGCGCTTCCCGCCTCCAGCCGCCTGCTCGACGTACTGCAGTTGGAGCCGCCCACGAGCGATGCCATCACCGCGCGCTGGCGTATGGGCGGCCAGTCGACGTTGGCAGTCATCGGTGAGTCGTACGACGGGCCGTTCGGCATCGACATGCGCAAAGACGGGCCGCACGGTCTGATCGCCGGTACGACCGGTTCCGGTAAGTCGGAGCTGCTGCAGACCATCGTGGCCGCGCTCGCGGTGGCCAACACCCCCGAGAACATGACGTTCGTGCTCGTCGACTACAAAGGTGGCTCGGCGTTCAAGGACTGCGTGAAGCTGCCGCACACGGTCGGTATGGTCACCGACCTCGACGCACACCTCGTCGAGAGGGCCCTGGAATCGCTCGGCGCCGAACTGAAGCGGCGTGAGCACATCCTCGCCGCCGCCGACGCCAAGGACATCGAGGACTACCAAGACCTCGTACGACGCGATCCCTCGCACCCTCCCGTGCCCCGACTCCTCATCGTCATCGACGAGTTCGCATCGATGGTGCGCGACCTGCCCGACTTCGTGACAGGTCTCGTCAACATCGCCCAGCGAGGCCGTTCCCTCGGCATCCACCTGCTCCTGGCCACGCAGCGGCCCAGCGGCGTGGTCTCCCCCGAGATCCGCGCCAACACGAACCTCCGTATCGCGCTGCGTGTGACGGACGGCGGCGAGTCCACCGATGTCATCGACTCCCCCGAGGCCGGGCATATCTCGAAGAGCACCCCGGGTCGTGCCTATGTGCGTCTCGGGCATGCCTCGCTCGTCCCCTTCCAGTCGGGGCGCGTCGGTGGGCGCCGCCCCGGAGCCGCGGACCCGCAGCTCCTCGCCCCCTGGGCGGGGGCACTCACCTGGGAGGACCTGGGCCGTACCGCGTTGGTGAAGCCGAAGGCCGAGGCGCGGGAAGAAGAAGAGATCACCGATCTGAAGGTCCTGGTCGACGCGGTACGCGACGCCAACCAGACCCTGGGTATTCCGGCCCAGCACAGCCCCTGGCTGCCCGCGCTCTCCGAGACGCTGCTGCTCGACGAGATCCCGACGCCACAGGCGGCGGAAACTCCGGGCACGCTGCCGCCTGCTCCGTACGGCGTCGAGGACCTGCCGGCCGCCCAGGCGCGCCGCCCGGTCGCCGTGGACTTCTCCACCTTCGGGCATCTGATGATCGGTGGGGCGCCGCGCAGTGGCCGCTCCCAGATCCTGCGGACCATCGCGGGTTCCCTGGCCCGTACGCACTCGTGTGCCGACGTCCACCTCTACGGCATCGACTGCGGCAACGGCGCGCTCAACGCACTGACCCGCCTGCCGCACTGCGGCGCGGTCGTCGGGCGCAACCAGACCGAGCGCGTGGTCAGGCTGGTCAACCGCCTCAAGGGCGAACTCTCCCGACGCCAAGACCTGTTGGCCGAGAGCGGCTTCGCGGACATCGGAGAACAGCGGGCCGCGGCCGCCGAGGACGAGCGGCTGCCGCACATCGTCATCCTGCTGGACCGCTGGGAGGGCTGGGTGCCCACACTCGGCGAGATCGACCACGGCTCGCTCACGGACGAGCTCACCACGATGATGCGCGAGGGTGCGAGTGTCGGCATCCACCTGGTGCTGACGGGCGACCGTACGCTGCTGGTCGGCCGTATCGCGACCCTGACCGAGGACAAGTACGGGCTGCGGCTGGCAGATCGCAGTGACTTCTCGACGCTCGGCATCCCGACACGCAAGGTGCCGGAGGAGATTCCGCCGGGCCGCGGTTTCAAGAACGAGTCCGGTACGGAGACACAGTTCGCTCTGCTCTCCGAGGACACCACCGGTCAGGGCCAGGCCGCAGCCCTCACGGCGATCGGCGAGGCAGCGGCGGAGCGGGACGCCGGAGTACCGCGCGCCAGGCGCCCGTTCCGCGTCGACAGCCTGCCGAGCCGGATCTCCTTCGGCGACGCCTGGGAGCTCCGCGACCCCGACGCTTCCCGCTCCAAGCTGTGGGCCATGGTGGGCATCGGAGGTGACGAGATCGTCGGATTCGGCCCGGACCTCGCCCAGGGTGTGCCGGCGTTCGTCATCGCGGGTCCCGCCAAGTCGGGCCGCTCGACGGCGTTGATGAACCTCGCACAGTCGTATCTGGCTCAGGGAGTACGTCTCGTCATCGCCGCTCCACGCCAGTCACCGCTGCGCCAACTGGATGGCGCCGATGGCGTGTTGAAGGTGTACACCGGCGACGACATCGACGAGGACGACTTCGAGGAGATCATCGAGTCTGCGTCCCTGGAGGAACCGATCGCCGTACTGGTCGACGACGGGGAGATCCTCGAGGACTGCGACGCCGGGCCTCAGATGAAGCGGATCGTCCAGCGCGGCGCCGAACGAGGGCTGGCGCTTGTCATCGCAGGTGACGAGGAGGACGTCTGCAGCGGCTTCTCCGGCTGGCAGGTCGACGCGAAGAAGAGCCGCCGCGGCCTCCTGCTCTCCCCCCAGGAATCGTCGAGCGGCGACCTCATCGGCCTACGGATGTCGCGCAGCATGGTCGGCGGCCAGATCGCCCCGGGCAAGGGTCTGCTGCATCTCGGTGACGGGGAACTGCGTACGGTCGTCATCCCGGGCTGAAACTCGCCGCTCCGGCAATCGGGCGCGCGTGGACAGAGACAGGTCAACAGAGCGAGACGAGGGGACTGTGAGCGGATCGGCCAGGCAGAAGCGGAGGCGGGCGACGGGTGCCGCGTTGCGGTACGAGCACTCGCGGAAGCGGCCGGCCTCGTCGCGGAAGCCGGGGAGGGAGCGCACGTCGAGGCGCGGAGTGGTTCTCGCCTGGCTGTGCAGCCTCACCTTCGCCGGGGGAATTGTCGGGCTCGTCATTTCAGCCCAGACCTGGGGCCCCACGATCTGGGGCGACATCGCCCCGGACTGGCCCGGCGGCGGTTACGGCTTCGCGGGAACCGCCGGCGGCCTGGGGGCCCTCGCGGTGGCCGCGATGATCGCGCCGCTGACGCGTATGAGGTGGAAGAAGAGCAAGGCCCGTTCGCTCGCCTGGGCAGCGGCCTCGCTCCCCGGCCTGGCCGCGTCCATGCTGTTCCTGGTCGTGATCTTCGGGGCATGGCGGCCCAAGAAGCGTAATCGCAGCTACAGCTGCTCCAGCGAGGGCGGACCCTGCTGGGTCCACGAGCAGTACCCATACGTGTGGGCCGTCGGCCTGGCCGCGACCCTCGTGGCGGTGGCGCTGGTCACCGTACTGGTCAAGCTCCAGGCCACCCGCACACGTACGACGTCCGACTCGGCGGAGCCTTCGGCTACTTGAGCCTGTTCATCCGCGCCACCGGATCCCCCGCCTCCGAGTTGTCCGTCTCGTACCTCAGGTCGTCGCCGACCGGAGTGAGACGTACCTCGTGGCGACCCGTCGTGCACACGGCGTCCTTGGACTTCTTGGCGACGCTGGTGGCGGTGATTTGTTCGGGGGTGGCCTTCTTGAGGACGAGTACGGTGTCGCAGTGGCCGCCGATCAGGTCGGTCTGGCGGAACGTGCCGAACTGTTCGCCCACGCCGGCCTGGCGGACGGTGACGCGGAACTTGCCCATGGGGAGGGTGCCGTTGAGGGCGACGCCGTCGCCCTCCCAGGTGCCCAGGTAGCGCTTGGGGACGGCCGCTCCGGTCGCCGGTGCGTCGGTGCCCGCGGTCACGCTCGGCCTCGCGGCCCCTGCGTCGCTGCTGCTCTCGTCCGACCCGCCCGAACCTCCGCCCGGCAGCAGGTCGAACAGGAACGCAGAGCCGATCGTCACCACCGCCAACGCCCCCGCGACCGCCAGCGCCACCGTGCAACTCACCCTCCGCCCACGGCCGTTGGCCCCCGGCGCGGAGGTCGCGGCCACGGAGACGGACAGCTTCCCGGGACCGGGACCCGATCCCGATCCCGATCCCGATGCCCTTCCCGGTCCCGGTCCCATTGCCGTTCCCGTTTCCGGGCCCTGATGGGATTCCGGGACGTACGTCGGTACGTCCGCCACCGAAGCCGCCTGCTCAGCCCGAGCCGCCGCCGCGTACGAAGGATCCGGCGGCCCGAACACCCCGGCGGGGGCAGGCCCATTGGCCAGAGCAGGCCCATTGGCCAGAGCGGGACCGTCGGCTGGCGCGGACCCGTCGGCCGGCGCGGACCCGCTGGCCGCCGCGGCTCCGTCGGCCCGGAAAGCCTCGTCCGCCCCATCCATCCCAACAGATGGTCGACTTGGCCTTTCCATGGCCCCATCAGACCCCGACACCC
>NZ_JAAKZY010000130.1 GCF_011045015.1 Streptomyces scabichelini | reverse complement strand
CCCCCACGTCACTCCCCCCACAGTGCACCCCCCACCGGCACTCCTGAGGAGATCCATGTTCGGGCTCACCCTTGCCAAGAAGGCCGTCGCCGTGACCGCGGCGGTCGCCGCCGCCGCAAC
Organism: Streptomyces scabichelini; assembly: GCF_011045015.1. Classification (GTDB taxonomy): domain Bacteria; phylum Actinomycetota; class Actinomycetes; order Streptomycetales; family Streptomycetaceae; genus Streptomyces; species Streptomyces scabichelini. The sequence continues at coordinate 28,848 of NZ_JAAKZY010000130.1, read as the reverse complement.
GACCGGCCTGCTCGGCGCGACCACCGCAAGCGCCGCTCCCAACCCCATCGTCGGCGGCTCGACGACCACGGCCTCCGCGTACCCGTACGTCATGCAGATCACCGACTCCTCGCAGAGCCAGTTCTGCGGCGGCACCCTCGTGTCGGCGACCAAGGTCGTCACCGCCGCCCACTGCATGGTCGGCGAGACCACGAGCGGCGTCAGAGTGGTCGGCGGCCGCACCTACCGCAACGGCACGAACGGCACCGTGGCCAGAGTCAGCAAGATATGGATCCACCCGGACTACAGCACCGTCACGCGGGGCGACGACGTCGCCGTGCTCACCCTGTCGACGTCGATGCCGTACACCCCGATCGGCTACGTCTCCTCCTCCGACACCGGCGTCTACGCCGCCGGCGCCACGGCCCGCATCCTCGGCTGGGGCACCACAAGCTCGGGCGGCTCCTCCTCCAACCAGCTGCGCACCGCGACGGTCCCGACCGTCTCGAACTCCTCGTGCTCGTCGGCGTACGGTTCGCGCTTCGTCGCCGGCGACATGGTGTGCGCGGGCTACACCCAGGGCGGCGTCGACACCTGCCAGGGCGACAGCGGCGGCCCGTTCGTGATCGGCGGCAGGCTCGCCGGCATCACGTCGTGGGGCGACGGCTGCGCCGACCCGGGAGTCCCCGGCGTCTACACCCGGCTGACGACCTTCTCGTCGCTGGTGACGACGCAGATCAACTCCTGAGCACCCACCTCAGGTAACGCCAGGGGGCGTTGCGGGCCGCCACGAGCGGTTCGCAACGCCCCCTATCCACATGCCTGGACTATCCACAGCCTGGACACGTTGTCGGTGCCGCCTGTTTCAATGGGGCTCGATGGGGGTGATGGGCATGGTGTCCATGGATCGTTTCCTGGCCTTCGCGGCCATGTCGCTGCTCGTGATCGTGATCCCGGGCCCCAGCGTCCTGTTCGTGATCGGCCGCGCGCTGGCCCACGGCAGGCGCACGGCGGTGGCCACAGCGGTCGGGAACGTCATCGGCTCGTATCTCCTCGTCGTGGCGGTGGCCGTGGGCATCGGCTCACTCGTCGAGCGCTCGGTCACCGTGTACCTGACGGTGAAGCTGGCGGGTGCCGCGTATCTGGTGTTCCTCGGCGTCCAGGCTTTCCGCCACCGCAAGGACCTGAAGGCCTCGGCGATCGGCGCGGACTCGACGGGGTCGGCGGGATCGAGGGGATCGGCGGGGCCGGCCCGCGGCGATCTGCGCACGGTGCTGGACGGCGCTCTCGTAGGCGTCACGAACCCCAAGGGCATCGTCTTCTTCGCCGCCGTACTCCCCCAGTTCGTGGACCACTCTGCCGGTCAACTGCCTTTGCAGATGCTCTTGTTGGGCCTCGTACCGATATCCATAGGCCTGGTCACGGACACCCTGTGGGGCCTGACCGCGGCCGCGGCCCGCACGTGGTTCGCGCGCTCGGACCGCCGCCTGTCGTTGATCGGCGGCGCGGGCGGCTTCACGATGATCGGGCTGGGCGTGACGGTGGCGGCAACGGGACGGGCTGACTGATCCGTTTCGCCACGGTTCGTGCCCTCAGGCGCGTACGACGGTGCCGAACCGGATGTCGTACGAGGGTGCCGCGCTCAGGACCGACAGCATCCGCTCCGCTTCCTCGACCACGCTGTCACGCTCGCTCTTGGTGAGGGGGTCGAACGGCTCGACGGTGAGCACGGCACGCTCGCGCGACTCCTCCAGCCGCCATACACCCCTGAGGAACCCGTCGACGAGGAGCGTGCAGTGGGCGAAATTGCCCTGCCAGGCGCGCCCCTTGTACGAGGCGGGGACCACTCGGGAGCGGTCGGCGTGCGAGAGGAGCAGGTTGTCGAACTCGGGCAGGAGGCGAGGTGGGGCCGGGGTGCCGGCGTCCGGGCGGGGTGCGTCCGGGAGGTCGAAGAGTTCGACGCCGTTCTCGTCGCGGAAGGTGACCAGCTGGGGTCGTAGCCGTTCGAAGGCCTCGCGCAGCCGGGTCAGACCCGCCCAGGTCTGCATGTCCTTGACGGAGGCGGGGCCGAACGCGGCGAGATAGCGCAGCACGGTGGCGTCGGGCGCCGGGGCCGGCTCGGTGGGCCGGCCGAGCCAGTGCTCGGCGGTGGTGAGCGTGACCTGGCCGCTCCTGCCCCACATGCCGCGCGGGGTGACCTGGACGAGGGGCAGTCGGCAGCGGGCCGCGACGGAGAGGGCGAGCGGGTCGGCTTCGGGCCACTCGGCGAGCAGTGCCTCGCGCAGCTGCTTCAGGGTGCGCGGCTCGGCTTCGACTAGCTCGCGGCTGATCGCGGTGAGCCGGTCCAGGTCGACTCCGACGAGCCCTTTGCGGAAGCCGTACAGTTCCCGCTCGCGCGCGGCCTGCACCAGCGGCCGCAGGGTGAGGCAGTCGTCGGCGGTGTGCGTGTGGATGGTCGAGCGCATGGTCACGATGCGTACGACCTCGCGGGCGCCCATCGCCGCCGAGAGCTCCTCGGGGTCGAAGCCCTCCAGGCGGGCGGCGAGCGCGTAGTACGGGGGTTTCACGTTCTGTGCCTGGAGGCCGACGAGGTGCTCGACGGCGTCCGTCGCGGACATGACGGCCCGGCGCAGGAGCAGCTGCCGGTCGAGGGTCGCGCGGTTCAGTGCGCGAGTGCTCAGCACGGGGGCGGTCGAGGTCTTCGTCATGCTCCGCACGCTAGCGGGGCTTGCGGACACCTTCTGTCCGCATGCCAGTCGCACGGGCCGCACACCGACGTTATTTGACCCGTATATCCTGCTCCGTGATCAGAGAGAGCGAATCAGAGGCCAGAGACACACAGACATACGTTCAACACGGGAGGCAGCCGCGATGTCGGAGCGCCGAGCCCGCCCCGTACCCGCCCCGAAGAGCAATCGGAAATCGGTGTGGCGACGCGCCATGACCGGGTCAGCGCCGCCACCCCCGGAACCGCCGGCGCCCAACCCGGCCCCTTCGGCCGTGGCTTCGGCGGAATCAGGCAGCGTCGTTCAGGCGGCGCTCTACCGCGACGGGGTACGCGTCTCCACCCCCGCGTCGCTCGCGGAGACCTTCCGTGAGCTGCGCGAGCAGCCGGAAGGTATGGCGTGGATAGGTCTGGCCCGTCCGACGGAGTCCGAAATCCTGTCGCTGGCCGCCGAGTTCGACCTCCACCCGCTCGCCGTCGAGGACGCGATGGAGGCCCACCAGCGCCCCAAGCTGGAACGCTACGGAGAGACCCTCTTCGTCGTCCTGCGCGCCGCCCGCTATCTCGACGCCCCCGAGGAGGTCGACTTCGGCGAGCTGCACGTGTTCGTGGGGCCCGACTTCCTGATCACGGTCCGGCACGGCGCGGCCCCCGACCTCTCGGCCGTACGCCGTCGCATGGAGGAGAGCCCGGAGCTGCTGAAGCTGGGCCCGGAGGCAGTCCTGTACGCGGTCCTGGACGCGGTGGTCGACGGCTACGCGCCGGTCGTCTCCGGCGTCCAGAACGACATCGACGAGATCGAGACCGAGGTCTTCGGGGGCGACCCCTGGGTCTCCCGGCGCATCTACGAACTCTCCCGCGAAATGGTCGAGTTCCAGCGCGCCACCCGCCCCCTGGTCGGCATGCTGCACAGCCTGATGGCCGGCTTCGCGAAGTACGGCACCGACGAGGAACTCCAGCGCTACCTCCGCGACGTCGCCGACCACGTCACCCACACCAGCGAACGCGTCGACGGCTTCCGCCAGGCCCTCACCGACATCCTCACGGTGAACGCGACGCTGGTCACCCAGCAGCAGAACGCGGAGATGCGGGCGTTGGCGGAGGCGGGCTTCGAACAGAACGAGGAGATCAAGAAGATCTCGTCGTGGGCGGCGATTCTGTTCGCTCCCACACTCGTCGGGACGATCTACGGCATGAACTTCGACCACATGCCTGAGTTGCACTGGGCGCTCGGCTACCCCTTCGCCATCGTCCTGATGGCGGTCGTCTGCACCAGTCTGTACGTCATCTTCAAGCGGCGGGACTGGCTCTGAGCAATTGTCCTGTGAGGCGCTGCCGTGACGGCGTTCGATCCCGATCGCAAGCGCCGCGTTCGAGGCCGCTGGGGGGAATCTGGGGAGAATGAGCCGCGCTCTGATCCGGGCGGTCTCCTGCGATCGCGGGCGTTGACCTGCGGGAGCCTCGCCCCTGAGGCGCCGTCTATGCGGCCGAGGCGACTGCGGCAGGTTGGCCGAGCACCCTGCGGCTCGGTCTGGACGAGTGAGACCGTCTGTTTCCGCCTGAGCGGACACGGGGCACCGGCCCGTGTCCGACCCGCTCGCATCAGGCCAGGTACTCACCGGTCAGCATCGCGGAGGCGAGCTCGACCCGGGACTGGTATCCGGTTCGCTTGAACAGCCTGCTCAGTCGGCTCTCCACACTCTTCTCGCTACAGCCGAGCACGACGGCCAGTTCGCGGTTGGTCAATCCCTCGGTCACCAGGGTGGCGAGCAGCCGTTCGTTCTCCGCGATGGTGGCGCTCCGGCCGGGCACGGCGATGTTCCGCTCACGCATCAGGTTCCGCAGCCGCACCCTGGGCAGCAGCGCGTCGAGCTCCCCGTACAACGCGTAGGCCTCGAACAAGAGAGAGACGTCGGCCAGTCCGTGGCGGACCACGGCGGCCATCGTGTCGGCCTGCTCGTACGGCTGCGCGCGCCGCCGTGCGAGCCGGACCGCCTCGGCAGCGGCCGCGGGGTCCCGGTGCGCCACGGCGGTGGCGAGCAGCCGGCACAGCTGAGCCCGGCCGGTGCCGATCAGCCCGGCGACTCTGGTCGCCTCGTCCGCGCACCGCCGTGCCGCGGCCGGATCGCCACCGGCCAGCTCCCACTCGGCCATCCTCAGCCACAGTTCGTCCGTGCCGACGACCAGGCCACGTGCGTCGGCCAGAGAGAGTGCGTCCGCGATCACCCGGCGGGCCCGCTCGGTCGCGCCCAGGGCGTGCTCCAGTTCCGACTCCGGTACGGCCAGCAGGTGGAGCAGCACGGGCTGTTCGGTCCGGGCCCTGTCGATCGCGGCGCGGGCATGGGTCAGCCGACCGCGAGCGGCGAGGATGACGCTCGTTTCCCGGCACATCATGGTGTGGCTGGGCAGGTCGCCGAGCGAGGAGCCGGTGGCCAGACCCATCCGTGCCAGGTCGAGAGCCTGGTCCCAGTGGCCGGCCAGGCTGTTCGCCACTATCTGGTCGGGCACGGGCCGGTACCCGGACGACAACTCGTAGGTCGCGAGCAATTGGTCGGCCCGGTCCAACTCGCCGAAGGCCATCAGCGTCCGGGTCAGCTCGGCCAGTCGCTCGTAGCGGTGCCGTGACCCCTTCTCCCACAGGGGCCACCGGGTCGGATCGGCGACAGCCTGGTCGAACGCCGCCATCCTGCCCAGAAACGCCGCGATGCACTCACTGAAGAGCAGGCCCAGTGCGGATACGGCATCATTGTCAACGGACCAGGTCCCGCGGGTGGACTTGAGGTGTTCACCCGCCTCCCGCCAGCGGTCCAGGTGGCACAGGGTGGCGGACCTGGCAACGATCCGGTGTCCCTCCCCGCCCGGCAGCGAACGCCAGCCGTCGTCGGCGATGCCGGCGAGCGCCGCCGCGTCGAAGGTCCCCGCCAGCGAGACGATGTACATGATCTCCAGTTCGAGCAGAGCCTCGGGGGCGACCAGGTCGGGGTGGCCGGACAGAACCGCCCACGCGCTGTCCAGGGCCTCGGGGAACCGCAGATGGATGCAGCAGGTGGCGGCGTGCAGGAGCAGCGCCTGGGCGCGCCTGCCAGGCTCGGTGATCAGATTGGCGGCGGCCCGCAGCCAGCCCTCCGCGAAGTACCCGTTGTCCAGCATGGTGTCGGCACCCATGAGGAGCAGTTCGTCGGCCGCTCGCCGGGAGTCCACGAACCTGCCCGCGGTGGCCAGTTGCTCGGCGAGGTACCGGCCGTCCGCGGCGGCGTCGCCCGCCCAGATCGCGGTGACCGCCAGCTGGGCGAGCCTGCGCCGCTCGTACTGCCCGAGCCACGTGGTCAGCGCGGACGCGACCAGCGGCAGCCGGAACCGCCAGTGGCCCGGTTCCGGGCCGTGCCGCAGCACCCCCTCGGCACACAGGACGGACAGCGCATCGCGCACCTCGTCCTCGCCGGTGCCCACTGCCTCGGCGATCAGCCCGGTCGCCGAACCGCCGAGTGGATACAGCACCGCCAGCGCTTTGGCCACCGGCCAGCCCAGCCCGCCGAACTGCCGCAGATGCTCGACCAGCGGGTGGTCGGCGGGCAGTTCGGGCGGCCGGTCCGGTGACGCGAGGTAGGCGTGCCGGTCGAAGACGCGCAGCGAGCCGCTCCGCCGGTGTCCCGCCACGGCGGCAAGCACGGCAGAGGGCACCCCACGGCAGCTCCGCCGCAGGTACGCGGCCAACGACACCGACGGCTTGGCCTGCAGCTCGTGGGCGACCAGCGCGTTGACGTCCGACGCGTGCAGCGGACGCAGCGGTACCACCTCGGCGAGCCCGGCGGCGCGCAGGTGGTGCAGTGCGGTCCGGCCGCTCCCGGGGTCGGCCCCTGGTGAGCTGTGCGCGCAGACGAAGGTGACGGGGCTTCCCGCGAGCGGGCGGACCATCGACAGGAGCAGGTTGCGGGAATCGGGGTCGATCCATTGCAGGTCGTCGACGAGTACCACCAGCCGGTGGCCCGTGGTCATGGCCGAGCGCAGCTCACCGGCCAGTTGGCGGCAGACGTCCGGGCGTGACGCCGGGCCTGTCACGGCGCTCGCCGTCCGTCCGCCGTTGCCGCCCGGGTACAGGGCGCCGAGTTCGGCGGACAGCCGGGCGGCCAGTGAGTAGGAGCGATCACGCTCGTTCCGGGCGACCCGCAGCATCAAGGTGGCGATACCTCGCGCGGCGAGCCTGTCCCGGACGGCGGCCAGTACCGCACTGCGCCCGATGCCGACCGGGCCGGTGACCAAGACAAGTGGCGCCGCACCCGGCGATGCGGCGGTCTCGGCGATCCGCACGACGGTGACCTCGCGGCCGAACGGCCCGGAGGTCCTGACCACGTCGCACCGGTGGGTGACCACGTCATCAGTATGCACACCGGTGTGCCCTGCCGACAGATGATTTTGGCATGTACTGTACTTGCGGCAACCGGGAGATTGTCCCGTACCTCTGGCCACCGGGACCCGGCTCGCGTCGGAACCCGGTTACCGGGGCTGGAAGCCGGTTTCCCGGTCGCCAGGGCCGGAAACGGCGGCAGCCGCCTGCACGTGACCGGCCGGGGACGGCCTCACGAGAGGGGGCGGGAAGTGGCCCGAGACCGTGCCTCGCTCCAGGGAAGGGACCGCGAGCTGGCGACGCTGCGTGCGGCGCTGGCAACCGAAACCGGCCGCTTGGTCGTGGTCCGCGGACCGGCCGGCATCGGCAGATCCGCGCTGCTCGACGCGATGGGCCGGATCCTGCGTTCGGACGGGGTGCACGTACTGCCGGTGCGGTTCCGTGCCGGTGCGGACGGCCGGGGCGACGACGCGTTCGGGATCGCGCCGATGGTGCGCACCGTGCGCGACCGGTTCGAGCATTTCGACGAAGTCGGGCTTGCCGACTCACTCAGCACGGTGGTCCGGCTGAGCGACGCGGAGGGGCCGGAGGCCGGCGGATGGGTGCCACACATGGTTGCCGAGCTGGGCGTCCTGTTCGACAGGATCGGCCGGCAAGAGCGCACCGCGATCCTGGTCGACGACGCGCACGCGGTCGCCGAGCCCGCCCCGCTGCTGGCCTCGGCCCGCCGGTCCGGCTGCCTCGTGCTGGCGACCTGCGAGGAGACCGCGGAACACAGCCCGGGCCTGGCCGAGTTACTGACCGCCGCCGATCAGGTGATCACTCTCGGTCCGCTGGCCGACGACCATGCGGAGTCCCTGGTGCGCCGCGCCGCGGGCAGGCGACTCGACGAGGCGGTTCCGGCTGCTCTGCGCACGGCGTTGGGACCGCTGTTCACCAACCCCGGCACGGTGCTGGGCACTCTCGCCGACCTGCGTGAGCGGGGTCGGCTGGCCGTCGTCCGCGGCTGGCTGTGCCTGCGCGTCCCGTCGGAGCCGATCGAACTGCCCGCCGGCCATCACCTGCTGCGCCGCGTCGCGTGCCTGGGTGCGCCGGCCTCGCGGCTGCTGTCCTCGGTGGCCGTGTGGGACGGGTTCGGCGTAGACGACCTGCCGCTGCTCGCCGAAGCCCTCGGCGCCGACCTCGCCGACTGCGGCCGCGCGCTCGACCAGTTGATCGACGCAGGTGTGCTGGTGGCCGATCCGGCAGGCCGGGTGCGCTGCCGGTGCCCCGCCCTGGCGGCGTCCGCGGCCGGGCGGTCGGGGATCGCCTCGGGTGTCCGGCTGCACGCGTCGATCGCCGAGCGGCTGCTGGCCCGGCATCGGCAGGGTGATGGCGTGGACCCCGGCGTGCTCGCCGACCACATCGCTCGCAGCGGGACGGCCCTCGCGCTCGACGAGGACACGGTCGCCTGGCTGCTCGACCTGGCCCGTGCCGCCACGCGGGAACAACCGGAACGCACGGCCCCGTGGTGCGCGGCCATGCTGCGCCGGCTGCCGCCGAGGGGACCCGAGTACGCCGAGGTTCTCACCTGCCTGCTCGCCCTGGTCATCCTGTCGGGGCAGTACGAGCTGCTGCGCGAAGTGCTCACCAGGTACGCGGAGCAAGGCTGTGCTCCGGTCTCCCTCGCCGGGATACGCCTCGCCGCCTGCCTGGTCACCCTGCACACCGGCAGGCCGCCGGCCGAGGAGGCCGTACGGTCGCTGCTGGACGAGGAGGTCCCGGAAGCCGAACGGATCCGTTTCTCCGAGTGGTGGTTCGGTGGCCGGCTGGCGCCCGCCGACGGGACACCCGTGCCGCACGAGCCGATCCGCTGGTCCGATGTCGATCAGCTGATCTCCGCCGAGGAGATCGTCCTGCTGCGCACCGCGCTGTACGGCGATCCCGACGACTGTGTCCGGGGCTGGCGCCGCGCCGGTCGGGCGGTGCCTTCCCGGGAACTGGACCGGCTGTGCGAAGCGGCCTCGATGATCGACATGGCCACCGTGGCGCAGATAGTGCTCGGTCGCCGTTACCGGGTTCCGGAAACCGGTGTGCTCGGCGCGTACCGTCGGGTGGTGCGCGGCTACGCCGGTGGCGACTGGTCACAGGCCATGTCCGCGGTTCGCGAGATGGAGCTGTCGGCCTCCAGGGACACGCTGGTGCATCACCCGGCCCGCCTGTTCGCCGCGGAGATCTGCGCCGCCCGTGGTGAGTTCCGGCAGGCGACCCAGTGGCTGGCCGACGCGGCGCCGGTCCCGAGGCTGGCCGCGTTGCGCACCTGGGTGGAGATCGGCCTGCTCAACCGCATGGGTGAGGACCGACGGGCGGTGCGGCTGGCCAGGCAGACCTGTCGGCGGCTGCGCCTGGCCGGGGTGCGCGTGGAGCTGGACCTGCTGCTGATCCGGGGGGTGCGGATCGCCGCGTTCGTCGACGACCACGAGGCCGCGGAGGCGCTGCTGGAGGAGATCGAGCACGTGCACCGAGAGGGCGCCATGACGCACACGAGGGAGAACGTGTTCATGGCGCGTGCCCTGGTGAACCGTGACGTCGCCCACGCCCAGGCGGCCGCCGACCTGGCGCGCGGCCGAGGGGACCGGCCGTCCCTGATGGAATCGGCCCTCGTGGTCGCGCGGTTCGCGGAGGACCCGCGGCCCTGGCTGCGCGAGGCACACGAACTGGCCGCGCAGTGCGGTGCGTCGGCGCTGCTGGAGCGCGTTCGTGCGGTGACCCGCGAACGCGGGGTGCCCGCGCCGCGCGCCCGTGGCCAGCGGGAAGCGCCGGCCGACTCCGAGCGGCGCATCATCGAGCTGATCCTGGACGGTCTGACCAACCGGCAGATCGCGCTGCACCTCCAGGTCAGTGAGAAGACCGTGGAGTACTACCTGACCAGGCTGTTCGCCCGCACCGGCTGCCGTTCCCGCGTCGAACTGGCCGCGGCCAGCCTGGCGGGCCGACTGGCGTCGGCCCGGACATCCTGAGCAGGCGCGCGAGTCGCCTGCCCCGTCCTGAGCGAGCGCGCTCGTCCCGTGCCCCGTCCGCCGGCTCCCCCGGGTCAAAGATGCCAATTCGTGGTCCCTCTCGGGCACATGTCGGCCGTCCGTGAAGACAATGCGGTACGGGCGTACCTAACGTCTTTTTCATGACGGACACAGATGTGCCTCAGGTCGCCGATCCCGAGGTGGCCACGTTAGTGCGGGCCGAGGTGGAGTGCCGTTGGCCGAATGGTGCTCTGGGCCTCGACGAAGTAGTGCGTTATGGATTGGTGCCTTTCGGCAAGATGATGGGCCCTTGGCTGGTGATCCGGTCCAGCCTCGCGGTGGGAGGTGAATTGACGGCTGTCCTTCCCGCCGCGGTGGCTTTGGAATGCGTGCAGGTCGGCGCGATGATGCACGACGACATTATCGACCGTGATCCACAGCGGCGAAGTAAACCGGCCGCACACGCGGTATTCGGGGAGCCGACTGCGATAGTCGGCGGGGACGGACTGTTCTTCCACGGCTTTGCCGCGCTGTCCGAGTGTCACCAAGCAGGAGCTCCCGCCACGCGGGTCGCGCAGGCACTGGCGGTTCTTTCCCGGGCCGGTTTACGCATCGGAAGCGCGGCCATCCGGGAAATCCGCATGAGTCGTGGCATCTGTTCCGTCGAGACGTACCTCGACATGATCAAGGACAAGAGCGGTGCCCTGCTGTGGATGGCATGTGGTGTGGGCGCCACGCTCGGCGGGGCGGACGACACCTCCATCAAGGCACTCAGCGACTACAGCGATCAGCTGGGCATCGCGTATCAGATTCGCGACGACCTGATGGCCTACGACGGAACCCGGGCGGGCAAGCCGAACATCTCCGACGTTCGCAACGGCCGGCCCACCCTGCCCGTGCTGCTCGCGCATGACCGTGCGCCGAGGAAGCAGCAACAGCGGATCGAGCATCTGCTCGCCGACACCAACTCGTTGGCCGAAGAGCGTTACGAGGCCATGTCGGAGCTCGTCCACGCGTATGACGGAGTGCAGGCGGCACGAGACGCGTCGCGTCGCCACGTGCGGATCGCCGCGACGGCACTGGAAAGCCTCCCGCCCAGTGACCACAGGGACGCGCTCGCGGAACTCGCTGTGCCGGGTCGCCTGGTGTAGCGCGGACTCACCCGAGGAGGTGGATGTCATGACCGCCACGACCTATGCGACCTACCTGCACCTCGACGAACTGCTCTCGCTCCAGCGTCCTCTCACGCCGGTGGAGCAGCAGGACCTGAGCGACAGCGAGCGGCTCTTTATCGTTGTGCACCAGGCGTCCGAGACACTCCTCAGCCAAGTCCTGGTCGATCTGCGGCACATCGAGGCAAATCGGTGCGGACAGCGGTGCTTCGCGCACCGGGTGGAACGAGCGACGTGGCTGATCGACGGCCTGGAGGGGCAGTTGACGCTGCTGCGTCACGCGCTGAGGCAGGAAGACTTCCTGAGGTTCCGGGAGCGGCTCGGATCGGCGAGCGGTCTCCAGTCCGAGCAGTTCCGCCAGTTGTTCGCACTCATCGAGCGCCTGACGACCGCAGATGACGTCCACCGCCCGGTGAACCCCCGCCACTTCGACAGGTTGAGCGGCGCCGTGCGTCGCTGGCGACAGACCCACCTGGAACTGGTCGAGTACATGATCGGCGACCAGCCCGGCACCGGAGACACCTCCGGCATCCGCTTTCTGCGCAGCCGGCTGAACGGCTCGTCGCGGGAACAGGACGAAACCGCCGCCCATGCCACTGCCACCGTCGCCGAGCTGCGACCACGATCGTGAGAGGCGACATGCGCGCACAGTCCCCAGGCTCCTCGCTCGGGCACGTGGTCGTGATGGGCGGCAGCGTGGCGGGGCTGCTGGCCGCCCACGTGCTCGCGCGCCACGCGGAACGGGTGACGGTACTGGAACGCGACCGCTACGAGGACGGCCCCGAGCCTCGTGCGGGGGTGCCCCAGTCACGCCACACCCATGTCCTGCTGGCCAGCGGCATGAACGCGTTGAGCGAACTGCTGCCCGGCCTTCTGCCCGAATTGCAGGGCGCGGGGGCTCCGCGGCTCGCGGTCCCGGGAGATCTCGGAGTGTGGCAGGCAGGACAGTGGATATCCCGCCGCAATCCGTCCGCCCCGGTCATGACCCCGTCGCGTCCCTTCCTGGAACACCGCCTGCGCCGGCACGTGCTGGCCGACCCCCGTATCCGGGTCCGGACGTCGACCGAGGCGACGGGCCTGCTCGGCAGATCCGATCACGTCACCGGCGTCACGGTCCGGGCCAGAAGGGACGGTCACCAGGGCCGGCAGGAGTTCGTGGCCGATCTCGTGCTGGATGCCACCGGGCGGAGCAGCCGTACACCCCAGTGGCTGGCCGATCTCGGGGGCTCGCCTCCCGCCGAGGACGTGGTGGAGACCGGACGGGCGTATGCCACCGGTGTCTTCCACGGCGACGGACCGGCCGAGGACCTCAGGGGCTTCTACATCGTCCCCGAAGCCGGACAGCCGCTCGGCGCGATCGTCCTGCCCGCTGAGAACGACCGCTGGATGGTCACCCTGTCCGGGCCCCGGGATCTCGCGCCGCCCACCGACCCGGAGGGCTTCGTCGACTTCGCCGACGGACTTCCGCACGGCGCTCCCCACAAGTGGCTCAGCACGGCCCATGCCGTCGGCCGTCCCCTGGGATACCGGCACACCACGAACCGGCGCCGCCGCTACGACCGTAGAGGCCGCGACTGTGCGGGACTGCTCGTGGTCGGAGACGCGCTGTGCGCTCTCAACCCCGTCTACGGGCAGGGCCTGTCCGTCGCGGCGATGAACGCGGTCGCGCTCGCACGGGCTCTCGCCGACGGACGCACACCGCCGGTGCACGCCCTGCAACGCGCGGTCCTGCGCTCGTCCCGTGCGGCGTGGGAGGTCGCAACGGGCGCGGACAGCACCATGCCTGGAGCCGTCGGCAACGCGGTGCGCGGCGGTCCCGTCGACCGGCTCCTCTTCCGCTACCTCGACCGGCTGCGCGCCCATGTACCGAGCGATCCGGTCGTGTGCAGCGCCAACCGGGACGTCCTCTTTCTGCTGACCCCGCCCCGCAGCCTGGTGACCTCCCCTCGGGTGCTCCGACGCGTCCTGCTGCGTTCCGCGGTGCCGACCCCACGTGACCTGCCCACGCCGTGATCACCACCGAGCCGACAACGAAGGTGCACACCATGCGACACGCCAGTCCGGGAGAGCGGTGACGCCCATGGCCACGACGACCACGACGCCAACCAGAAGGCTCTCGGCCGCCCTTGACACGGGCAGGGCGATGCTCGAACCGGCCCTTCGCGACGCGATCCAGCGCCGCCTGAGCCCGGACATGGCGCAGATCGCCCGGTACCACCTCGGGTGGACGGACAGCGAGGGCAGGCCTACCGGCTCGTGGGGCGGCAAACTGGTCCGGCCCACCCTCGCGCTGCTGTCGGCGCGGGCGGCGAACGGCACGGCTGCGGGCGGCGTTCCCGCCGCGGTGGCCGTGGAAATGGTGCACAATTTCTCGCTGCTGCACGACGACATCATGGACGGCGACGAGACACGGCGGGACCGGGCGACCGCCTGGACGGTCTTCGGGGTGCCCCAAGCCATCCTGGCCGGCGACGCGTTGGTGACCGCGGCGATGTCCGTGTTGCTGGACGCGGAGGGCGCGGGTGTCCGCTCCGCGTCCAGGTCGCTGATGACCGCCACCCAGCGGATGATCAGCGGTCAGGCCGACGATGTCGCCTTCGAACGGCGCGACGACGTCACCCTCGCCGAATGCCTGCGGATGGCGGGCGACAAGACGGGTGCGCTGCTCGGGTGTGCCTGCTCGCTCGGCGCCGACCTCGCCGGCGCGGACCCGGCACTGGTCGAACGGCTCGCCGCCTTCGGCGAGCACGTCGGGCTCGCCTTCCAGCTCGTCGACGACCTGCTGGGCATCTGGGGCGATCCGGACCGCACCGGGAAACAGGTGGGAGCCGACGTGCGGGCGCGCAAGAAGTCGCTGCCCGTGGTGGTGGCGCTCAACGCGCCGCACACGGACGAGCTTTCCGCCCGCTACCTCGATCCGGCGCCGCTGAGCGAACGCGACGTACAACGCATCGCGGACCTCGTGGAACGCGCGGGAGGACGTGACTGGGCGGAGCAGGAAGCGACCCGTCAGGTCGCCGCGGCGGAGGAATGCCTTGCCGCCCCGGAGATCGCGGACGCCGTGCGAAGCGAGTTCCTGGAGGTCGCCGGGTTCATCGTGGGCAGGCGGTTTTGATGCGGCGGAGGGTCTGGGGCTTGCCCCCAGAAGGCACAGCTTCGTCAGAGGCCGAGTCCGGTGATCGCGGTGCCCAGCGCCACCCGGGCCGCTTCCGTCAGGCTGCCGTGCGCCGCGCCAGAACCGTCCGGGCCCCAGGCGTGGTACTTCACCGCGAGGCGCAGGGCGATATTGAGTATTCCGGCCGCACCTTGGTCTCCAGTGCGCCCGCCGGCCACCCGGTCCGTTGGGCGACGGCCTACGCGGAGGCCCGTTCCGCGTCCAGGTGGGACCGGCGCCGGACCGACCGCCGCGAGGGCTCCGGGCGGATCAGCCGGGCGAGGTCCGAAGTGGACTCGGGAATCCCCTCGGTGAGGTCGTTCTCGTGGAGGAACACCTCGATCAGCGGCACGTCGCGCGGCCAGGTGCGGAGCCGCTCGACGACGACCGAGATGCCGTGTGCCGGCAGCGGCTGGACGCGTCCTTCCTCCGACGAGCAGTACCCCCACAGGGTCCGGCCGGAGATGTACGGAGATGTGATGCGGGGAAAGGCCGGCGAGCGGGATCCGCTGGGCGGCGCGGTCACCAGCCCGGTCACCGGCCGACTGGGGGACCTCTACGGCAAGCGGCGGTTGGTACTGATCGTGCTCGGGCTGGTGACGCTGGGCTCGCTGGTGGCCGACTCGCTGACTCCCGTGTTCATCGGGCGCGGGTTGCAGGGCGTTGGCATGGGGCTCGTGCCGCTCGGCATCAGCCTGCTGCGCGATGTGCTGTCCGAGCGGCAGCTCGGCTCGGCGATCGCGCTGACCTCATCCACGCTGGGGACCGGCGCGGCGGTCGGGCTGCCGCTGGCCGCGGTGGTGGCGCAGTTCGCCGACTGGCACCTGCTGTTCTGGGTGATCGGCGTGCTGACGGCGTTGACCGGCGTGCTGGTGGCCCGGCTGGTCCCGGCGCCCCCGGTGCCGGCCAGTGGGCGCTTCGACAGCGTCGGGACGCTGGGCCTGACCGTCGGCCTGACGGCGCTGCTACTGGCGATCTCCTCCGGCGGCGAGTGGGGCTGGCACAGCACCACCACCGTGGGCCTGCTTGTCGCGTCCATGGTGGTGCTGGCGCTGTGGGGCGTCTGGGAACGCCGGGTGGCTGATCCGCTGATCGACCTGGTCACCACGGCACGGCGGCCGGTGCTGCTGGTGAACATCACCTCCGTCGTGGTGGGCTTCGCCCTGTACGCACAGCTCCTGATGGTGCCTCAGCTGCTGGAGCTCCCGGCCGGCACGGGCTACGGCCTCGGCCGGTCGATGGTGCGGGCCGGCCTGCTGATGCTGCCGGCCGGGCTGGCGATGATGGGCGCATCGGCGCTCGGCGCCAGATTCTCCGCGGCGCGCGGCCCCAAGTTCTCGCTGCTGCTGGGCACCGTGCTGATCGGCCTGGGCTACGTGGTCTGCCTGGTCCAGATGGGCTCGATCGCGATGCTGGTGATCGGCACCGTGGTGACCAACGGCGGCGTCGGCTTCGCCTACGGCGCGATACCCGCGTTGATCAGGACGGCCGTCTCACCCACCGAGACCGGGGTCGCCAACGGGTTCAACACCCTCATGCGATCCCTCGGCACGTCGCTGTCCGGCGCCGTGGTCGGAGCGATCTTCGCCCAGCTGAGCGTGTCGCTCGACGGAACGTCCGTCCCACGGCGGGAAGCCTTCGTGCTCACCGCGGTGGTCGGCCTGGCCGGCGCGGTGTTCGCCCTGGCGATCGGCGCCGCGATCCCCGGCGAGTCCCCGCGTTCCGCTCCGCAGGACGCCACCGCGGACGGTCACGCCCCCCGCGCGGTCCGGCCGATCCCCAGCTATGTCCCGTGGACACGTGGACGTCGTTTGCCCTTCCTCCTCATGCCCAGAGAGGCGATCTCATGACCGAACCCAAGACGTTCCCCATCGGGGGACGCGCCGCCGCATGCCCGTTCGCTCCCGTTCCCGACCTGTACGAGGCGCAGAAGGAGGACGAACTGCGCCGGGTCAAGGTGCCCAGCCCGCTGCTGGGCGAGTTCGACGCGGTGCTCGTCACCCGGTACGAGGACGTCAAGAGCGTGCTCGGCGACGACCAGGTGCGGATGGGCGATTCCATGCCGTACCAGGCGGGCAACCTGCTGAGCTACGACGGCCCCGAGCACACCCGCCTGCGGCGCATGCTGACCGGGTCGTTCACGACCAAGCGGGCGCGGGAGCTCCGGCCGATGATCGAGGGCGTCGTCGCGTCCACGCTGGACGCGCTCGCGGAGGCCGGGCCGGGCGCGGACCTGGTGCAGGTCTTCAGCACACCCATTCCGACGCTGGTCATCTGCGAACTGCTGGGCGTGCCCTATGCCGACCGCGAGGACTTCCAGCGCCGCACCGAGGTCGCGCTGAACTTCAACACGAGCCGGGAGGTGCAGATGGAGAAGGCGGCCGAGATGGAGGCGTACATGGCCGGGCTCGTGGCACGCCACCGGGATCACCCGGGCGACGACGTCCTGGGGCGCGTGGTGCGCGAGTTCGGCGACCAGCTGACCGACGGCGAGCTGGCGGGCATCGGCAACATGCTGCTCATCGCCGGGCACGAGACGATCGCCAACACGCTCTCGGCCAGTATCGCGCTGCTGCTCCAGCACCCCGATCAGCTCGCGGTGGTACGTGACGACCCCTCGGCGACCGACGGCGCCGTCGAGGAACTGCTGCGGTACTGCGCGCCGGCCGTCATCGTGCCGCGCCGGGCGTCCGCGGACGTCTGCGTGCGCGATCAGGAGATCAAGGAGGGCGAACGGGTCATGGCGTCGGTGCTGGCCGCCAACCGGGACCTCGGGGCGCCCGACCAGGGTCTGGACCGCCTGGACGTCCGCCGGGCTCCGCAACGGCACCTCACCTTCGGCTTCGGCCCGCACCAGTGCCTGGGCCAGCAACTGGCGCGCATGGAGTTGCGTGTCGCGCTGCCCGCGCTGTTCACCCGGTTTCCCACGCTGCGGCTGGCCGTCCCGCAGGACGAGCTCGACTACCGGGTCAACGCGCTGGTCTTCGGCGTGAACGCCCTGCCGGTCACCTGGTGACCCGGGACCGGACGTGGAGGTGATCATGAAGGTCGAGGTCGACGACAGAAAATGCCTCGCGGTCGGGAACTGCGCCGCGGCCGCGCCGGCGGTCTTCGACCAGCGCGACGACGACGGCGCGGTGATGCTGCTCGACGCGACTCCTGCGGAGCGCGAGCACGAGCGGGTCCGGGAGGCGGCCCTGCGGTGCCCGGCCGCGGCCATCGTCCTGCACACGGACATCACGGGGGAAACCGATGCTTGACGTAGACGTGCCGGTTATCGTCGTCGGTGGTGGCGGCTGTGGACTCGCCGCGTCGGTCTTCCTGTCCGACGTGGGCGTGCGCCACCTGCTGGTGGAGCGTCGCGAGTCGACCTCGGTCCTGCCCAGGGCGCACTACCTGAACCAGCGCACCATGGAGGTGTTCCGGCAGCACGGGATGGCCGACGACGTCTACCGGATCAGTGCTCCGCCGGCGAATATGAGTGAGGTCGCCTGGTGTACCTCGCTGGCCGGTGACGGCCCCGTGGACGGGCGGGAACTGCACCGGATGGACGCCTTCGGCGGCGGCAGCACGGCCGGGCCGTACGCGGCCGACAGCCCCTGCCCCTCGACGAACCTTCCGCAGCACCGGCTGGAGCCGCTGCTGCGCCGGCACGCGGAGCAGCGGGCGCCGTCCAGCGTGCTCTTCCACCATGTGATGGAGGAGTTCACCCAGGACGAGGACGGCGTGACCGCGCGGATCACCGACCGGTCGACCGGCGAGGTGGGCACCGTCCGCGCCCGCTACCTGCTGGGCGCCGACGGCGGCAGGAGCATCGGCAGTGCGCTCGGCGTGCCGATGGACGGTGCCGGTGGCGGGTTCGGCATCATCTCGGTCCATTTCAGCGCGGACCTGTCCCGCTGGTGGCCCGGCGACTCGGTGCTGATGACCCACGTCCTCAGCCCCGACGGCGAGGTGTCCGTGATCGTCGCGGCCGGGCCCGAGTGGGGCCTGGCATCCGAGGAATGGGCGCTGCACTTCCGGCTGCCACCGGGTGCCGCCGCGGACCTCGGCACGGAAGCGATCGCCACAAGGGTGCGGGAGCTGCTGAGGCTGCCGGAGGACCTGGGCCTGCGCATTCACCACGTCAATGAGTACCAGCCGGAGGCCGTGGTGGCCCGGGCCTTCCAGGTCGGCCGGGTCTTCCTCGCCGGGGACGCCGCGCACCGGCAGCCACCCGCCGCCGGAGGCGGCCTGAACACGGCGATCCAGGACGCGCACAACATCGCGTGGAAGCTCGGGGCCGTGCTCGGCGGCCGGGCCGGCGACGCGCTGCTCGACTCGTACGAGGCGGAACGGCTGCCCACCGCCACGCGGAACGTGAGCTGGTCGATGGGAAGCCTGCGCAACTACTCGGTCCTGTTCACGAGCCTCGGCATGCTGCCCGGACAGCCGCCGGAAGCCACCCTGGCAAACTTCCGCGAACTCCTCGCCGACACGCCGATGGGCGAGACCCGGCGGACCGTGGTGCGCGAGGTGTTCGAGACCCAGCGGATGGAGTACCAGGCGCACGACATCGAACTCGGCCACTCCTACGCGGCCGGCGCGGTGCTCCCGGACGGCACCCCGCCGCCGCCCCGGGACCCGATGGGCGCGGCCTACCATCCGCTCACCCGGCCGGGGCACCGGCTGCCGCACGTGTGGCTTCGAAACGGCGGCACCCGGGTGTCCACCCACGACCTGGTCGGCAGCAGCGGCGGGTTCGTGCTGATCACCGGGCCGCTGGGCGAAGGCTGGGCGATCGCGGCCAAGAAGGCCGCGGACACCCACCGGGTGGCGCTCACCGTGGTGCCCATCGGAAGCAAGCCCGACGCGGCGGGCCACTGGGACGCCGACGGCGCCTGGGCCGCGGTGCGCGGGATCGACGACGGCGGCGCCCTCCTCGTACGCCCGGACAACCATGTTGCCTGGCGCGGCGCCACCGCGAGCGAACGTCCCGACGAGGACCTCGACGCGGTGTTCCGCCGGCTGTTCGCCCGGCCCGCACCGGCCACCGACGGGAGCTGAGCCAATGTCCGACGACAAGCACGAGCTGATCGTCCGGGAGTTCCTGACCTCGATGGGTCCGGCCCCCGCCGACATCCGCGCCGCGGTGGACCGTTTCCTGACCGACGACTGTGTGTGGGAGAACCCCGGGTCCCCGGTGTGCCGGGGCAAGGAGCAGATCCTCGCCCTCATGCCGGCCGCCTTCGCACGGCTGGAGGTCAGGTTCCGGCACGTGGCCACCGTCGCGGACACCGTCCTGGTCGAGCGGATGGAGACCATGTTCCGCACCGACGGCACACCCCTCGCGCAGAACCTGAAGGTGATGGCGGCGTTCGAACTGCGGGCCGGCCGGATCAGCGCCTGGCGGGACTATTTCGACCACACCAACCTCATTTCCGAGCGCCCGGAATGGTGAACATGACGAACACCCGAGCGGACCTGAGGGAACTACGAGCCGAACTGGTGGGCAGGGTCCACAAGTTCGGGCCGGTCCTCGCGGACGGTGTCGCCGAGGGAGAGCGGGAACGGAGGCTCCCCGACGCCGTCGTGCGGGCCATCGACGATTCCCGGCTGAGCAGGCTCTGGACCGCTAGCGCCTACGGCGGACTCGAGACCGACGTCCGGACCCTGAGTGAGGTCACCAAGGCCCTCTCGCACTACTGCCCGTCCACCTCGTGGGTGGTCA
The DNA here is from genome assembly GCF_011045015.1 of Streptomyces scabichelini. Classification (GTDB taxonomy): domain Bacteria; phylum Actinomycetota; class Actinomycetes; order Streptomycetales; family Streptomycetaceae; genus Streptomyces; species Streptomyces scabichelini. Next base: position 8,764 of record NZ_JAAKZY010000130.1, on the reverse strand, counting down.
ACAACATCAACGGGTCGAACCTGCTCGCCGCGAAATTCCCGCGGGAGACGCGGGACGAGGTGTTCGGGGACAATCCCGGCGCCAAGCTGGCCTCGGTCTTCGCGGCCGCGGGCACCGCGGTCCGGACCGAGGGCGGCTATCTGCTCTCCGGTACCTGGCCGTACGCCACCGGCATCCTGCACGACGACTGGGCGATCCTGGTCGCGCGGGAGGTCAACCTGGACGGGGACGCCGTCGGCGGGCTCTCCGTGCTGGTGCCCGTCGCGGACCTGACGATCGAGGACACCTGGCACACCGTCGGCATGCGGGCCACCGGCAGCCACACCGTCGTGATCCGGGAGGCGTTCGTCCCCGAGCACCGGGTGATCTCAGGCGAGGTGCAGCGGGGGCGGGAGAACGCCACCGACGTCACGCTGCCACCGCTGTTCCGGACGGCGGCGATAGCGGCCATGGCCGTTGTCTGTGCCTCCGTGGTGATCGGCGTCGGCCAGGCCGCGCGCGCATTTGTCATCGACCGGGCGCCAGGACGGGGCATCGCGCCCACCCGCTTCAAGAGCCAGCCGGAATCGCCGACCTTCGTGTCCGCGCTCGGCAGGACGGCGTTGACGATCGACGCGGCCGAGCTGCACGCGAACCGGGCCGCCGACGTGATCGACGAGGCCGCCGCCACGGCCACCGCGCTGACGGAGAGCGAACTGCGCCGCATTCGTGGTGACGTCGGCCAGGCGGCCAACCTGGTGACCGTCGCGCTCGACGGGCTGATGTGGGCCCACGGAGCCGCCGCCTTCGCCGAGTCGAACCCGCTGCAGCAGTACTGGCGGGACGCCAACACCGCGGCCCGGCACGCGATGCTCAACCCGCACGTCGGCCACGAGCTGTACGGCGGGGCGTTCTTCGGCCTCGACCCCGTCGTGCCCAGCCTCTGACCCGCCCGTCCGTCCCCGCACCGCACGCGGGGGCCTCACGCAAGGAATCGAATCCCATGGGTTGGCTTCCCCCGTTCCTCATCCCGATGTCAGAGGTCGCACCGGTCACGGTGGGGGCGGCCGATGTCCCGGACCCGCTCTTCTGGGCGGTGGCCGGACCGACCGCGGTCGGCTGGATCGTGACCTATGTGCTGGCGATCCGGCAGGCCGTCATGGACGGGCGGACAGGAATTCCCGCGTACCTGGTGGCGGTGAACTTCGCATGGGAGTTCAGCCTCACCTTCCTCCTGGAACAGACGCCGACGCAGCGGCAGATCAACTTCGTCTGGGTCGTCTTCAGCGTCGTCCTCCTGTACCAGGCCTTCCGGTACGGGCGGAACGACTACCCCGGCCTGTCGCCGCGCACCTTCCGGTGGACGCTGGCCGGAGTAGTGGTGTGGGCGGCGCTGATCGTGATGGCGGGCGCCAACGAGTTCCACGACCGCGACGGGATGTACACCGGAATGATCATTCAGGTCCCGCTGAGTGCCGCGTTCCTCCTGATGCTCAAGCGGCGCGGGTCCAGTCTGGGCCAGTCCATGTACATCGCCGTCGCGAAGTGCGTCGGATCCGTCTTCGCCGGGCTGACCGCCTTCGTCGTCTACCCGTCCCACCTGCTGTTCCTCGTGCTGGTTCCGACCTACGTCGGCCTGGACATCGCCTACCTGATGATGCTGCACAGGACGATGCGTACGGAAGGACGGTCGCCGTGGGCCTGGCGCGCGCCGTCGGCGGCGGTCGCGCCGCCGACGGGATCCGGTCCTGAGCCGGCGCCCGCGGCTAGCGTGGGCGTCCGGCCGCGGTCAGATGACGCCCCGGCGTAACGCATAGGCAACCGCGTGAGGCCGGTTGCGCAGCTTGAGGCGCCTGGTGACCCCGAAGACGACCCGCTTCACAGCCCGTTCCGACAGGCACAATTTGTCGCCGATCTCGGCAGTGTCCAGGCCCTCCGACATGAGCCGCAGGACGTCGACCTCCCGAGGGGTCAGTCCGGAGAGATGCAAGCCGTGCGGCGACAGAACCTCGCGCTGGATGCGCTCGATCTGTCTGATCAGTTCGCCGAGCATGTTCGAGGGGAGCTGCCCCCCGCCGGACGCGGCGGTCAGCACCGCCTCCTCGATACGGTCGTAGGTGGCCGCCGCCCGCGGCAGCACCGCGACGACGTTGCACTCCACCGCGGTGAGCAGATCGGCCCGGCCGATCTCGACAGGAATCAGAACCATCGGCACGCCCAAGGATTCCTTTATCCTGCGCAGCAACGACGTCACTTCCACGGACATCCGTTCCGCGACGACCACGGCGACGTCGACCGGAACGCGATGCTCGCCCGAAACGACCTCGATGTTCGGCGCGGAACTGAGGTGCCTGCTGACTGCCGTATGCGTCAACGGATCCGGTGCCCGCACGAGCGCTCGCACCAGGTTTGCCGTACTTTCGCCACTCACAGTACGCCCTCCGAGTTCACAGCATGTTTGCCGGGATGTTCGGTTGCCCTTGCAGGCATAAATCGCTGCGGCCCGGGAAAGGAAAGTTCATATTCCGTTCACACGCATTGAACGGAAGAGAACTGACACTGTGTGAGTGGTCGAACTCGTGGGTTCTTGGGTAGATGCTGAGTTCTCGCTCGTGAATTGCGGCCGGTCGCCGCGTGGACGGGATCTTGTGTATGCCCGGCCTTAAGCCGCTCCTCGTCAACACGCCCGGACTCCCCAAGTAGCCTGAGATGGGTCATTTTGCAGTCGGATAGTCGACTGTATGAACCATACTGCGGCCCGACTTCAGGGAGTCGACGACATGGCGCTGCCCTTGTTCCCGCCAGGGGAATCCCTCATTCAGTCCGTGACGACCGTCGGTGAGCCCTCGACGGCGGGATCCATGTCCTCGGCGAGACGCATGGCCTCCGCAATGAGGGACTCCACGATCCTCGACTCGGGGACGGTCCTGACGACCTTGCCCTTGACGAAGATCTGTCCCTTGCCGTTGCCGGACGCCACGCCGAGGTCGGCCTCGCGGGCCTCACCGGGGCCGTTGACGACACAGCCCATGACGGCGACGCGCAGCGGGACCTCCATACCGGTCAGGCCCGCCGTGACCTCGTCGGCAAGCCTGTAGACGTCCACCTGGGCCCGGCCGCAGGACGGGCACGAAACGATCTCCAGCTTCCGGGGCCGCAGGTTCAACGACTGCAAGATCTGCGCGCCGACCTTGGCCTCCTCCACCGGCGGAGCCGAGAGGGACACGCGGATGGTGTCGCCGATGCCCTGGCGCAGCAGGGTGCCGAACGCGACGGCCGACTTGATGGTGCCCTGGAATGCCGGCCCCGCCTCGGTGACGCCGAGGTGCAGCGGGTAGTCGCAGCGCTCGGCGAGGATCTCGTAGGCGCGAATCATGATCACGGGGTCGTTGTGCTTGACCGAGATCTTGAGGTCGTGGAAGTCGTGCTCGGCGAACAGCGAGGCCTCCCACAGCGCCGATTCGGCGAGCGCCTCCGGCGTGGCCTTGCCGTACTTCTCCATCAGGCGCTTGTCCAGCGAGCCCGCGTTCACCCCGATCCGGATCGGGGTGCCGTGGTCCTTGGCCGCGCGGGCGATCTCGCCGACCTTGTCGTCGAACTTCTTGATGTTGCCGGGGTTCACGCGGACCGCGGCGCAGCCGGCCTCGATGGCGGCGAACACGTACTTCGGCTGGAAGTGGATGTCGGCGATGACCGGGATCTTGGACTTCTTGGCTATCGCGGGCAGCGCCTCTGCGTCATCGGCGCTCGGGCAGGCGACGCGGACGATGTCGCAGCCGGCCGCGGTGAGCTCGGCGATCTGCTGCAGGGTGGCGTTGACGTCGGCCGTGACGGTCGTGGTCATCGACTGCACCGAGATCGGGTGGTCACTGCCGACCCCGACAAGGCCGACCTGTAGCTGGCGGGTCTTGCGGCGTTCGGAGAGCGTCGAAGGCGGCAGAGCGGGCATACCAAGCGCGACCTGGGTCACTCCGGTGTCCTTTCCAAGGGGGTTGCGTGCCGTGTCGCCGAGGCACTCTGCAGCGTGAGGCCGATCTCGGCGATGGATTCCGCGGTGAGACCGTGTTCGGTGAGGATGGCCGACCGCCCGCCGTGGCCCAGGAACTCGCGGGGCAACCCCATGACGTGCACCGGCGTCCGGACATCGGCATCGGCGCATGCCTGTGCCAGCGCCGTGCCCACGCCTCCGGTGCGCACACCGTCCTCAAGGGAGAGCACCAACCGGTGGCGGGACGCCAGGTGGACCAGGGTCGGGTTGACCGGCAGCAGCCAGCGCGGATCGACGACGGTCACCCCGATGCCGTCGTCGGCCAGCAGCTCCGCCGCGCGCAGGGCGGGGTCCGCGAGAACCCCGGCGGAGACGATGAGGACGTCGAGCGGCCTGGACCGGCTGCGGTGCAGGACATCCAGCCCGTCCATGCGTTTGAGGGCGGGGATCTCCGGGCCCGCGCCCCCCTTCGGGAACCGCAGCGCGGTGGGACGGTCCCGCGTGGACAACGCCTCGCGCAACAGCTCGGCGAGCCCGGTGGTGTCGCGCGGTGACGCGACACGCATTCCCGGCACCGTGCCCAGCAGGGCGAGATCCCACATGCCGTGGTGGCTGGGGCCGTCGGGGCCGGTGATTCCGGCCCGGTCCAGGACGAAGGTCACCGGCAGGCCGTGCAGGGCCACGTCCATCATGATCTGATCGACGGCGCGGTTGAGGAACGTGGCGTACAGGCAGACCACCGGGTGCAGGCCCCCCATGGCCAGCCCCGCGGCGCTGGTGACCGCGTGCTGCTCGGCGATCCCCACGTCGAAGACGCGACCGGGGAACCGCTCGGCGAACCGGTGGAGACCGACCGGGCCCAGCATCGCCGCGGTCAGCGCGACGATGTCGGGCCGCGTGGCGGCGATCCGCTCCAGCTCTTCGCCGAACGCGGCGGTCCACGTGGGTGAGCCACCGGTCCGCGACCGGCCCGTCGCGGGGTCGATGACACCGATGCCGTGCATGCGCTCGGCATCGTCGTTCTCGGCCGGGGCGTAGCCGAACCCCTTCTCGGTGACGCAGTGGAGCACAACCGGGCGGTCCAGCCGCGCCGCGTGACGGCACGCCTCTTCGACGGCGGCGACGTCGTGCCCGGCCACCGGGCCGACATAGCTGAAACCCATGGTCTGGAACAGGTTCCGCCCCGGGTGCCGGCCGCTCCGCAGCGCGGCGAGATGCTCGGCCACACCTCCGACCGTGGGAGCGTACGAGCGGCCGTTGTCGTTGAGGACGACCACCACCGGGCCCTCACCCCGGCCGAGGTTGTTCATCGCCTCCCAGGCCAGGCCGCCGGTCAGCGCGCCGTCGCCGATCACCGCGACCACGCGGCGGTGTTCCTCGCCGAGCAGCCGCTGCGCCTTGACCAGGCCGTCCGCATAGGACAGCGCCGTGGAGGCGTGTGAGTTCTCCACGTGGTCGTGCGGCGACTCCTCGCGCATCGGATAGCCGGAGAGCCCTCCCGCCGCCCGGAGCGTGCCGAAGGCGGCCTGCCGGCCGGTGAGGATCTTGTGGACGTAGGACTGATGTCCGGTGTCGAACACGATGCGGTCGGCGGGTGAGTCGAACACCCGATGCAGCGCGATGGTCAGTTCGACCACGCCGAGGTTCGGGCCGAGGTGCCCGCCTGCGGCGGACACCCTTTCGATGAGGAACTCCCTGATCTCGCGCGCCAGCGCGGGCAACTGATCCGGGCGCAACTCCTTGAGCTGCTGGGGGCCGAGGACACGGCTGAGCACGGACGACGACATTCTTCCCCCGTTCAGCTTCGCCGACCGGCCGTCGGGCGCTCCGCGTCGCCGCGCACGGCTGTGGGAAGTTCGAAGTGCGTGGTCTCGCGGGTGACCCGGCGTTCCTCGACGCTGACCGGCCCGAACTCGCCCAGTGCGCTCACGACTTCCGTGACCAGGCCGGGCGGGGCCGAGGCGCCGGCCGTGAGCCCTATCGTGCGCACCCCCTCCAGCCATTCGGGCCGGATGTCACCGGCACCGTCGATCAGCTCGGCCGGGGTGCCCCGACGGCGTGAGAGCTCCACCAGGCGGACGGAGTTCGAGGAGTTCGCCGAACCGACGACCAGGACGAGGTCGGCCTCCGAGACGATCGCGTCGAGCGCGTTCTGCCGGTTCGTGGTGGCGTAGCAGATGTCTTCGGACGACGGCTCGCGCAGCAGGGGGAACCTCTCTCGCAGGGCATCGACGACCTCGGCGGTCTCGTCGACCGCAAGCGTGGTCTGGGTGAGGTAGGAGACCTGCCGCGGATCGGCCGGTGACAGCCTCCGGACTTCGTCGGCCGTCGAGACCAGCACCATGGAGTCCGGCGCCTCACCGAGGGTGCCCTCGACCTCCTCGTGCCCGGCGTGGCCGACGAGCACGACCGTGTCGCCCCCGGCCGCGAACCGGCGGGCCTTGGCGTGGACCTTCGCGACCAGGGGGCAGGTGCCGTCGATGACGTCGAGACGGCGGCGAGCCGCCTCCTCGCGCACGGCGGGGGAGACCCCGTGCGCGGAGAAGACCACCGTCGCGCCGTCGGGCACTTCGTCCAGTTCTTCGACGAAGACCGCGCCCCGCCGCGCCAGGTCGTCGACGACGGAGACGTTGTGCACGATCTGCTTGCGGACATAGACCGGAGCACCGCGCATCCCCAGAGCCCGCTCGACGATCTCGATGGCCCGCTCGACACCCGCACAGAAGGACCGCGGGCCGGCCAACAGGATGAGACGTGCGCCGTCGTGCCCTACATGCTCGTCCAAGCTCACGTTAACCATGTCCGGGAGAGTAGGGAGGCGAAGGCCGTCCGCTCAATGACGGTTTCCAGTTTCCAGAACGGTCGTTTTTCCGGCGCTGTCACAAAGGGCCCAATCGCATGGCCGCACGGGCCAGCAGCCTTTGCCGGTCTTGAGTCAGCCGCCCGAGTTCAGGTAGCCATAAGCCAGTTGTGTATTTCAGCGACGGGAGCATCGCGGTGGACGCTGGACGGAGTCCTCGGCTGCCGAGCCGTGGAATGGCCACCGGTGCGGTAGTCGAGATGGGCGCGACCCGATCCGCCGGAGGCCCGCTGCGGAAAGCGTTCGCCGTGCTCGAAGCCCTGGCCGAGGCATCGAGGCCGTTGACCCTGTCAGAGCTGTCACGGTTGGTCAATCAGCCGAAATCGACGCTGCACCGCCTGATGCACATTCTGACCGATCTTGGTCTCGCTGTCCGGACGGAGTCGAAGTACTACGAACTCGGGGATTACCTTTTCCGGTTGGCGGCCACGAGCGGTCCGGCCAAGGCGCAGAACCTCAGCCACACGATCACCCCCTTCCTGATCGACCTGTTCCAGGTCACTCACAAGATCGTGAGCGTCGGCCTGCTGTCGGGCACGAAGGTCCAGCACGTCGGAATCCTCTGCGGCAAGGAACACGTCCGGCTCGCGAGGGCGTTACGGCAACCCCTTCCCGCACACTGCTCGGCGGCGGGCAGGCTCCTGCTCGCCAAGAGCAGACGTAATCCCGCGGACTTCTCCGGCACCACGCCGGTCGCGGATGCCCGGTGGACCGTCACCGGGGAGGACACGATGCGGCGCGAATTCGAACGGATCCGGCGCACCGGGCTGTCCTACGCGAGGAGCGAGTACATCCCCGAACTCGTCGAACTGGCCGCTCCTGTCCACCTCGGAGAGCCCGACCCGGTGGCCGCGATCGTGGTGGGCGACATGGTGAACAACATCGACCTGCGCAGAGTGGGGCGCGTCCTGCTCGACACCGTCGGCGTCATCGAGGAGAACCTGGCCGGAGCGTGCTGACAGCTCACTGCCGCATTGTCCCGGGGAACAACCCTTGTCGCACTTGGTGTACGGGATGGCGTACGGGATCGCCTCGATCTCGGTGATCTTCATCAGTGGCCCCCGCCGACGTCCCGGACGAGGGTCTCCATGTGCCGGGCGATGCCGAGCAGTCGGCCCACGCGGTCGGGGTGGCCGACGAGCTGCAGGCCGAGGGGCATGCCGTTCGCGTCGCGGTGACCGGGGACGGTGACCACGGGCAGGCCGAGCAGCTGCCAGGGGCGGCTGAGGACCGGCGTGCCCGTGGCGCCAAGACCGCGAGGGGCGGGGCCGGGAGCGGCCGGGCCGAGGATCACATCGGCCTCGTCGTGGAGGAGTTCGAGGATCCGGACGCGGGCGCTGTCCCTGACAGCGAGCGCGGCCTCGTAGTCGGCTGTGGGGGTGCTCCGTCCACGGTCCAGGAGTTCGTTGAGGTGGGCGCTCAGCGACTCGGGGTGCCGCGCCTCGGCGGCGAGCGCGCGGGCGGCTTCGTAGGCCATGACCGTGGCATGGGTCTCGGCGAGTTCCGGTGTGCGCATGCGGTCCCCGAGCGCGGTTGCCTCCGTGCCGGCGGTGGTCAGGGCGGCACCGGTGCGCTCCAGTGCGTCGAGCATCGCGGGATCGATGTCCGCCAGTTCTGTGCCGGGCCAGAGCAGCACTCTCATGGCCTGGGACTCCTCGGCCCGGGTGCCGTCGACGGCCTCGACCGCGGTGGCGAGACCGGCGACATCGGCCGCGAGAAGGCCCGGTGCGTCGAGAGTCGGGCTGAGCCCGGTGAAGCCCGTCGTCGGCCAGGCGCCCGCCGGGGCCACGTACCCGGCGGTACCGCAGAAGGACGCGGGCCGGGTCAGCGAGCCCGCGGTCTGCGAGCCCAGCGCCAGCGGCACCACGCCGGCTGCCACCGCGGCGGCCGAGCCGCTGGAGGAGCCGCCCGGGGTGTGGGCCGGGTTGTGGGGGTTG
>NZ_JAAKZY010000012.1 GCF_011045015.1 Streptomyces scabichelini | reverse complement strand
GGAGCCGGAGCCGGAGGGTTGTAGGCGGGGGCCGGAGCCGGGGCCGGAGCCGGAGGAGTGTAGCTGGGCGCCTGAGCGGGAGCGTTGTAGCTGGGCGGAGCCTGAGCAGGAGCCGGAGCACTGTAATTGGCCGGAGCCGGAGCCTGGGCCGGAGCACTGTAAGGGGCCGGGGCCGGGGCCTGAGCCGGAGCACTGTAGGCCGGCGCCTGAACCGGAGCCGGCGCCTGAGCAGGAGCCGGAGCACCGTAACCGGCCGGCGCCTGGTCGGGGGCGCTCTGACCGGTGGGCGCCATGCCGTAGGCGTTGTGGGCGAACGCGGGCGTAGCGGTACCAGCAGCGATCAAGGACCCGGCAACGACGGCGGCAGCCTTCAGAGACTTCATCGTGTTCCTTTCTTCGGCAACGCGGGTCGCCGGAAGGGATTCTGTCGCCGTGCCTAACGAGCCCTGGCCTGGGCGGAAACCAAAAATGCCGAGATTGCCTATACCTCATATGAGAAGTCTGAAAGACCGGGCCCGGGGCGACGAGGGACCGGAAGAAAGTAGGAGCGGGAGGGGCGGGAAGAACAACAGTCGTGGTGCCGCCCCCAAGGGCCGGCACCACGACTCGGCGGGCGAGAGCCGTACCGTACGGCGCTCATGCGGGGCTCACTTGGCCGGCAGCAGCAATGACGCCAGCGTCGAGATCAGCGGGAGCCTGACGCCCGACTCGGGACGCGTCACAATAATTGTCTGCGTCTGCTTGCTGGACACCGTCGGCGAATCGGACAGGTCTGAGTCTTCCAGTTCTGAATCTTCCAGGTCCGACTCTTCCAGGTCGCTGTCGGACGACTCGTCAATCAGGTCTTCCACCTCGATCAGCAGATCCTCGGCCGACTCGGGCACCTCGCTGTCCTCGGATTCGGAGGTGACCTCACTGTCTTCGTCTTCGTCCTCGGATTCGGACGTGAGCTCGCTGTCCTCGGAGAAGAGCGCGTCCAGGAGGCTGTCGAGGGCGTCCAGCGCGTCGTCCACGAGGTCGGCGGGGCGTCGCTCCGCCGCCATGGGCGCCAGGGCGGCCTTCGCCGCGGCTCCCAGTTTCCTGGCCTTGGCCTCGGGCAGTTGGCCGTTGTCCGCCTCGAGCACGGCGTGCACCAGGTCGGCGACCGGGGTGAGCTCGCCCCGGTTGTAGGCCCTGACTTGCGCGAGAAGCGCATCCGCACCGCGGAGTCGCGCATCGGGCGCCGGCGCCTGGCTGTGCTCGCGGGTCGAGTCGGCCGCCATGGCGGCGGGGCCGGTGATCCCGACCAGGAGGGCGGCGCACAGTGCGCTGGTCGCGATGCGTCGTGCGGGCAGTTTGCGCATGGGAGTTCCTTTCGACGGGCGTTGGATCTTGAGCCCACCGTGAGAGCACCCATGACTTTCTGCAACTGATCATAGGCTTTTCGTGATCACGCGTATCCCCTGATCGCCGCGCCGTGCCTGATCAGACGGTATGTCAGACCGACCGCACCCCGGCTTCCGTTCGGGGGAACGGTACCGGCCGCCCTCCGCGGTGGAACTCCAGGGGAAGCGGCCGGAAGCCGAGGATGCGACAGAGCGTGATCCCGGGAAGGGGACCGACTTCACGCTTCCGACACACCCTTTCGCATTTAACCGAAATTAGACGGATTTGTCCGCTTGGTTACTAGAGTTGCGAACCTCCCGACGCACCTCCGGGCGGACACACCGCACTCGTGCCGCTGCTGCCACCGCCGCCCGCCCCGAGCGCCTTCGTGAGCGAGGAAACCGCGCATATGCACCTGTCACCCACCGCCCCTCGGCCGCGGGTCCTGCACCTCACCCAACCGGTGGACGGCGGGGTCGCGCGCGTCGTGACGGACCTGGTCCGGGCACAGCTGGCGGACGGTCTGAACGTCACCGTGGCCTGCCCCCACAGCGCGCTCACCGCGCAACTCCGGGCGCTCGGCGCGAACGTACGCCACTGGCACGCCACGCGGTCGCCGGGTCCGTCGCTCGTGCGGGAGGTACGGCACCTGGCACGGGTGATCGACGAGGTGCGCCCCGATCTGGTGCACGCGCACAGCGCGAAGGCCGGGCTCGCCGGGCGGCTCGCGGTGCGCGGGCGGATTCCGACGGTCTTCCAGCCGCACGCCTGGTCGTTCGAGGCGATCGGCGGAGGCACCGCTGCCCTCGCGCTCAGGTGGGAGCGATGGGGGGCGCGTTGGGCCGCACGGGTGGTGTGCGTGAGCGAGGCGGAGCGCGCGACGGGCGTGCGCGCCAGGATCACCGGCCGGTGGACCGTCGTCCCCAACGGCATCGATCCCGAGCGCTTCCACCCGGCCGACTCCGGCGCCGTACGGGCCGGGCTGGCACCGCTCGCCGGCACCCACCCGGCGGCACCGCTCGCGGTCTGCGTGGGGCGGCTGTGCCGGCAGAAGGGGCAGGACGTCCTGCTGCGGGCGTGGGACGCCGTCGTGCAGAGGGTGCCCGACGCCCGCCTCGTCCTGGTCGGCGACGGGCCGGACCGCGACCGGCTTCGCGAAGTCGCCCCGGAGTCCGTGCTGTTCACGGGAGCCGTCGCCGACGCCGCCCCCTGGTACCAGGCCGCCGATCTCGTCGTTCTGCCGTCCCGTTGGGAGGGCATGGCGCTGGCCCCGCTGGAGGCGATGGCCTGCGGGCGGCCCGTGGTGGTCACGGACGTCGACGGCGCCCGCGAGAGCCTGCCGCCCTCCGTCGCCGCCCGGTGCCTGGTCCCGCCGGAGGACCCGGAGGTGCTGGCCGGGGCCGTCACCGAGCTGCTGCTCGACCCGCCGCTGCGCGAGTCGCTCGGCAACCGGGGCCGCCGGCATGTGCTGTCCACCCACGACGTACGGCACGCCACCGAGGCGGTCGGGGACGTCTACCGCGAACTGCTCGGCACACGGGCCGCCACCGACGGTGCGCGCCCGTCCCGTGGCGCCGAGGCGAACCGGACAAAACAGCGCGTCGAGCCCACAGAGCACAGGGAGTCGATCCACTCGTGACCGCGGAACATACCGTCCCCTCCCCCGGCGTACCGCCACGGGGCCACAGATCCTCAGCAGTCTCGGTCATGCCGCCGCGCGGCACCCCCATCGGTTTCCGGTTCCCCGCCCCGCGGCGCCCGGCCCGGTCGCCCTCACGGGTCCCGCTGCTCGTCGCGGACGGCGTCGCCGCCCTGTCGGGCACGCTGGCGCTCGCCGAGGCCCAGCGCCATCCGCTGCTCATCACCCTGCTGATCGTCACCTCGCTGCTGCTGCGCCCGCGCGACGGCCGGCCGCCGGTGCCGGGGCTGCTGGAGGAACTGCCCGCCGTGTGCGGCCGTATCGCGGTGGCCTGGCTGGCGCTCTCGGCGCTCTTGACGGCGTACGGGCCGGAGCACGCGTTGTCCGTCCGCACCGTACTGACGGGCCTGGCCCTTCAGGCGGCGGCGGTCTGTGTGCTGCGCGGCGCCGTGCACGCGCGGCGGCAGGCGGCACTGCTGCGCCACCCGGACACCGCGCTCGTCGTCGGCCCGGCGGCGACCGCGCAGCGCGTGGCCGCCGCCGTGCTGCGGCACCCGCGGTGCGGCCTGCGGCCGGTGGGGATCGTCGCCGAGCAGCCGGACGGCGCCGAGGGCCTGCCCGTCCTGACGACCGGCCAGGAGGTCGAGCGGGCGGTCATCCAGAACGGGGTACGGGCGGTGCTGGCCGTTCACCCCTCCGTACGCGCTGAACAGGGAGCGCTGCTGCGGGCTCTGGCCGATTCCGGCTGCGTGGTCTGGGAGGTCGACGCCGACTCCCCGTCGTACGCGGCGAAGGAGCGGCTGGCCGGGTTCTCCTGCCGACGTCTGGACCTGTCCCCGGTGCGCCCCGGCGGCGCGGGCAAGCGGGCGCTGGACATTCTCGTGTCAGGGACGCTGTTGCTGCTGGTCAGTCCGCTGCTCCTGGCGTGCGCGGTGACGCTGCGGATCAGCGACGGGCCGGGCGTGGTGTTCCGGCAGGAGCGCATCGGCAAGAACGGAAAACCGTTCACCCTGCTGAAGTTCCGTACGCACCGCCCGGTCGACGAGCACGAGTCGGCGACCCGGTGGAGCGTGGCGAACGAGCATGAGATGCGCTGGTTCTGCCGGATGCTGCGGCGCACCTCGCTCGATGAGCTGCTCCAGCTGTGGAACGTGCTCCGGGGCGATATGAGCCTGGTCGGGCCGCGGCCCGAACGCCCCTACTTCGTCGGCCAGTTCAGCCAGGCCTACCCCGGTTACGCGGCCCGCCACCGCATGCGGACCGGCATCACCGGCCTCGCCCAGATCCACGGGCTGCGCGGTGACACCTCGATCGAGGACCGCTGCCGGTTCGACAACACCTACATCGACGACTGGTCGTTGTGGCAGGACATCTGCATCCTGCTGCGCACCGCGGCCACGGTGGTACGTCCGACGGGGAGCTGACAGAACGTGAGCCACGCCCTGACACGGCTCCCCCGCCGGGTCACCGCACTGATGCCGGTCCTGCCCGTGGTGGCCGTGCCCGCCCTGCTGGCCCTGCCGCTGACAACGGACGGCGCGGGGCCCGCCGACGTGGTCTCGGGGCTGGCGGTGGTGTACTGCGCGATCCGTCTCCTGCGCGAACGACGGAGCCCGCTGTCGCCCGCCGCGGCCGTGGTCCTGGGCCTGCCGGTGGCGGGGCTCGCGCTCGCCGCGGTGGGGGCCGCCTCGCCGGAAGCCGGGCTCGCCGGACTCTGCCGCTATCTGCAGATCTTCGTGCTCGTCCCGGCGGCCGTGCTCCTGCTGATCCGCCACCGGGCCGACTTCCGGCTGCTGGCCTGGTCGTTCGTGGGGCTCGCGCTGTGCCAGGGCGCCATCGGCGTTCACCAGTACGTCACCCGGACCGGCGCCACCTACCAGGGCCAGGACATCCGGGCGGTCGGCACCTTCGGGCCGCATGACGTGATGGGCATGGCGACGGTGGTCTCTCTCGGCCTGGTCTGCGCGGTCGGGATCGCGCTCGGCCGGGCGCCGGTACGGCAGCGGGCGACCGCCGCCGGGTGCGCCCTGGCGCTGCTGGCGCCGCTCGCGCTCTCCTTCAGCCGGGGCGCCTGGATCGCGACCGCCCTGACGTGCGCCGTGCAACTGGCGCTGGCCGGGCCGCGGCGCGCACTGAAGGTGGCCGCGGCCACGGCCGCCACGGGCGTGATCCTGGTGGGCGGCTTCGGCGTCGGCACCGCGCCGCTTCAGCAGCGGATCGACAGCATCACGCAGATCACCGACGCCCCCGACCAGTCCGTCGTCGACCGGTACACCCTGTGGGCGTCCGCCACCGGCATGTGGCGCGAGCACCCCCTGACCGGCGTCGGGTTGAAGGGCTTTCCCGAGTACCGGGACGGGCACGCCACCCTGGCGCTGTCGTCGGCCAGTGACGTCGACGGCGCGGGAGTGACGTACGAGAGGCAGCCGCTGCTGTCGCCGCACAACATGTACCTGCTGGTGCTGAGCGAGCAGGGCCTGATCGGGCTGCTCGGGCTCGTCGGGAGCTGGCTGGCGCTGCTGGTGTGCGGAGTGCGAAGGCTGCTGCGCGTGCGCGCCCGGGGGCCGGGACTCGACTGCGCGCTCGTCGCCTGCGGGCTGCTGATCTGGCTGCTGACCGACTTCGTGTACGGAGACATCGGCGGCCCCTCGACCGTGCTGACCGCGGTGGGCCTGGGCCTCGTGACGTGGTGGGCGCTGGCCGGCGACGCGCGGGTGGACGTGCCGCGGGGCGGGGTGCGGGAGCCCGCCGAGGAGGCCCTGGCGCGATGACGGTGGTGCCTTCGCAACCCCCCGGATCCGAAAGGGACGGCGCGGCGACCGTACCCGCGGCGCGTGCCACTCCCGTGGCCGGGTACGGCGCCGACCCGGCCTCGGCCTCCCACAGGTTCCTCGCCAGGGCCGCGCTCGTGACGGCGTCGCTGTCCATGGCCGGCTCGCTGCTCGGCCTGGTGCGCGATCAGGCGCTGGCGCGGCTGTTCGGTGCCGGGAGCGACACGGACGCCTTCCTGGTCGCGTGGACCGTGCCGGAGCTGGCCGCCACGCTGCTCATCGAGGACGGGCTGGCCATCGCGCTGATCCCGGCGTTCAGCATGGCGCTGGCCCGCCGCGCCCGGGGCGCCCCCGGCGACCCGGTCCGCGGCCTGGTCGCCGCCACCCTGCCCCGGCTGTGTCTCGCACTCGCCGCGGTGGCCGCACTGGTCGCCGGCACGGCTCCCTACCTGGTCCAGGTCCTCGCACCCGGCCTGCCCGACCCCCGCCTCGCCGCCGACTGCACCCGGCTCACAGCGACCTGCGTACTGACCTTCGGGCTCGCCGGGTACTGCAGCGCCGCCCTGCGGGCGCACCGCAGCTTCCTCGCGCCCGCGGCGATCTACGTCGCGTACAACGCCGGCATCGTCGCCGCGATGTTCCTGCTCGGTGGGGGCTGGGGCGTGCGTTCCGCCGCGCTCGGGGTGGCGGCGGGCGGCTGTCTGATGGTGCTGGTGCAACTGCCGTCGCTGTGGCGGCAACTGGTGTCGCGCAGGCCGGCCCTCGGCGGGGCCGGCGCCCCTGTCGCGGAACGGCCGATGCAACTCGCCCTGATCGCCGCCGTCCTCCTGTTCGCCCTGTGCCGCCAGTCGCAGGTCCTCGTCGAACGCTTCCTCGCCTCCACCCTGCCCGCCGGGGCCATCTCGCACCTGAACTACGCGCAGAAGGTCGCGCAGATCCCGATGACGCTGTCGCTGATGGTGTGCACGGTCACCTTCCCGGTGGTGGCGCGGGCGCTCGCGGACGGCGACACCGAACGGGCGCGCAGCCGCGTCGAGCGGGATCTGGCACTGGCGTCCTGTCTGGTGCTGCTGGGCATGTGCGCGGTGATCGCCTGCGCCCCGCAGATGATCGAACTGCTCTTCCAGCGGGGTGCGTTCACCGCGAACGACACCGCGGCGACCGCGGACGTCATGCGCGTGTACGCGCTCGGGCTGCTGGGCCAGACCCTGGTGGGCGCCCTGGTCCGCTCGTACTTCTCGGCGGGCCGGCCCAGTTGGTATCCCGTCGGTGTGATGGCCGCGGGCATCGCCGCGACGTCCCTGATCGGCGCCGCGACCGTGCACACCTGGGGCGTGGCGGGGATCGCCGCCGCCAACGCCCTCGGCATCACCGTCACGGCCGTCCTGATGCTCGCCGGGCTGCGAACGACCCGGCGAAACAGCCCCCACAGCGTCTCGGTCCGCATCCGTCAGGTACTGGCCGAGCTGAGCAGGTCGGTGCTCGCCGCGGCCGTCGCCATCGCCGCCGGGGCGTTCGTCGCCGGCCGGCTTCAGTCCCCGGCGGCGGGCCTCGCGGCCGGCTGCCTGACCGTGACCGCCGTCTTCGTCCCGCTCGCCTGGGCCCTGGGTGCCCAGGGTTTCGCATCCGCACTGCGCTCCGTACGCACCGTCACACGAAGGCTCACACATGGTCGCTTCCGTTGATTCCCCCGGCACCGGCAGACTCCCCGCCCCGCCCCCGGGCCCGGTCCCATGGGTGGCGATGTACCACTCGGTGGGCGACTGCTCGGACGACCCGTACCGCATCACCGTCACGCCCGCACGGCTCGGCCGGCAACTGGCCTGGCTGCGGCGGCGCGGGCTGCGGGGCGTGTCCGTGGCCGAACTGCTCGCCGCCCGCGCCCGGGGCGAGGGCCAGGACCTCGTCGGGCTCACCTTCGACGACGGGTACGCCGACTTCGTCACCCACGCCCTGCCGCTGCTGCGCCGCTGGGACTGCAACGCCACCCTCTTCGTACTGCCCGGACGACTCGGCGGCGACAACGCCTGGGATCCGCTCGGCCCGCGCAAGCCGCTGCTGACCGCGCACGGCATCCGGCACGCGGCCGCCGAGGGCGTGGAGATCGGCTCGCACGGGCTGACGCATGTCGACCTCACCCGGGCAGACGACCTCACCCTCAAGACCGAGCTCGTCGAAAGCCGCGCGCTGCTCACCGAGTTGACCGGCACCCCGGTCGACGGCTTCTGCTATCCGTACGGCACGGTCGACGTCCGCGCCGTCGAGGCCGTACGGGAAGCGGGATACGCCTACGCCTGCGCCATCGACCCCGGCCCGCTGACCGGTCCGCACGCCCTGCCGCGCGTGCACGTCGGCCAGAACGACACGGCGTGGCGCCTGTACCTCAAGCACCGGCTGCACCGGCTGCGCCGGCGACCGGTGGAGGGCCTGTGAGATGAGGGCTCTGCACATCATCACAGGGCTCGGCGTCGGCGGGGCCGAGCAGCAGCTGCGCCTGTTGCTGCGTCACCTGCCCGTCGACTGCGACGTCGTGACGCTCACCAATCCCGGTGCGGTCGCCGAGGGCCTGGCCGCCGACGGCGTCCGCGTCGTGCACCTGGGCATGGGCGGCAACCGTGACCTGGCCGCGCTGCCCCGCCTGGTCAGGGTGATCCGCTCCGGCGGCTACGACCTGGTGCACACGCACTTGTACCGGGCCTGCGTCTACGGCCGGCTCGCCGCACGCGTCGCCGGAGTCCGCGCGGTCGTCGCGACCGAACACTCCCTGGGCGACTCGCAGATGGAGGGCCGCAGGCTGACGGCAGGGGTGCGCGCGCTGTACCTCGCCAGTGAGCGGCTCGGTTCGGCGACGGTCGCCGTCTCCTCGGCGGTGGCCGAGCGCCTGAAGCACTGGGGTGTGCCCGCGCCCCGTATCGAGGTCGTCCCCAACGGCATCGACCTGGAGCGCTTCCGCTTCGACCAGGAGCGGCGCGAGCGCACCCGCAGGCGCCTCGGTCTGCCGGAGGGCGCCTGGGTCGTCGGGGGCGTCGGCCGGCTCGCCCGGGGCAAGCGGTTCGACGTCCTCGTCCACGCGCTCACCCGGCTCCCGGACGACCACTGGCTGCTGCTGGTGGGCGGCGGCCCCGAGGAGCACATCCTGCGCCGTACGGCATACGAGGCCGGTGTGGCCGACCGCGTCCTGTTCGCCGGCGAACGCCCCTACGTTCCCGACGGTTCCCCCGGCCCCGATCTGCCCTCGCTCACCGCCGCGATGGACCTGCTCGCGTCCCCGTCCCCGGAGGAGGCCTTCGGCCTGGCCGCCGTGGAGGCGCTGGCCTCCGGCCTGCCCGTCCTCTACGCCTCCTGCCCGGCGATCGAGGACCTGCCGGCGTCCGCCGCCGACGCCCGGCTCGTGCGCGGCGGTCCCGAGGCGTACGCCCGCGCGATCGCCGAGGTACGCGCGGCGGGCCCCCGGCCGCGCACGGCCCCGGAGGTCGCGCACCGACACAGCATCACCCGCAGCGCAGCCCGCCTCATGGACGTGTATGCGGCAGCGGTCTCCCGTTCGTCCTCGTCGTCCCTCTCACCCCTGGGAGCCAGCCCGTCATGACCGACACTCCGACCCGTCAGAGCCGCCTGTCCCCGGCCCGTTTCAGGGAACTGCCGTCCCGTCTCAGAACGCTGCCGTCGTGGTCCGTGCTCGCGGCCGGCACCCTTCTCGGGGGCCTGCTCGGCGGCGCGTACGGCATGGTCACACCCCCGACCTACACGGCCACCAGCTACGTCATCGCCGTACCGACCGCGCAGTCCGCCCCGGAATCCGCCCTCGGTTTCGCGCAGGCGTACGGCCGGGTCGCCAAGCAGCTCGCGGTGCTCGGAGACGCCCAGGTGTGGGCGGGCGTGCCGGTGCGGACGCTGCAGCACAGCGTGCGCACGGCGACCTCGCCCGACGCGCCGATGGTCGCCGTCTCGGCCACCTCCGCGCACCCCGACCTCGCCGTCGACATGGCCAACGGGGTCTCGCGTGCGCTGACCCGGCACGCGGACGACACCAAGGACAGCACCCAGGTCCGGCTCGTACGGTTCTCGCGGGCGGTCAAGCCGACCGAGCCGACGTCCGCGTCGCCGAAGGTGACCACGCTGGTGGGCGCGAGCGCGGGCGGGCTGCTGTGCGGCCTGGCCCTGCTGGTGCGGCCGAGGAGGACCGGCCAGGACGACGATCCCGTCCCGGCCGCCTCGGTGCCCGGCCCGGCCGCCGCCGCCGATGTGCGATGACAGCGGTGGCGGCGGTGGACCGTGCCGGACTCGGCACCGAGGATGAGCTACCACCAGACGCGCTACCACCAGTCGAAGCGGAGGCAGAGCTTCCCGCCGAGCCAGTACTCCACCCAGCTGCCGAGGTCCAGCGGCGTGCACTCCTCCGTGGACGGCGGTGTGGGGGGCGTGGTCGGCACCGGCGTAGGGGTCGGGACCGGGGTCGGGGTCGGCTCTTCGGTACGGCCGGAGAGGACGGACCGGTAGAGGTCGGACGACATCGGGTTGGCCCCGCACTGCCACACACCGTGCGGGCAGTAGTCGGTCAGCGTGTTGTAGAGCGGCCCGTGCTCCGCCATCCACTCGAGCATGCGCCGCATGTATTCGGGATTGTCGCCGTTGCGGAAAAGTCCCCATTCCGGATACGAGATGGGTTTGCCGTGGGCCTTCGCGAAATCCACATGTTCCTGAAGCCCGTAGGGCTCTTTCACCTGCTCGTCGAACGACATTCCGTTCGGCTGGTCGTAGGAATCCATGCCGATGATGTCGACCGTGTCGTCCCCCGGATAGCACTTCGTCCAGGGAACGGCGTCCCGGCCGCGGGTCGGCGTGAAATCGAACCGGAACTTCTGGCCCGGCACCGAACGCATGGTGGTGACGATCCTGTTCCAGTACTGCTTCCAGGCCTCCGGGTCAGGACCGCAACGATGGGTGTACGTGGTGCCGTTCATCTCCCAGCCGAGCACGAGGACCGCGTCCGGCACCTCCAGCTCGACCAGCCGCTCGGCGAGGGCGCGGAAGTGGTGATCGAACTCCCCGGCCGCGCCCTGCCGCAACAGCTCCCGGACCTCCTCGTCGCCGACGCCCTCCTCGTTGCGCTCCTGCATGGGGACGTTGACGACGAGCATCCGGTCGGCCTTCTGCTTGCGCCAGTGCGCCCACCCGTCGAGGAAGTCCGGGCCGCCCTCGATGTCGCGCCAGCGGTTGCCGGGCAGATAGGTGTGGCCGACGCGGAGTTCGGCACCGCCCAGCCATTGGCTGAACAGTGCCATGCGGGCCACACCACGGTGGTCGGATCTGAGGAAGGCACCGAAGGCCGGGGGCTTCTTGCCCGCTGCCGAGGTGGTCGCCGGGTTCGGCGCCGGAGGGCGAGGATCGTCGGGTCGCACCACCCCCACGTCCACCGGGGAACCGGACGCCAGGGCGGCCGACGCGGCGACCGCCACCGCGCCCGCGGCCAGCCAGCGGACCCGGACCCGCTTGTGCTGTGGGGCCATGCCTGCTCCTTTCTTCGCTCTCGTCGGCCTTCTGCCTCGGTTCTCCTTATTGACGAGCAGTCATATGAATTCAGGCACAGAAAAGCCAATGATGCCATTGCCGTTGGAGCTTTCGAGTGCTGCGCTCCCCCGTGCGGGTGAGCCGATCCGACAGAAGGAGAGAATTCGTGTCGCTTCTCGACACCCGTGTCCCCGCCGTTTTGCTGCGGATCGACCGGAATCCCTTTCACCACGGAACGCTGGGGGCCGTGCGTTCGCTCGGCAGGGCGGGAGTGGAGGTGCATGTCGTCACCGCCGATTCGGTGAGAAGTCCCGTCCACACGTCGCGTTACGTGGGTCAGATGCATCCCCCGCCGCTCCCGGGAGCGTCCCCCGACGACATCCTCGTCGTGCTGCGCCGCGTGGCCGACCGGATCGCGCGTCCCGCCGTCCTGGTCCCGCTGGACGACGCGAGCGCGATCGCCGTGGGACGGATGCGGGACGAGCTCGTCCCCTCCTACCTGCTGCCGACGATGCCGGGCACGCTGGCCGAACGCGTCGCCGACAAGGCGGAACTGGCCGCCGTGTGCGCGTCCGCGGGCGTCCCGCACCCGGTGACCCTGATCCCGGACAGCGTGGCGCGGGTCGCCGCCGACGCGCGGCAGCTCGGGCTGCCGCTGGTGGCGAAGTGGAGCCGGCCCTGGCTGGTGCCTGCCGACTGCGGGCTGCGCAGCACGATACTGGTGCGATCCGCGCAGCAGGCCCGGGAGCTGTATCTGCGCACCGAGGAGGCGGGCAGCCGGCTGCTGCTCCAGGCGTTTCTGCCGCCGGGCCCCGACCGTGACTGGTTCTTCCACGGTTACGCCGACCACTCGGGCACCGTGCGCGCGGGCGGTCCCGGCCGCAAGCAGCTGGCGTGGCCGCGTGGCGCGGGACTGACCGCGGTGGGCTGCTGGACGCCCAACCCGCAGGTGCAGGCGCTGGCCGAGCGGCTCACCGGCGAGCTGGGCTACCGCGGCATCTTCGACCTCGACTTCCGCCGCTGCGGTACGACGGGCCGCTATCACCTGCTCGACTTCAACCCGCGCCCCGGCGCCCAGTTCCGGCTCTTCACGGACAGCGCGGGGATGGACGTCGTACGGGCCCTGCACCTGGACCTGACGGGCCGTTCGGTGCCGGAGGGGGTCCCGAGGGTCGGGCGGGCGTTCGTGGTGGAGAACTACGCGCCGCTCGCCGCGCTCCGTGCGGCGCCGGGCGGGCGCGAACTGGCCTGGTACGCCCGTGACGACCGCGTTCCCGGATGGGCGATGTGGGCCCTGTGGGGCCGTCATGTGTCCCGCCGGCTGTGTGAACGACTGGGCGGCACGACGGCGGCGCCGGCGCCACGGCCGATCCCCCGGGCGACTTCGCCCTCCCTTACCAGCAACGAGAAAGCGAGCAGTTGATCATGTATGACCTTCTGGTGGTGGGCGCAGGCCCGTACGGTCTGTCGATCGCGTCCCATGCCGCGGCCGCCGGGCTGAACCTGCGCGTGTTCGGCCGTCCCATGGCGTCCTGGCGGGACAACATGCCCCGCGGCATGTTCCTGAAGTCGGAGCCGTGGGCGTCCAACCTCTCCGATCCGGCCGGCCGTTGGCGCCTGGACGCCTACTGCGCGGAGCAGGGCCTGACGGCACGTCATGCGCATCCGATTCCGGTCGAGGCCTTCGCGGGGTACGGCCTGTGGTTCGCACGCCATGCCGTACCGGCGGTGGATGAGCGCACGGTGGCACGCGTGGCGCCCTGCCCCGGCGGTTTCGCGGCCGTCACCGAGGACGGTGAGGAGCTGCGTGCGCGGACGGTGGCGCTTGCGGTCGGGGTGATGCCGTTCGTCGAGGTACCGCCGACCCTGCGCGGACTGCACCCCGCGCTGGTGACGCACAGCAGCCACCACAGCGACCTCGACCGTTTCCGCGGCAAGGACGTCACGGTCATCGGCGGCGGCCAGGCGGCCCTGGAGACCGCGGCGCTGCTCGCCGAACAGGGCACGCGGGTACGGGTGCTGGCGCGGGCCGAGCGGCTGCGGTGGAACGATGTGCCGCCGCCGTGGGAGCGCCCCTGGTGGCAGTCGCTTCGTTCCCCGCACAGCGGCCTCGGCCCCGGCTGGCGGAACTGGTTCTACTCCGAGCGTCCAGGGCTTTTCCGGCGTCTTCCGGAGCAGTCCCGGGCCCGCATCGCGACCACGGCACTGGGGCCCGCGGGCGCATGGTGGGTGCGGGACCGGGTGGAGAGCCTGGTGGAGCTGCTGCCGGGTCACGAGGTGGCCGCGGCCGGTGCGGTGCCGGGCGGCGTACGCCTTGACACGGTGAGCCGTGAGGGTGCCCTGCGCACTCTGGAGACCGAACACGTCATCGCCGCCACGGGATTCCGGCCGCGCTGTGACCGGCTCGGACTGCTCTCCGCCGAGCTGCGCGGGCGGTTGGCGGCGCTGCCCGACGGCTCCCCGGCGGTCGGGCACAACTTCGAGTCCTCCCACCCCGGCCTGTTCCTCGCGGGCCTGGTGACCGCCTCGGGCTTCGGCCCTGCCATGCGCTTCGTCCAGGGCGCGCCCTTCACTGCGGAGACCCTGGTCCGAGGGGTACGCCGCCGGCTCCGGACGATCCCGGCGGGCAGGACGGTCCCCGCACCGGTGGGCAGCAGCCGGAACGAGTATCCGTCGCCGGTACGCCGCTGACGGAGAACCGCGCGGCACGCCGCGGGCCGCTGACGACGAGAGAGTCGTCAGCGGCCCGATGTGTGTGCCGTTGCGGGTGCCGGGCGGTTGGCGTCCGGCACCCGGGGAGCCGCTACCGGTGGGAGTCGGCCCGGCCGCGGCGGTACATCGCCACCCCGCCCGCGATCAGTGCGACACTGGCGGCCGCCGCCGTCGCCAGGGCCTCACTGCTGGTCTCACTGCCGGTCTCGGCCAGCTGGGGCGGCTCGTCGGGCTGCTCAACGGGCTGCTCGTGGCTGGTCGTGGGCGGCTTCGCGTCGCTCCGCGTGGGCGGCTTGTCATCGGTCCGCGTGCGCGGAGACGCGGGGCGATGCGTCTCACTGACGCGCGTGAGAGGCGCGAGGGGACCGCTGGCGGGCGCAGGTGGCACATTCCTCGTGCTCGGCGAAGAGTGGGTGTCCTTCTCACCGCCGTGGCCGTGGCCGTCGTCGCCGTGCGAGATGTTGGCGCAGGAGTTGCCGATCGCGTGGTCGATCGCCGCGATCAGAGTGACGGTGTTGCCACACAGGTTCACCGGCACCTCGATCGGCACCTGCAAGGTGTTCCCGGACACCAGGCCGGGAGAGTCCTCGGCGACTGCTGTCGCGTCCGTGTCAGCGAGGGCGGGGCTGCCGTACAGAGACAGAATGCCCGTGGCGGCGGCCGCCGCGAACACTCCCCTGCTCAGGGTCTGTCGCAATGTCGTTGTCTTCCTGCTTGAAGTGCTTGACGTGCTTGAGGAATCGGGAAAGCCGGACAGTCGTTCCTTATCAACCCGAAGCAGGAGAAGTGGTTTCGCAGGTTCACCCGGTTGGACGCGGTCCTCAGGACACCACGTCCTTGTGGGCGAAACCCCTGAAGGCCAGGGCGAACAGCACGAGCGCGTACGCGGTCGACAGGGACGAGCCCTGGATCATGCGATCCCACTCCGGCTGCGGGCGGACGGCGTCGAGCCAGGCGTACTGCCAGTGCGCGGGCAGGAGAGCGCGCCAGTCGCCGAGGGCCGTCACCGCGTCGAGCACGCCGCCCATGACGGTCACGAACACCGCGCCGCCGACCGCGCCCAGCGGCGCGTCGGTCCGGGTCGACAGCCAGAACGCCAGCCCCGCGGTGACCAGTTGGGACACCGCGAGGTACGCCACGACGATCATCAGGCGCTGGGCCGCGGTGCCGGTGGGCAGTGTGTCTCCGACGGGCAGTTGCAGCGGCCCCGAGCCGTACGCGGCCGTGCCGACGGCGAGTGCGATCACCGGAAGCAGCACCATCGCGGCGAAGCTGAGGGTGAGTCCGACGACGAGCTTGGACCACAGCAGGCGGGCGCGGGGCACGGGCGCCGCGAGGAGATAACGCAGCGACGACCAGCTCGCCTCCGAGGCGACCGTGTCCCCGCAGAACAACGCCACCGGGACCACGAGCAGGAAGCCCGCGGACGCGAAGAGGTTCACCGCGGCGAAGTTCGCCCCGGACGCCGTGGCCGTGTCCATCAGGTTCACCCGGCCGTCGACGCCGCCCGGGTCGCCGCCGATCCGGAAGGCGGCAAGCAGGATGAACGGAAGTGCGGCCAGGAAACCGAACATGACGAGTGTGCGCCGCCGCTTCAGCTGTCGCACGAGCTCGACGCGCAGGGGGAGCGTACGGCTCGCGCGGTAGCCGTAGGCGACCTCGGTTGCCTCGGTCCGCTCGACGAGCGTGCTCATGCTTCAGCTCCGATCAGGGTGAGGAAGGCGTCCTCCAGACGGCGGTGGGGTCCTGTCGACATCACGGGCACTTCCAGTCGTACGAGCTCGGCGACCAGTCGCTGTGGGGTGCCGTCGGCGTCGAGCCGGACCACGAGTCCTTCGGCGGTGCCCACCGCCGAGGCCACGCCCGGCAGCGCGGCGACCTTCTCCACGAGGGGCTCGTCCACGGGCGCGGCCGTGCCGACCAGCAGCGTGTCGCCCGAGCCGACGATCTCCTGCACCGGGCCCGCCTGGACGAGGCGGCCGTGGTCCATGACCACCAGGTGGGTGCAGGTCTGCTCGACCTCCGCCAGGAGGTGGCTGGAGACGATGACCGTGCGGCCGGCCGCCGCGTACCGGATCACGACCTCGCGCATCTCCCGGATCTGGGGCGGGTCGAGCCCGTTGGCCGGCTCGTCGAGAATCAGGAGGTCGGGGAGGCCGAGCATGGCCTGGGCGATGGCGAGACGCTGGCGCATGCCTTGCGAGTAGGTGCGGACCGCGCGGGACAGCGCGTCGCCCAGGCCCGCGATCTGCAGGGCCTTGTCCAAGTGCGCGTCCTCGGGCGGGCGGCCCGTGGCCCGCCAGTACAGCTCCAGGTTCTCGCGGCCGGAGAGGTGCGGGAGGAAACCCGCGCCCTCGACGAAGGCACCCACGCGGGACAGCACCGGGGCACCCGGCCGGATCGCATGGCCGAAGACCCGGATCTCGCCGCCGTCCGGCTTGATCAGACCCATCAACATGCGCAGCGTCGTCGTCTTGCCCGCACCGTTCGGGCCCAACAGTCCCAGCACCTGCCCCCTCTCCACCCGGAAGGACAGGTCCCGGACCGCGTAACGGTCGCTCGACTTCGCGTACCGCTTGCTCAAATCCGTGATCTGCAGCGGGACTTCAGCCAGCTCCGGGTCCGGAGCGGGCGTGGCGATACGGCGACGTCCCGTCACCACCAGCACCAGCGCCGTCACCGCGCCAGCGAGCGGCAGCCACCACACCCACGCGGGCAGCGGGCCCTCGGTGGCCGTGCCGGCCAGTGCCGTCGGGACCCTCAGGTCGCCCTTCAGGGAGACCGTGTAGGTCGCCGGAGCCGCCGGGGAGGCGTAACCCAGGTCCGTCGAGGCGAGGACCAGACGCAACCGGTGACCGTCGTCCACCTCGTGATCGATCGCCGGCAGGGAGATCCGTACGTCCTTCCCGTCCCTGGCACCCTCCACCCTGACGGGGGCGACCAGCTGCGAGGGCAGCGCGGGCCGGGTGCCGTCCGGTCCGACCTCGTACACCTTCGCGAAGAGCACGGCGTCCTCGCTCGTCGACTTCACATGGACCGTCGCCGTCGGCGAACCCGTGATCTGCACGTCGTCCTGGAAGGGCTCGGACTCGAATGCGGCGAACTGGCCCGGGAAGTCGAGGGACACCCCGTTCCCGAGCGTGGTCGGCTGGGAGAGGCCGCCCGCGCCGCCGAGGCCGTGCAGACCGGAGACGGCGGGCGGGTTGGCGCCCGCCGGGTTCTCGAAGCGCTGCTCACGCCCGGTCAGGGCGATCGGGCGCAGCCCGCTGCCCAGGCCGGGGTAGGTGTCCGCGCTCACTCCGCTCAGCCGTGGTTTGCCGTCGCTGTCGCCGGTGCCGAGGATGCGCGTGACCCGGAAGGCGGGGCCGGTGTCGACACCCTTGTCGTCCTTCAGGTAGCGGTCGAACCAGGCACGCACGCGTGTCTGCACGCGACCGGCCTCCAGGTCACCGCCGTCGTGCCCGCCCGCGATCCAGTCGACGTCGACCGGGGCGCCGTTGGCGCGGATCGCCTGCGCCGCCCGGTCGGCGTGGCCCAGCGGGAACAGGGAGTCCGACTGGCCCTGCACAAGCAGCGTGGGCACCTTGATGCGGTCGGCGACGGCGGACGGTGACCGCTTCTGGAGCAGCTTGCGCGCCTCGGCGTCCGGGGTGCCGGACTCGGCGAGCTTGTTGTACATCCGGCACAGCCGCGCCTCCAACTTCTCGCAGCCGCCACCGGTGTTGATGCAGATGCCCGCCCACAGCTTCTTGAAGACGCCGTTCGGGAACAGCGCGTCCGCGAGGTTCCAGTACGTGACCGCCGGAGCAATGGCATCCACCCGCTGGTCGTGCCCGGCGGCGAGCAGCGCGATCGCGCCGCCGTACGAGGCACCGGCCACGCCCACGCGCGGGTCACCGGCCTTGTCGAGCTGGACCTGGGGCTGCTTCGCCAGCCAGTCGATGAGCTTCGACACGTCGGCGACCTCGCCGTCGGGGTCGTTCAGACCGATCCTGCCGGTGGACTTCCCGAAACTGCGCGCCGACCAGGTCAGCACCGCGTACCCGGCTCCGGCCAGCTCCTCGGCCTGCTGCCGTATGTCGTTCTTGCTGCCGCCGAAGCCATGCCCGAGCAGCACGGCCGGGCGGCGGCCGCCCTGACCGGAAGTGAAGCCGGAAGTGAAGCCGGAAGTGAAGTACGAGGTGTCGATGCGCACCCCGTCGGCCGTGGCCATCATCCGGTCGGTGCGGCGTACCGACGGCGTCTCGTCGGAGGAGACGGCCGTCCACGTACCGACACCGGTGAGCACCACGACGGCGGCCCCGGCGGCGAGCACGCGCCGGGGCCGCCGCAGCAAGCCGCGCACAACACCGCGCACAACACGGAGTCCGGGCATTCCGCGTAGTTCGGGCAATCGAAGATCCATGTGGCAACGATATGGGGCGAACTGTCGGAAAGATGTCGACCGGAGGCCGAGCCTCCGGCCCCGACACGCACGGGTCAACGAGCACCGTTGTTCGAGCTGCCACTCGATCCACTGAAAAAGCCGGAACACCGCACGTGTCGGCACACATTTGCCGTAGCCGAGGCATTCCCATGATCGGATCTGCCCCTCTGCGAACGGAGACGCCCCGTGCGAATCACCGACATCCAGCGCTGTGAGGTACGTCCCGGGCGGCTCGTCGAGTGGACGCTCAGTCCGGCGACCGTCCAGGCGGCGGCAGTTCTGCCGGTGGACTCCCGGCCACCGGCGTACATCCAGGAGTCACACATCAGGACGGCCCGGTCCGTGCGCGAGGACGGGCTGTTCGTGCCGACCTGGCTGGGTGCGGCCTTCGACATCCCGGGCAGTGTCGATCTCGACGCGCTGCAGGACGCGTTGCGGAGCTGGACGCTGCGGCACGAGACGCTGCGCAGCGGTTTCCGCTGGACCGGCGACTCGGACGACGAGATGTGCCGGTTCACCCTCGACGCCCAGGACGTGTCACTGGATCGCGAAGAGATCGGCGACTTCCCCGACGCGGCGGAACTGACCCAGCGCCTCCAGGACCGCTTCGACGTCGCGGCGGACGCGCTCGGCTGGCCGAACTTCCTCTACGCCGCGGTCGTCCGGGACGACGGCGCGAGCGTGTACATGGCCTTCGACCACAGCAACGTCGACGCCTACTCCATCGAGCGCATCCCCGCCGAGATCCATGAGTTGTACGTGGCGGGCGTCGAGGGCTGCGCCGTGGAGCAGCCACCGGTCGGCAGCTACGTCGATTTCTGCGAGATCGAGCGGGCGAACGCGGATCAGATCGACGACACCCACGAAGTCGTCGCCCGCTGGAAGGAGTTCATCCGCCGATGTGACGGCAGGCTGCCGAACTTCCCCATCGACCTCGGCCTGGAGCCCGGCGGCGGGCTGCCCACCCAGAAGCTGATGGGTGAGTACCTGGTGGGCGCGGACGACGCCGCCGCGTTCGAGGCGTACTGCCGCCCCTACGGCGGGAGCCTGGTCGGCGTCCTGGCCGCCACGAGCCTGATCGTCCACGGGATCGGCGGGCAGCCCGTCTACCGCACGGTCGTGCCGTTCCACACCCGGGTGAAGTCCCGCTGGTCGGACTCCGTGGGCTGGTACGTCGGCGGCGCACCGATCGAAGTGCCCTTCACCCCCGACTTCCCCAGCGCCCTGCGGGCCGTGCGCGCCCAGTTGCAGGCCAACCGGTCGCTGGCCCGTATGCCCCTCGCCCGGGTCCTGCGCCTGCTCGGCTCCGACTTCCGCCCGACCTCGCCCGACCTGTACTCGATCGTCTCGTACGTCGACACCCGGGGCATCCCCGGCTCCGACCACTGGGCCGAGTTGCAGGCCTACGGACTGATCCGGGTCTCGTACGGCGACCAGGTGTGCGTGTGGATCAACAGGGTCCACGAGGGCCTGTGGTTCGCGAGCCGGTACCCGGAAACCGACACCGCGTACAAGAACATGCGGCTGTACGCCGAGCGGCTGCGGGACCTCGTCGTCTCGGTGGCCCGCAGCTGTTCCTGAGCGGGCCTGCTGTACCGCTGAGCACGAAGGTGAGTTGTGCGGCGTGTGAGGTCTTGCACTGTGCGCGGTTTCGTTCGACGCTGGTGCTTCTTGTCGCCTTTCGGGTCGGAGCCGCCGCATGAGTAGCCGCCGTATGAGTGCAGACAGAACAAACGCACACAGTCCGGACACCAACCCTCCAGGCACCAACCGTCCGAGCCGCCGCGGTGTCCTCGTCGCGGGAGCCGCCCTCGCGGGAGCCGCCGTCTTCGCCGCGCAGAAGCGGGTGTTCGCCGCCGACGGTGACGAGTGGGACGCGAGCCCGCGGGTCTTCCAGGTCAACCGCGAGGCGGCACGGGCCCGCCTCGTGCCGTACGCGAACGCCGCTGACGCCTTACGCGGACAGTTCCAGAAGTCGCCGTACCACCGCTCCCTGAACGGCAGTTGGCGCTTCCACTGGGCGAGGAACCCCGACCAGCGGCCGACCGGGTTCCACGCGCCCGGCTTCGACGACAGCGGCTGGGACCGCATACCCGTGCCCTCGAACTGGGAGATCGAGGGCTATCCGGAGCCGATCTACCTCAACATCAAGTATCCGTGGGTCGGTTACGAGAACCCGGCGCCCCCGCAGATACCGCACGACTTCAACCCCGTCGGCTCGTATCGCCGTACGTTCACCGTGCCCGACGGCTGGCAGGGCCGACGCACGCTGATCTCCTTCCAGGGCGTGAAGTCCGCGTTCTTCGTGTGGGTCAACGGCGAGCGGGTCGGGTACAGCGAGGACAGCTACACGCCTGCCGAGTTCGACATCACCCCGCATCTGAAGGCCGGGCGCAACACGCTCGCCGTGGAGGTCTACCGCTGGTCCGACGGCAGCTGGCTGGAGGACCAGGACATGATCGATCTGTCCGGGATCTTCCGGGACGTGTATCTGTACTCGGTCCCGCGGGTGCATGTGCAGGACCTGTTCGTACGGACGGAGCTGGACTCCGCGTACCGCGATGCCGTGCTGAGCGTCGATGTCGCCGTACGCGACCGGGACGGGGACGGGGACAAGGCGGCCGCCGGGCATCGTGTGGTCGCGGAGCTCTTCGACGCGCGAGGGCGGCGCGTGCTGGAGCTGGGGGACAGCGTCGAGGACGAGGTGACGCTGAAGGGCGAGGTCAAGGGCCCCGCCCTCTGGTCGGCGGAGCAGCCGAACCTCTACACCCTCGTCGTCACACTGAGGAACGGCTCGGGCAAGGCCGTCGACATCCACAGCAAGCGGATCGGGTTCCGCCAAGTCGACTATGGACCGGGGAAGTTCACGATCAACGGCCAACCCATCATGTTCCGCGGCACCAACCGCCACGAGAACGACCCCGACCGCGGCCAGGCCGTCGACGAGGCGCGGATGGTGCAGGACATCCTGCTGATGAAGCGCCACAACATCAACGCCCTGCGCACCGCGCACTACCCCAACCATCCGCGGATGATGGAGCTGTGCGACGAGTACGGCCTGTACGTCGTCGACGAGACGAACCTGGAGACGCACGGGGTGCGCGAGACCGTGCCCGGTTCGCTGCCCGAGTGGGACCGACGCCTGCGTGGACCGGCTGCGGTCGATGGTCGAGCGGGACAAGAACCACGCGTGCGTGGTCGTCTGGTCGCTCGGCAACGAGGCGGGCCAGGGCTCCAACTTCCAGGTCATGGCCGACTGGATGCACGCGCGCGACGCCTCGCGGCCCGTGCACTACGAGGGCATGAACTCCGTGACCGATGTGCACAGCGAGATGTACAGCAGCCCGGCGAAGGTGGAGGCGTACGGCAGGTCCGGCAACCCGAAGCCGTACATGCTGTGCGAGTACACGCACATGATGGGCAACAGCGGCGGCAATCTCCCGGAGTACTGGGACATCTTCGAGCGCTATCCGAACCTGCACGGCGCGTTCTTCTGGGACTGGGCCGACCAGACCATCCGGCTGCCCGTGCCGGGAGACCCGAAGCGCACCTATCTGTCGTACGGGGGCGACTGGAAGCCCGGCTATCCGACGGACGGGAACTTCTGCTGCAACGGCCTGGTGGCGAGTGACCGTGCGATTCATCCCGGGCTGCTGGAGGCGAAGAAGGTCTACCAGCCGGTGGGGATCACGGCGGGTGATCTCGCCGCCGGTGTGGTGAAGGTGCGCAACAAGAATCTGTTCAGCGGCCTGGACGCGTACGAGCTGCGGTGGACCGTGACTCGGGACGGTGCGCGCGTGCAGCACGGCACGCTCGCGGCGCCCGAGGTCGCGCCGGGCGAGGAGGGGACCGTACGCATCCCGTACCGGAAGCCGGCCACGCCCGAACCCGGCGCGGAGTATTTCCTCAACTTCTCCTTCGTGCTGCGGAAGAAGACGAGTTGGGCCGACGCCGGGCATGAAGTGGCCGCCGAGCAGCTGGCGTTGGACTGGCAGGCGCCCGCGCCCGCACCCGCGCCCGCCGCCCCGGAGTCGCGGGGCGACCTCACGCTGACGGAGA
Source organism: Streptomyces scabichelini (assembly GCF_011045015.1). Taxonomy (GTDB): domain Bacteria; phylum Actinomycetota; class Actinomycetes; order Streptomycetales; family Streptomycetaceae; genus Streptomyces; species Streptomyces scabichelini. The sequence goes on along the minus strand of NZ_JAAKZY010000012.1, from coordinate 65,981 downwards.
CCGACGGCGAGGTGAAGGTGAGCGGGCGCAACGTGGAGGTGGTGCTGTCGAAGACCTCGGGCACCCTCTCCTCGTACGTCTTCCGCGGGCGGCTTCTGCTCGCCGACGGCCCCGTCCCGAACTTCTGGCGTGGGCCGACGGATAACGACATCGGCAGGAAGTTCCAGAACACGGCGCGCACGTGGCGCGACGCGGGTTCCAAACGGACGGTGACGTCCGTGAAGGCTTCGCAGCCCTCGTCCGGCGAGGTCGTCATCGAGGTCGGCTGTACGCTGCCCACCTCGCCGAACGCCTCGTCGTGGCGCACCGAGTTCCGGGTGCGCGGGGACGGCGAGGTGCGGGTGCGGCACACACTGGAGGCGGCCTCGGGGCTGCCCGATCTGCCCATGGTGGGCACCCTGTTGACCGTGCCGGCGGGTTTCGAACGGCTCGACTGGTTCGGGCGCGGGCCGCACGAGAACTACTGGGACCGCAAGACGTCCGCGTTCGTGGGGCGTTGGCGTTCCACGGTCGACGACCAGGTGGCGCCGTACGTCCGGCCCCAGCAGACGGGGAACATGACGGACGTACGCCACCTGTCGCTGACCGACCGTGCCGGTGACGGGCTCACCGTGCTCGCCGACCCGGCGGACGGCGAGCCGTTGCTGGAGACCAGCGCGCTGCACTACTCGCCGTTCGACCTCGACGGGCCGCGGCACCCGTACGAGTTGAAGCGGCGGGCCGAGACCGTGCTGGGCGTCAACCACCGGCAGATGGGGGTGGGCGGCATCGATTCCTGGGGGGCCGCGCCGCTGGAGAAGTACCTGTTGCATTCGGGGCGGACGTACACGTACGCGTACCGGCTGCGGCCGTCCTGAGCGGATCCGCGAAGTCCCGCGCCCCGTAAGGGGCGCGGGGCTGTGTCAATTTGCGGCTCCGCCGCGTGGGCGCGACCAGCCACGGACGGCCCGCAGCTATAGAACCCCTACCGGCCCGTCTGTTCGATCGCCTCGGCGAGTTGGCGTACCTCCTCGGATTCCGTGGTGTCAGCCAACTCGTCGGCGCGGTCGGACAGTTCGGGCAGGGCGGGGGCGCCGGGGAGACGGGACCAGCGGGAGTCGCCGGTGCGGAGGGCGTCCGCGAAGTAGGCGGCTATCGCTGTGACCTGGAGTCCGCTGCGGGCGGTGTCGGTGCTCCACAGGGGCCGGTCGAGCGAGTCGGCCTCCAGTCGGCCGGACTCCTCGTGCGGCGTGCGGGTGTCAGGGTCGAGCCAGCGGACGGTCGCCGTGGCGAGGTGGCCGGACGCGCCGGGCCTGGTGCGGACCGCGTAGAGGGCCGTGACCGTGTGGCCGGGGCCGATCTCGCCGCCGTCGACGCGGTCGTTGCGGAAGTCCTCGTCGGCGACCTGGCGGTTGTCGTAGCCGATGAGCCGGAACTGGTCGACCGTCTGCGGGTCGAAGGCGACCTGTGCCTTGGCGTCGCGGGCCGTGAGGTCGATGTTGCGGGGCAGTTGGTCGACGAAGACCTTGCGGGCGTCCTCGTTGTTCGAGACGTACGTGGTGTGGCCGTCGCCCTTGTCGGCGAGGCGTTCCATCAGGGCGTCGCCGTAGTCGCTGCCCACGCCGACGCCGAAGAGGGTGATGCCGTGCTCGCGGCGGGCGTCCGCGACGCGGTCCAGGATGTCGTCGGCGTCGGTTTCGCCGGTGTTGGCGAGGGCGTCGGAGAGCAGGACGACACGGTTGGTGGCGCCTTCGCGCAGGCCTTCGACGGCCGTGCCGTATCCCGTCTCGACGCCCGCGCCGAGGTTGGTCGAGAGGGTGGGTTCCAGGGTGTCGATGGCCGCGTGGACGCGGCCGCGGTGGTCGCCGAGCCGGGTCATCGGCAGTACCGTCTCGGCTTCGTCGCTGAAGGTGACGAGCGCGACCGAGTCGTCGTCGCGCAGTTCGTCCGTCATCACGTCGAGGGACTCCTTGACCAGGTCCAGGCGGCCCGGCTCGGCCATCGAACCCGAGACGTCGATGACGAAGGTGAGGGCGGCGGGCGGCCGTTCGCCCGTGTCCTCCGCCGGGCGCGTGGCCAGGCCGACGCGCACGAGTCGCCAGTCATCGTCGTCGCCGCCGCCGTCCGTGCGGGCGCCGTCGACCGTGACGGAGAAGCCGTTGCCTTCGGGTCGTTCGTAGTTCTGGCGGAAGCTGTTGATGAACTCCTCGGGGCGGATGGTCGTCGGGTCCGGCCGACGGCCGTCGGCGAGGGTGCGGCGGGCGTACCCGTACGAGGCGGTGTCGACGTCCAGGGCGAAGGTGGACAGGTAGTCGGCCGGGGGTGGCGCGGTCTCGCGGATCTCGCCCTTCTGCTCGCCCGGTGTGCTGCCTTCGTCGGTGCCCGCGGGGCCGGTCGGCTGTGCGGGGGCGGGGGGCGGTGCCGGGAAGGCGTCCGTGCCGCGGGCTTTGTCGGCGCCGCTGTGCGACGCGTCGTCGTTTCCTCCTCCGCTGCATGCGGTGAGCAGCAGGCAGCTCGCGGCCGTGAGAGCGGTCAGTGTGCCGCGCAGTCGCCGTGTTCGGTGGGTCGTCCGGTACTCGCCCATCTGGGCCCCCTCGATGAGTTGACGTCGACGTCTGTGACTGTGACGCCGGAGGGGGTCGAGGCGTGCGGCACGGGGCGTTGCGGATCGATCTCAAAGGGGGCACGGCGGGCCGCAGTTGAGACCGGTCGGTGATCCTCCGGAGACCCGGCGGTGTCCGGAGGATCCCTACGACACGATCGCGACATCCCTTACGACACGATGTCCTTACGGGCGAAGCCGCGGAAGGCCAGCGCGAACAGCACCAGTGCGTAGGTTATGGAGATGGCCGTGCCCTGGATCATCTCGCTGTAGTCCGGCTGCGGCTGGATGACGTCCAGCCAGGCGAACTGCCAGTGCGCGGGGATGAAGTCGCGCCAGTCGCCGAGGGCCGTCACCTCGTCGAGGACGCTGCCGATGATGGTGAGACCCACCGCGCCGCCGACCGCGCCGAGCGGGGCGTCGGTCCGGGTCGACAGCCAGAACGCCAGCCCCGCGGTGACCAGTTGGGACACGAAGATGTACACCATGACGATCAGCAGGAGCCGTGTGGCGTCGCCGGTGGGCAGTGTGCCGCCGGTGGGGAGCTGGAGCGGTCCCCAGCCGTACGCGGCCGTGCCGACGGCGAGCGCGATCACCGGCAGCAGCACCATCGCGGCGAAGCTGAGGGTGAGTCCGACGACGAGCTTGGACCACAGCAGCCGGGCGCGGGGCACGGGCGCCGTGAGCAGATAGCGCAGCGACGACCAGCTCGCCTCCGAAGCGACCGTGTCCCCGCAGAACAACGCCACCGGGACCACGAGCAGGAAGCCCGCGGAGGCGAAGAGGTTCACCGCGGCGAAGTTCGCCCCGGACGCCGTGGCCGTGTCCATCAGGTTCACCCGGTCGTTGCCATCACCCGGTTCACCGCCCACCTGGAAGGCGATGGCCAGGATGAACGGCAGGGCGGCCAGGACCCCGAACATGACGAGCGTGCGCCGCCGCTTCAGCTGTCGTACGAGCTCGACGCGCAACGGCAGCGTCCGCCCCGCCCGGTAGCCCTCCGCCACCTCTTCCTTCTCGACCTTCTCGGCGAGGGTGCTCATTCGAAGTCTCCGATCAGGGTGAGGAAGGCATCCTCCAGGCGACGGTGCGGGCCGAGCGAGGCGACGGGCACTTCGAGCCGTACGAGCTCGACGAGCAGCGAGGCACTCCGCTCGGAAACGCCGCCGGGTGCGCCCTCGGAGTCCGGGCCGCCCGAAGCCTTCAGACCGGAAGGAGCGGAAGGAGCGGCAGCGCCGGAAGCACCGGAGGTCTCGGACACCGAGGAACCCACAGTGGCCGCCACCGACGGAGTCAGCCGTACCAGCAGGCCGTCCTCCGTACGTACCGCCGACTCCACGCCCGGCAGGGCCGCCACCTTCCTCACCACCGGGTCGGCGATGTCGGAGGCCAGGCCGACGAGCAGCGTGTCGCCCTCGCCGATGATGTCGCTCACGGGGCCCGCCTGGACCAGGCGGCCGTGGTCCATGACCACCAGGTGGGTACAGGTTTGCTCGACCTCCGCCAGAAGGTGACTGGAGACGATGACCGTGCGGCCCGCCGCCGCGTACCGGATCACGACCTCGCGCATCTCCCGGATCTGGGGCGGATCGAGCCCATTCGTCGGCTCGTCCAGTATCAGCAGGTCCGGCAGGCCGAGCATGGCCTGAGCGATGGCGAGACGCTGGCGCATGCCCTGCGAATACGTACGGACCGCGCGGGACAGCGCGTCACCCAGGCCCGCGATCTCCAGCGCCTCGTCCAGATGCGCGTCCTCGGGCGGGCGGCCCGTCGCCCGCCAGTACAGCTCGAGATTGTCGCGCCCGGAGAGGTGCGGCAGGAAACCCGCGCCCTCGACGAAGGCGCCGACCCTCGACAGCACGGGCGCACCCGGCCGGATCGCATGGCCGAAGACCCGGATCTCGCCGCCGTCCGGCTTGATCAGACCCATCAACATGCGCAGCGTCGTCGTCTTGCCCGCACCGTTCGGGCCCAACAGTCCCAGCACCTGACCCCTCTCCACCCGGAAGGACAGGTCCCGGACCGCGTAACGGTCGCTCGACTTCGCGTACCGCTTGCTCAAATCCGTGATCTGCAGCGGGACTTCAGCCAGCTCCGGGTCCGGAGCGGGCGTGGCGATACGGCGACGTCCCGTCACCACCAGCACCAGCGCCGTCACCGCGCCGGCGAGCGGCAGCCACCACACCCACGCGGGCAGCGGTGCCGAGGCCTCCGAGTCGCCGAGTGCCGTCGGGACCCTCAGGTCGCCCTTCAGGGAGACCGTGTAGGTCGCCGGAGCCGCCGGGGAGGCGTAACCCAGGTCCGTGGAGGCGAGGACCAGACGCAGCCGGTGGCCGTCGTCGACCTCATGGTCGATCGCCGGGAGGGTGAGCCGTACGTCCTTGCCGGACTTCGCGCCCTCCACCCTGACGGGTTCGACCAGCTGCGCGGGCAGTACCTGCTGGGTGCCGCCGTCCGGTCCGACGTCGTACACCTTCGCGAAGAGCACGGCGTCCTCGCTCGTCGACTTCACATGGACCGTCGCCGTCGGCGAACCCGTGATCTGGAGGTCCTCCACGAAGGGCTCCGACTCGAAGGCGGCGAACTGGCCCGGGAAGTCGAGGGACACGCCGATCCCGAGCGAGGAGAGCTGGGAGAGGCCGCCGGCGCCGCCGAGGCCGGGCAGGGCCGAGACGCCGGGCGGGTTGGCGCCCGCCGGGTTCTCGAAGCGCTGCTCCCGCCCGGTCAGGGCGACCGGGCGCGTCTTGCTCGTCAGGCCGGGGTAGCTGTCCGCGCTCACGCCGGTCAGCCGTGTGGTGCCCTCCTGTGAATCGACGCCGCTGCTGCGCGTGACCCGGAACGCAGGCCCCGTGTCCGCCCCCGGCTCGTCCTTCAGATAGCGGTCGAACCAGGAGCCCACGCGCGCGGACACCCGGTCCGTCTCCATGTCGCCGCCGTCGTGGCCGCCCGAGATCCAGTCGACGTCCACGGGCGCGCCGTTGGCGCGGATCGCCTTGGCCATCGCGTCGGCCTGGCCCAGCGGGAAGAGGGAGTCGGTCTGGCCCTGCGAGATGAGCGTGGGCACGTTGATGCGGTCGCCGACGGCGGACGGGGAGCGGGATTCCAGCAGCTCCCTCGCCTCGGTGTCCGGCTGTCCGGACTCCGCGACGCGCTGGTACATCTCGCACAGCTGGGCTTCGAAGTTGTCGCAGCCGCCACCGGTGTTGACGAAGATCCCGGCCCACAGCTTCTTGAAGACGCCGTTCGGGAACAGGGCGTCGGCGAGGTTCCAGTACGTGATCGCCGGGGCGATGGCGTCCACCCGCTGGTCGTACCCGGCCGCGAGCAGCGAGACCGCGCCACCGTAGGAGGCGCCGGTGGCGCCCACGCGCGGGTCGCCGTCCTTGTCCAGCTCGACCTCGGGACGCTCGGCCAGCCAGTCGATCAGCTTGGAGACGTCGGCCACCTCGCCCTTGGGGTCGTTCAGGCCGATCTTCCCCGTGGACTTGCCCATTCCGCGCGCCGACCACGTCAGCACCGCGTACCCGTCGCGCGCCAGGTTCTCCGCCTGGGACCGTACGTCGTCCTTGCTGCCGCCGAAGCCGTGTGCGAGGAGGACGGCGGGACGTCGGCCCGAGCCCTCCGTGAAGTACGAGGTGTCGATCTTCACCCCGCCGCCCATGTCCATGACTCTGTCGGCCCGGTCCACGGGTGGGGCCTCATCAGAGGCGACGGCCGTCCACGTACCGGCGCCGGCGAGCACTACCACGGCGGCCGCGGCGGCGATGAGCCGTCGCGGCCTCCGTAGTACGGCCCCGCGCAGTCGGGGCAGTCGAAGATCCATGCGTCAACGGTAAGCGCCGCCACCGACAACCGATGCAGCCTCCGGTCGGAAGTGGCGGACCTCCCACGGGCGTACGGCTTCAGTTGCGCATACCGCAACCGTGGTACGCATCCCTCACGCTCAGTGGTTGCGCGGGAACCCCAGGTCCACGCCCGCCGGAGCGTCGGCCGGGTCCGGCCAGCGCGTCGTCACGACCTTGCCGCGGGTATAGAAATGCGTGCCGTCGTTGCCGTAGATGTGGTGGTCGCCGAACAGGGAGTCCTTCCAGCCACCGAAGGAGTGGTAGCCGACGGGGACCGGGATCGGCACGTTCACGCCGACCATGCCCGCCTCGATCTCCATCTGGAAGCGACGGGCCGCGCCACCGTCCCGGGTGAAGATCGCGGTGCCGTTGCCGAACGGCGAGGCGTTGATCAGCGCCACACCGTCCTCGTACGTCTCCGCGCGCAGCACGCACAGCACGGGGCCGAAGATCTCGTCCCGGTACGCGTCCGAGGCCGGCGGCACCTTGTCCAGCAGCGAGATGCCGATCCAGTGACCGTCCTCGTAGCCCTCGACGGTGTGTCCGGTGCCGTCGAGGACGACCTCGGAGCCCTGCGCCGCCGCGCCCGTCACGTACGAGGCGACCTTGTCGCGGTGCGCGGCGGTGATCAGCGGGCCCATCTCGGACGTGGGGTCGTTGCCGGGGCCGATCTTGATCTTCTCGGCGCGCTCGCGGATCTTCTGCACCAGCTCGTCACCGATCGCGCCCACCGCCACGACCGCGGAGATCGCCATGCAGCGCTCACCGGCCGATCCGTACGCGGCCGACACCGCGGCATCGGCCGCCGCGTCCAGGTCCGCGTCCGGCAGCACCAGCATGTGGTTCTTGGCGCCGCCGAGGGCCTGTACGCGCTTGCCGTTGGCGGAGGCCGTGGTGTGGATGTAGCGGGCGATCGGCGTGGAGCCCACGAAGGACACGGCCTTCACGTCCGGGTGCTCCAGGAGCCGGTCGACGGCCACCTTGTCGCCGTGCACGACGTTGAAGACGCCGTCCGGAAGACCGGCTTCCGCCAGCAGCTCGGCGAGCTTCATCGAGGCCGACGGGTCCTTCTCACTCGGCTTGAGCACGAAGGTGTTGCCGCAGGCGATGGCCATCGGGAACATCCACATCGGCACCATGGCCGGGAAGTTGAACGGCGTGATGCCCGCGACGACACCCAGCGGCTGCCGGATCGACGCCACGTCCACACGGCTGGCGACCTGCGTGGACAGCTCGCCCTTCAGCTGCACGTTGATGCCGCAGGCCAGGTCGACGATCTCCAGGCCACGCGCGACCTCACCCAGCGCGTCGCTGTGCACCTTGCCGTGCTCGGCGGTGATCAGCTCGGCGATCTCATCCCGATGCGCGTCGAGCAGCGCCCGGAACCTGAACAGAATGGACGTCCGCTGGGCGAGCGAGGACTGCCCCCAGGTCGCGTACGCCTCCTTCGCGGCGGCGACCGCCGCGTCCACCTCGTCCACGCTCGCGAAGGCGACCCGCGTGGTCACGGCACCGGTCGCCGGGTCTGTGACCGGCCCGTACGCACCCGACGCACCCGCGACGGGCTTCCCACCGATCCAGTGGTCGACGATCTTCGTCATGTCCGGAAACTCCCTCACAGATGGCGGCGTCGGGCGGCGGCGTGCCGGTCGTACATCTCGCGCGCCTTGACCGCCGACGGGCGGGTCGCGGTCTCGGCCACGGGTACATCCCACCAGGCCTGGGCCGGAGGCGCGCCCGACACTGTGTCTGCCGTTTCGGTCTCCACGTAGACACATGTGGGAGTGTCCGCGGCCCGCGCCTCGGCGAGGGCGGCCCGCAGATCGCGTACGGTCTTCGCGCGCAGCACCCGCATGCCGAGGCTGGCCGCGTTGGCGGCGAGGTCGACGGGCAGCGGCCGCCCCGTGTACGTACCGTCCTCCGACTGGTACCGGTACGCGGTGCCGAACCGCTCGCCGCCCACCGTCTCGGAGAGTCCGCCGATGGACGCGTACCCGTGGTTCTGCAGGATCACGACCTTGATCGCGACGCCTTCCTGCACGGCCGTGACGATCTCCGTCGGCATCATCAGATACGTGCCGTCGCCGACCAGCGCCCACACGGGCCGGTCGGGGGCCGCCAGCCGTACGCCGATCGCGGCCGGGATCTCGTAGCCCATGCAGGAGTAGCCGTACTCGACGTGGTACTGGTCCGCCGACCGCGCCCGCCACAGTTTGTGCAGGTCGCCGGGGAGCGAACCGGCCGCGTTGATCAGGATGTCCTCCCCGGTGACCAGCTCGTCGAGCAGGCCGAGGACCTGCGGCTGGGTCGGCCGGGTGTCCGGCTCGTCCGCCTCGTAGGCCGCGTCGACCCGGTGCTCCCAGCGTTCCTTGTCGTCCGTGTAGTCGGTGACGTACGCGGGCTCGGCGCGGTAGCGGTGCAGCGAGAGGGCCTCCGTGAGCGCCTCCAGGCCCGTGCGGGCGTCCGCGACGAGCGGCTGCCCGGACAGCTTGTGGCCGTCGAAGGGCGCGATGTTGAGGTTCAGGAAACGGACGCCCTGGGCGGCGAAGAGGGTGCCGGACGCGGTGGTGAAGTCGGTGTAGCGGGTGCCGACGCCGATCACCAGGTCGGCCATGCGCGCCAGTTCGTCGGCGGTCGCGGTGCCGGTGTGCCCGATGCCGCCGACGTCCGCCGGATGGTCCCAGGCCAGGGAGCCCTTGCCCGCCTGGGTCGAGGCCACCGGGATGCGGGTGACGTCGGCGAACTCCTTGAGCGCGTCCTCGGCCTCGCTGTGGTGGACCCCGCCGCCCGCGACGACCAGAGGGCGCCGGGCGTCCCGTACGGCCCTGACGGCGGCGGCCAGCTCCTCCGGGTCCGCGCCAGGACGCCGGACGGCCCAGACGCGCTCGGCGAAGAACTCCTCCGGCCAGTCGTACGCCTCCGCCTGCACGTCCTGCGGCAGCGCGAGCGTGACGGCGCCCGTCTCGACCGGGTCGGTGAGCACCCGCATGGCCTGAAGCGCGGCCGGAATGAGTGCCTCGGGACGGGTGATCCGGTCGAAGTACCTGGACACCGGACGCAGACAGTCGTTGACCGACACATCACCCGCGTACGGAACCTCCAACTGCTGGAGGACCGGGTCGGCGGGGCGGGTCGCGAAGATGTCGCCGGGCAGGAGCAGCACCGGCAGGTGGTTGATCGTGGCGAGGGCCGCACCCGTGACGAGATTGGTGGCGCCCGGCCCGATGGAGGTCGTGACGGCATGCGTGGAGAGGCGGCGCGACTGACGCGCGTACCCGACCGCCGCGTGCACCATGGCCTGCTCGTTACGCCCCTGGTGGTACGGCATCTCCTCCGCGTACTCGACGAGCGCCTGCCCGAGCCCGGCGACGTTGCCGTGCCCGAAGATGCCCCAGGTGGCGCCGATCAGCCGGCGCCGTACCCCGTCCCGCTCCGTGTACTGGGCGGCGAGGAACCGCACCAGCGCCTGCGCGACCGTCAGCCTTGTCGTCGCCTTTGACGTCGTCGGCTCTGTCATCGGTAGCCCTCTGTGCTTTCTACGTGTCCCGGGTGGAAGCAGATCCGCCACTCCCTCTCCCCCGGACCGGCCATCACGTTCAAGTAGTACATCGCGTGACCGGGCTGGGCGATGGACGGACCGTGCCATCCGTCGGGGACGAGGACGGCATCGCCGGTGCGGACCTCGGCGAGGACGTCGGATCCGCCCCCACGCGAGGGAAATACGCGCTGATAGCCGAATCCGTTCGGGCCGTCGATCTCGAAGTAGTAGATCTCCTCGAGCTCGGACTCGACACCGGGCCGGTGCTCGTCGTGCTTGTGGGGCGGGTAGGAGGACCAGTTGCCGTCGGGGGTGATGACCTCGACGGCGATCAGCTTGTCGCAGTCGAAGCCGTCGGCGGAGGCGAAATTGCGCACCATGGGGGTGCCCCCGCGCGAGGTTGTTCGAGCGTGGGGGAGTGCGCAGCTGCCACTGCCGCGGTCTTCGACGGGGACCTCCGGCGCGGGGCCGTAGCGGGCGGGGAGTCGGCGCTCGCACTTCGCTCCTGCCAGGGCGAAGCGGCCTCCCGCGCCGGAGGCGATCTGCACCCGGGCGTCGCGAGGGACGTAAGCGAAGTCGGTGACTCCGCTGAACACGTCCTCCCTGCCCAGGAGTTCGAGTGTTTTGTCCTCTGTACGGACGGTACAGGCGCCGCTCAGCGGAAGCACGATCCACTCGCTGTCACCGGTGGTGAACTGGTGCGGGTCGTTCTTCATGTCCTTGATCACGGGAGTCACAGGCCCCGCGCTCACAGAACTGCCCCCGCCTTCAGCGCCTGCTCGACCTCCGTCGGGGTCGGCATGGCGGAGGAGCACTCCAGACGGGACGCGACGATGGCGCCCGCGGCGTTGGCGTAACGCATGGTGTGCTCAAGGTCCCAGCCAGCGAGCAGGCCGTGGCAGAGGGAACCGCCGAAGGCGTCGCCGGCACCGAGGCCGTTGAGGACCTTCACCGGGAGGGGCGGGACCTCCGCCGAGTCGCCCTGCCGGTTCATGGCCAGGACGCCCTTGGGTCCCTGCTTGACCACGGCCAGCTCGACGCCCGCGTCGAGGAGCGCGCGGGCGGCCGCGTACGGGTCGCGCTCGCCCGTCGCGACCTCGACCTCGTCGACGTTGCCGACGGCGACGGTGGTGTGCCGGAGCGCTTCCTTGTAAAAGGGGCGGGCGGCGGCTGGCCCGTTGCTGTCGCCGCGCCAGAACATGGGGCGCCAGTCCAGGTCGAAGACCGTCGTACCGGACTTGGCGCGATGGGCCAGCGCCGCGAGGGTCGCCGTGCGGCTCGGCTCCTCACTCAGGCCCGTGCCGGTCACCCAGAAGACGCGGGCCGCGCGGATGGCGTCCAGGTCCAGTTCGTGGGCGTCGATCTCCAGATCCGGGGCCTTCGGCTGCCGGTAGAAGTACAGCGGGAAGTCGTCCGGCGGAAAGATCTCGCAGAACGTGACCGGCGTGGGCAGCCCCGCCACGGGCGTCACCCAGCGGTCGTCGACGCCGAAGTCCCGCAGCGCCTCGTGGAGATACGTCCCGAAGGGGTCGTCACCGGTGCGCGTGATCACCGCCGTACGCCGCCCGAGCCGCGCTGCGGCCACCGCGACGTTGCTCGCGGAGCCGCCGAGGAACTTCCCGAAGGACGTCACCTGCGGGAGCGGCACACCTGTCTGCAGCGGGTAGAGGTCCACACCGATCCGCCCCATGGTGATCAGCTCGTACGCACTGGACTCCGCGGACTCGCCCATCGAGTTCCCTTCGCTTCGGCTGCTCCCAGGTCTAGCCGCGCTTCTGGACGCCTGTCAATTGGTTGTCCGGACATTCGGACCAGGCCTTGCCGCAAACATCTCCTCCTTGTCACACATGTCCCGTGTACGCGGGCTCCGCGTCACACCCGAGCAACAAGCACTGGCCCGCGGTCACGCTGCGTCGTTCACCCGACACACGCTTCGTGACCGCAGGGAGGTGCCACTGATGACCGACCGAAGGCTCTGGTCGTACAAGGAGATCGCGGCGCACATCCGAGTACAGCCGGACACCGTGCGCTCCTATCGCAAGCACGGGTTGCTCCCTCCGCCCGACCATGTGGAGGCCGGCAAGCCCTACTGGTACGCGGACACCATCCACGCGTGGGTGGCTTCGCGCCCCGGCAACAGGGGGCGCAGACCTGACTGACGGTTCGTTGTCGGCTGCAGCGCCGTCGTGGCTGGTCGCGCAGTTCCCCGCGCCCCTAAAAGCAAAAGCCTGCGCCCCGACGAAACCTGCACTTGCCCACCGGCGGGAGGGGTCGTGGGCCGGTGCGTCGTACGCCCGTCGCGTAGGTTCGGTCTCAGGTCACCAGGGCCGTGTACCGACACCGGGCCGTATGCCCACCCTGCGACGGGCTGACGCACCGGCCCACGACCCCGACCCCCAACGAACCCAGGGGCGCGGGGCTGTATCAATTTGCGGCTCCGCCGCGCGGGCGCGACCAGCCACAACGACCCGCAGCTACCCCGCGCCACCCAGCGGAGCGCCCGGCGGATAAGGCGGCCGAGCCGGAATCGCCCCAGCAGCGGACGGCAACGCCGGCAACGCCGTCTCGTACAGCCAGGCGGAGAACAGGTCGTCCAGCGAAGCGTCCGCGTACCGCGCGACGTGCCGCGTAAACGCCTCCGTCGTCACCACACCCCCCCGATGCAGCGCCGCCCACGCACGCAACATCCGGAAAAACGCCTCGTCCCCCAACGCACAGCGCACCGCATGCAACACCAGCCCACCACGCTCGTAGAGCCGGTCATCGAACATCAACTTGCGCCCAGGATCCGCCAGTTGAAGATCCTGCGGCAACGAAGCCAGCTTCCGGTGCGCGACACCCGCAAGAGCCTGCGCCGTACGCCCACCCGACCGCTCGGACCACAACCACTCCGCGTACTTCGCGAACCCTTCGTTCAGCCAGATGTGCCGCCAGTCGGCGATGCTCACACTGTTGCCGAACCACTGGTGCGCCAGCTCATGAGCCACCAGCCGTTCCGAACCCCGCGCCCCGTCCACATGGTTGGCGCCGAAAAGCGACAACCCCTGCGCCTCCACCGGAACGTCCAGCTCCTCCTCGGTGACGACCACCGCGTACTCACCGAACGGATACGGGCCGAAGACCTCCTCGAACAGCTCCATCATCGCGGGCTGCCGTGCGAAGTCCCGGGAGAACGGGGTGAGCAGATGCGCCGGGATGTGCCCGGCCTGTGGCACACCGCCGAGGCCGGGGTCGCCAAGCAGCACCGTCTGGTACTTGCCGATGGACAGCCCGACCAGGTAGCTGGACGTCGGCGCCGACTGCTCGTACACCCAGGTCGTGGTGCTCGCCTTCGTCGTCCGGGTCAGCAGCCGCCCGCCCGCCACGACCGAGTACGCGGACGGCGTGGTGATCGACAGCTGGTACGAGGCCTTGTCGGCGGGCCGGTCGTTGCACGGGTACCAGGACGGCGCCCCGACCGGCTGGCTGGCCACCAGCGCCCCGTCCTCCAGCTCCTCCCAGCCGAGCCCGCCCCAGGGGCTGCGCACCGGCTTGGGGTTGCCCGACCAGTGCACCTCCACCGTGAAGGCCGCCCCGGCCCGGATCGGCTTCGCCGGGCGGACGCGGAGCCTGCCGCCCCGGTGCGTGTAGTGCGGCGCACGGCCGTCGACCCGTACCCGGCCGACCTTGAAGTCGGCCAGGTTGAGCAGGAATTCGGCGAGCGGCGCCCGGCCCGCGATGGCGTTGAGCCGGGCGGTGCCGGACAGCCGGTTGGGTCCGGGACGGTAGTCCAGGGCGAGTTCGTACCGGTGCACCCGGTAACGGGCATCCCCGTTCGCCGGGAAGTACGGGTCCACTCCCACTGTCCGCTGAACCACTGCTGTGTTCGCTCCCTGCGCTGTACTCGTACGACGTGCCGGTGCATCGACTGCTGTCCGAGGCGCCGCCGTACGGGCCGCGCCTAGGAACGCCATGCTTCGATCGGGTTGCCCAGCCAACGGGTGTCGTCGGGAACGGATTCCGCCGCCATGACGAGGGATGCGGGACCCAGTGTGCTGCGCGCTCCGACGGTGCTGCCGGGCAGGACGATTCCGCCCGGGCCCAGGGTGGCGCCCTCACGGAGGACCACAGTATCCGTCCGCAAGATCCGGTCGTGGAAGAGGTGGGTCTGCAGGACGCAGCCGCGGTTCACCGTCGCCGCGTCCTCCAGCGTCACCAGGTCCGTCTCGGGCAGCCAGTAGCTCTCCACCCACACACCCTTGCCGATCCGGGCACCGAGGCCGCGCAGCCACAGGTTCATCACCGGCGTACCGGCCACGGAACCGGCCAGCCACGGCACGGCCACCACCTCGACGAACGTGTCGGCCAGTTCGTTGCGCCACACGAAGCCGCTCCACAGCGGGTGTTCACCGGTCCGGTGCCGGCCCACGAGCAGCCATTTCGCCACGATCGACACCAGGCAGGCGACCGCGCCCACGCCGAGCAGCACCACGCCGCCGAGCAGCCACGCCCATGCGCCCAGCGCACTCAGCACCGCCACGGTCAGCACGGCCAGGGCGGCCGAGCAGAACACCGGCACGATCCGGCACAGCTCGACCAGACCCCGCGCCACCAGAAGCCGCGCGGGCGGGTCGTACGTACGGCTCTGGTCGCCGTCGTTGGTCGCACGCGGCAGCTTCACCGGCGGCAGACCCAGATACGAGCTGCCCTTCTTGGCCTTCTTCGGCGTCGCGGACAGCACCCCGACAAGCCCGCCGTCCGGCACGGAGCGGCCCGGCGCGGTCATCCCGGAGTTGCCGAGGAACGCCCGGCGCCCGATCTCGGCGCGCCCGATCCGCATCCAGCCGCCGCCGAGTTCGTACGGCGCGGTCAGTGTGTCGTCCGCGAGGAACGCGCCCTCGCCGACCGTCGTGAGGCTCGGCAGCGCGAGCACCGTCGACACCTCGGCGCCCCTGCCGATCCGCATCCCCAGCAGCCGCAGCCACACCGGCGTGACCAGCCCGGCGTACAGCGGGAACAGCGTCTCGCGGGAGCGGTCCATCAACTGCGTGACCGTCCAGGCCTGCCAGCCGATCCTGCTGTGCGTCGGGTGCGTACCCGGCCGCAGACCGAGACTGAGCAGCCGCACGGCGACCAGCAGAAGCAGTGCGTACGCGAGACCGAAGGCCAGCGTCGCCGGCACCAGCGCGAGCGCGGCACCCCGCAGCGCCTCGCCGAGCCCGGCGTCCGGCGAGACGAAGAGGCTCGCCACGAGGAGGGCGGCAACACCGGCGATCAGGGGCAGCGCCGTCAGGGCGAACCCCGTCGCGCCGTACATCACGCCCCAGTACGTCCCCTTCCGCGGGCGCTCCTTGGGCCAGTCCCGCTTCGCCTTTCCGAGCTTGACCGCGGGGGCGCCTGCCCAGCGCTGCCCGGTGGGGATGTGTCCGGACACGGCGGAGCCGGGGGCCACCTCGGCGTGCTTGCCGACGCGGGCGCCCGGGAAGAGCATGCCGCGGGTGCCGACCACCGCGCCCGCGCCCACCTTGACCGGGCCGATCTCCAGCCGGTCGCCGTCCAGCCAGTGCCCGGACAGGTCCACCTCGGACTCGACGGCCGCGCCCCGGCCGAGCTTGAGCATGCCGGTCACCGGCGGCAGTGAGTGCAGGTCCACGTCGGGGCCGACCTTGGCGCCGAGCGCCCGCGCGTACCGCTCCAGCCAGGACCCGGTGAGCGAGGTCGCGCCGCTGAACTCGGCGAGCCGCTCGGCCGTCCACAGCCGCAGATGCACGCTTCCGCCGCGGGGGTGGCGGCCGGGCTTCACACCGCGCAGGAGCAGCCGGGCGCCGCCTGCCGCGATGGCGAGCCGCCCCGGCGGGCTGAAGAGCAGGGCTCCTGCCGCGGCGACGGCCCACCAGGACGTCTGCGGAACCCAGGGGTACGGGCCGAACCAGTGGAGCACGTTGCCGAGCGCGGCCAGCGCCACGGTCCAGCGCAGCCCGAGCAGCGTGAACAGCGGGACGAGTACGAGCAGTTGGACCACTTTGGCCCGCAGCGGCACCGGCGCGATCTCGCGGTCGGCGCCGTCACCCTGCGCGGACTTCTCCAGATGCCGGGCCAGCTTGCGCAGCACGGGGTGCTGGTAGATGTCGACCACGGCGGCGCTGGGGTAGCGGGTGCGCAGCCTGGTGGTGAGCTGGGCGGCGGCGAGGCTGCTGCCGCCGATCGCGAAGAAGTCGTCCCGCGCGCCGCTCACCGGGATGCCGAGGACCTCGCTCCACTGCTCGGCGAGCCAGGCCTCGGTGCCGTACAGCTGCTCGGCCCGGCCACTCGTCTCCAGTTCGGGCAGCGGCCACGGCAGCGCGTTCCGGTCGACCTTGCCGGACGTGCGGGTCGGCAGGTCGTCGACGGGCGCGAGCAGC
This sequence comes from Streptomyces scabichelini, assembly GCF_011045015.1. Lineage (GTDB taxonomy): Bacteria > Actinomycetota > Actinomycetes > Streptomycetales > Streptomycetaceae > Streptomyces > Streptomyces scabichelini. The sequence goes on along the minus strand of NZ_JAAKZY010000012.1, from coordinate 49,637 downwards.
GGGACCAGGGCGGCGGGCAGTTCGGCGCGCAGCTTCTCGACGGCCGTGGCGTGGTCCCAGCCGTCCTGCGTCACCACATAGCCGACGAGCAGCTGGTTGCCGCTGCGCGCGCTGCGCACGGCGGCAGCCGCGCCCTGGACGCCGGGCAGCGCCTGGAGCGCGGCGTCGACCTCGCCCAGCTCGATCCGCCGTCCGCCGAGCTTGATCTGCTCGTCGGCCCGCCCGAGGAAGACCAGCCCCTGCGGCTCGGCCTTGACCAGGTCACCGCTGCGGTAGGCACGCTCCCAGCCCAGCGACTCCAGCGGGGCGTACTTCTCGGCGTCCTTCTCGGGGTCGAGATAGCGGGCCAGGCCCACCCCGCCGATCACCAGCTGTCCGCTGCCGCCCATCGGCACCGGCTCTCCGGCCTCGTCGACGACGGCCAGCTCCCAGCCGTTCAGCGGCAGCCCGATCCGGATCGGCTCGTCACCGGTCATCAGCGAGGCGCAGGCGACCACGGTGGCCTCGGTGGGGCCGTACGTGTTCCAGACCTCGCGACCCTCGGTCACCAGCCGCTGGACCAGCTCGGGCGGGCAGGCCTCGCCGCCGAAGATCAGCAGCCGTACGTCGTTGAGCGCCTCCGGCTCCCACAGGGCGGCCAGCGTCGGCACCGTGGACACCACGGTGATCTCCTGCTCCACCAGCCAGGGCCCGAGGTCGGCGCCGCTGCGCACCTGGGAACGCGGCACGGGCACCAGACAGGCGCCGTACCGCCAGGCCAGCCACATCTCCTCACAGGAGGCGTCGAAGGCGACGGACAGCCCGGCCATGACCCGGTCGCCGGGCCCGATCGGCTCCTCGGTGAGGAACAGTGCGGCCTCGGCGTCCACGAAGGCGGCGGCGCTGCGGTGGCTCACGGCGACGCCCTTGGGCTTCCCGGTCGAGCCGGAGGTGAAGATGATCCAGGCGTCGTGCTCGGTGCTGGGCCGCGCGGCGGGGGTCTCGCTCCTCTCGCCGACGGTCAGCTCGTGCCCGGCCCCGACGACCGCCCGCACTTCGGCCTCGCCGAAGACCAGCTCGGCCCGCTCGTCCGGGTCCTCGGCGTCCACCGGCACATAGGCGGCTCCGGCGGCGAGTACGGCGAGGATGGCGACGTACAGGTCATTGGTGCCGGACGGGACCCGGACGCCGACCCGGTCGCCGAGGCCGACGCCCGCGTCCGCGAGGCGCCGCCGCAGCCCGTCCACCTCGATGGCCAGCGCACGGTAGGTGAGGGGGCGGGTTCCGTCGTCCAGGGCGAGTTCGTCGGGGTAGGAGCGGACGGACGCCTCGAAGATGTCGACGAGGGTGCGGGGAGAGGACGCGGGTCCTGCGGAGAAACGTGCGGTGTCGCCGAACTGTTCGCGGAACTCGGCATCGAGCAGGCCAAGAGCACTGCTCTCGTGTAGGGCTGCCATCGGGTCCTCGCCTCTCGTTCCCGGAAACCTCCGGGGCGCTGGCGGGCCCGCAGGTCTGCCTGGGGTTGTCCGGCTCCAGCTCTGCTCCGTATCCGTAACAAGCCGGAAATCTTAGTACGACTGTGGGCTCGCCCCCTGTCGACGGCCACGCGGGAAGGCCGTTCGGGGGTGCTCGCCGGAGGCGCCCGTACGCCGTGACCTCGTGGTATGTCCGCCGGACGAGAGATCCCCCACACGCCGGGCGAGGCCCGCGACCATGAGGGAGAGCGTGCTCGACCATGAGCATCCATGTGACCGGGTTTGGTCATTAACTCATGTGTTACGGACGCGATATGGGCAATATCGGTCACAAGCTCTAGCCTTGGTGCGTGACTTCGAGCAGTCGGCACATGCGAATCGTCGAATCCCTGCGCAGTTCGGGCGTCGCCTCCGTGCGCGAGCTGGCCGAACGCCTCCAGGTCAGCGAGTCGACGATCCGACGGGACCTCACGGCGCTGGACCGCAGCGGTGAACTCATCCGCACCTACGGAGGTGCCGCACTCTCACCCCACACCCCGGCGGGAGAAGACAACGCGAACGAGGAGCCCTTCGACGTCTCGGCGTCCCACGACCGCTCCCAGAAGGAGGCGATGGCCGAACACGCGGCGGCTCTCGTCCCGGACGACGGCGTGGTGGTGCTGGACATCGGCACGAGCACCCGGGCCATCGCACGACGGCTCCGCGGGCGCCCCGTCACCGTGATCACCAGCAATGTGACCGTGCTGGACGAACTGCGCGACGACGACGCCGTCCGGCTGGTGCTGCTCGGCGGTGTGCTGCGCCGCAACTACCAGTCGCTGGTGGGCTCGCTCACCGCGGCGGCCCTCGGCCACATCAGCGCCGACCTGCTCTTCCTCAGCTGTACGGGAGTACGTCCGAGCGGCCACGTGGTGGACGACATGGCCGTGGAAGCGCCCATCAAGCAGGCGATGATCGAGGCGTGTGACCGCACGGTCCTGGTCGCCTCGGAGGCGAAGTTCCCCGGCACCGGTTCCCTGCGGCTCTGCTCGCTCTCCGACATCGATGTGCTGGTGACGACCGGCGGAGCCGACCCCCAGACCCTCGACCTCTGCCGGCAGGCGGGGGGACGGGTGATCACCGCATGAACCCGTATTTCTCAGGAGGTTGGACATGCCGAGACCGTTCCGAAGAATCCGAAGAAGCCGAAGAATCCGAAGAAGCAGGGCCTGGATGGCCTCCCTCGTCGGCGGTGCGCTGCTGGCACTGCTGATGACGGCGCTCCCCTCACAAGCGGCCACACCGGCCGGCCCGGTGACCGCGCGCGCCAGGGCCACCGCCGCCATGGACGCGATGATGACGTACTACGAGCAGGACACCGGCCGCTGGAACACCGACGCACCCTGGTGGCAGTCGGGGAACGCCCTCCAGGCGACGCTCGACTACTCGCTCAGGACCCGGTCCAGGAAATACCTGAGCACGCTCGAGAACACCGTCGAGCTCCAGCGCAAGCCCCTTCCCTGGTGGCCGGAGGGCGGTGGCGAGTTCCGCGCCGACTCCACCGACGACACCGGCTGGTGGGCCCTGGCCATGGTGAGCGCGTACGACCTGACACGCGACAAGGAGTACCTGGCGATCGCCAGGACCGGCGAGGAGTACATCCGCGGTTACTGGGACGACGTCTGCGGCGGCGGCGTCTGGTGGGACATCCCCGCGAAGAGCTACAAGAACGCGATCAGCTTCGAGCTGTACTTCAAGCTCCTCGCGTCCCTGCACAACCGGATCCCCGGCGACACCGTCTACCTCAACCGCGCGCTGAAGGCGTGGGACTGGTTCGAGAACAGCGGAATGATCAACAGCGACCACCTGGTCAACGACGGCCTGCAGACCCAGAGCGGCAGCTGCGCCTCCAACGGCGGCACGACGTGGACGTACAACCAGGGCGTGGTCCTGGGAGGTCTGGCGGAGCTGTACAAGGCGACCGGCGACCGCACCCTGCTCACCCGGGCCCGGCAGATCGCCGACGCCGTCATCGGCAGCGGCACGCTGTCGCCGAACGGCATCCTCACGGAGCCCTGCGAGGCCGACGGCACCTGCAACGCCGACCAGGCGTCCTTCAAGGGCATCTTCGCCCGCAATCTCGGCGAGCTCGACCGCGTCCTGCCGGGCCACCCGTACCACGGCTACCTCGTCACCCAGGCCGACTCGATCTACGCGCACGCCCGCAACGGCGCCGACCAGTACGGGCTGAACTGGGCGGGACCCTTCGACAGTGCCGACATCAGCCGCCAGACCTCGGCGGTGTCCCTGCTCACCGCCGTTCTCTGAGGGGGGAGTTGAAACCAGAACCTCATCCGGTTTTTCCGGGGCAAACGGGTCAACGTCGCCGTGTTGATCGGCCTTCTACCTGAAGAGTCGTTAAACGCATCAATATGTGTACATTGCTTTTAAATTGGGCGTATCCAGCTAATTTTCTCCTCGTTGGGGAGTGCATGGCGACGATGAGCCCGCAGGGCACAGTGGCGGCGGACGTTTGCGAGGAGCGGGGTCTGGACCTCGCGCCCGCGTCCAGATGCGCGGACTGTTCCGATCTGCTCCACAGCCACTTCGGCGTGCTGGAGCGGATTCAGGCCGACTTCACCCAGCGCCTCGGCGCTGTCGAGCAGCCGGCGGGGCGGGCATGAGCGGCTATTGGCTCCACCCCGACGAGGGCTTGGACAGCGCCGGGTACCAGACGGGCTCCTTCGGGGCGGATGTGCTCGATCCAACCGTCCCCGAAGGCCTGCGCACGGAGTGGGACTTCGACCGCGATCTCACCCAGCTCCTCCAGACCGGCGCGCCTGCCGCGCCCGCCTCCGTCCCGCCCACCATCCCGCGCAAGCGCGGTGCCCGCCGGCGTCCGAACCGGCTGGTGCGCAGCGTCCGCTGGATCCGGAGGCCGTGGCTGAAGGTCCTGAGCCTGTTCATCGCGGCACTGACCGCGGTGATCGTGGGCATGGTGAGCGCGCTCGGCGCGCTGATCGCCTACGATCCGCTGCGCCGCCTGGCGACCCCGGGAGCTCATGGGCTGGGCGGCTGGTGGCCGCTGCTGGTCTACGGGCCGTGGCTGGTGGCGTCGTTGTCCATCCTGCGGGCCGCGCTGCACCGCCGCAGCGCCGCGCACTCCTGGGCCGTGGTGCTGCTCTTCTCCGCCGTCGCGATGTTCCTGTGTGTCGCCCATGCGCCCAAGACGCCGGTCGCGATGGCGGTGGCGGCCCTTCCGCCGGTCACCACTCTGCTCTCCTTCCAGCAACTCGTCCGCCAGATCACGCTCACCACGCCTGCCCAGCACGTCCTGCCCCGCCAGCGGCACGCCGGGGGGCGCGTCAGCGACTGACCCCCGGGCAGGACCGCCGACAGCGCGCACCGGCCGCCGACGCGATGTCCGCGACGGTCACCCGCCCGTAGCCCCGCTCCGCTCGTTCAGTCCGTTTTGATGCACCGAACGCTTCCCCGGCAGCTGCCGCTTCCTTCGCGGCGCTGTCACTGCCGCGCTGTCACTGCCGCGCTGTCCGCGGGAGCCAGCCGTTGACGCGACGGTCGGCCCATTGAACGAGTCCGACCGCGCCGAGGGCCACCAGGACGACGGCGAGCAGTACGGCCAGGACGCTCTCGCTGTCGAAGCGGCCGCCTGCCTGGGTGAGGACCCGGCCGAGCCCGACGACGGCGATGAACATCTCGCCGTTGATCATTCCGGTGACCGCGCGGCCGATGCCGAGCCGGATGCCGGCCATGGCCAGCGGCAGGGCGGCGGGGACGACGATCTTGAGCAGGAGTTGCCGCTCGTTCGCCCCGTACAGGTGGGCCATCTCGGTGAGGTGCTCGGGGACCGCTCGTACGGCGGAGGCGGTGCTGATCACGATGATGAACAGCGAGTACATGACCACGACGGCCACGATGGACGCCCTGCCCGGCCCGAACAGCGAGAAGAAGACCGGGGCGAACACCAGGGACGGAGCCGTCAGCAGTGCGTACATGTAGACGCCGAGCGCGGCGTCCACGGGGCGGTATCGGCCCATCAGCACGCCGAGTGTCAGCCCCAGGACGAGGGAGATCGCGAACCCGAGGACGAGGTTGGTGAGACTGGAAGCCAGGCTGCCGAGGATCAGCCCGTCCACCGTCATCTCCCACAGCCGGGCGACGACGGCGCTCGCCGGCGGGAGGAAGGCCGCGTCGGCGGACCGCGCGACCACCTCCCAGAGGACCGCCCCGGCCAGCAGCCCGACCAGCGGCGGAGGCATCGCGACGCGCGGAGTCCTTCGTACGGTGCTGCGGGCCGCGGGGGTCGTGGCGGTCATCCGGCCACCTCCTGGGCGGCCGCGGCGCGGGCGGCTGTGCGGTGGTCGGGATGCATGGTGCGCAGGCTCTCCCAGAGCCGCGAGGTGATCGCGGTGAACTCGGGCGACTGCTCCAGGCCCCCGACGTCGGCAGAGCGGGGCCGCGGGATGCCGATGGGGACGATCTCGGCGATCCGGCCGGGGCGCGGGCTCATGAGGACCACCCGGTCCCCGAGCAGTACGGCCTCCTCCATGCTGTGGGTGATGAAGACGACCGTCAGCCGCCGGCGTTCCCAGATGGACAACAACTCCTCCTGGAGGATGCGCCGGGTCTGCTCGTCCAGCGCGCCGAACGGCTCGTCCATCAGCAGGACGTTCGGCTCCACGGCCAGCGCTCTGGCCAGACCGACGCGCTGCTGCATGCCGCCGGACAGTTCGCCGGGCAGCCGCGACTCGAACCCGCCGAGTCCCACCAGCTCGATCAGCTCCCTTGCCTTCTCGTGCCGGACCGCGCGGCTCTCCCCCCGGAGTTCGAGACCGAAGGCGACGTTGTCCAGCACGGTGGCCCAGGGCAGCAGTGCGAAGTTCTGGAAGACCATGGCCCGGTCGGGACCTGGGCGGCGTACGGGCTCGCCGTCGACGAGGATGTCGCCCTGGTCCCAGTCGATGAGTCCGGCGATCGCGCGCAGCAGCGTGGTCTTGCCACATCCGCTCGGGCCCAGGACGGTGAGGAACTCGTTGTCCCCGACCGTGAGGTCGACGTCCTTGAGGGCGTGGACCTCGCTGCCCTCGCGCCCGGTGAACTTCTTGGTGACGCCTCGGATCTCAATCACGTGTGCTCCTTGCGGAATTCCTGGGGGCCGCCCACGGAGTGGCTTTGCGCTCGACCCAGCGGGCAGCGGCGATCAACGCGAGGGCCTCGATGAGAATGACGACGATGGTCGCGTACAACTTGGGCGCCTCGAAGAGGCTGCGGTACTCGAGGATGAGACCGCCGAATCCGACCGACACCATGAGCAGTTCCACGATGACCATGCCGGTGACGGCACGGCCGAGCGCGAGCCGGACGCCGGTCATGATGGCGGGCAGGGCACCGGGAATGAGAATGCGCCGCCAGATCTGCGCCTCCGACGCCCCGTAGGTGCGGCTCATCTCGATGAGCGAGGCGTCGATCTGCCGTATGCCGGCACGGGCGTTGACGATCACCATGACGACCGAGAAGAGAGTCACCAGGATCACCCGCGACAGCAGCCCGAAACCCACCGACATCACCAGCAGTGGAATGACGGCGGCCATCGGCGTCACCAGCAGAATGCTGAGGTAGATGTCGGTGTAGCGCTCGACGGTCCGGAAGCGCCCCAGCAGCAGCCCGGTCGGTACGCCGAGTACGACGGCCGCGACGAAGCCGATGACCAGTGCCTGGTTGCTCAGCCAGAGCGCCTTCCACAACTCGGCCTCGCCGAGCAGCTGGACGGTCGCCACGGCCGTGTCGGAGAAGGGCGGCAGCAGGATGCCGCCCCAGTTGCGCCCGTACACCTCCCAGGCGGTCGCGAACACGGCGAAGGTGAGCAGTTGGTAGAGGAGGGTGCCGTGAACTGCCTTCTGCAGCAGGCTGGTTGTGGGGCGGCGTGTCGTGGCGGAGACACCGGTAGCGGTCATGAGCCTTCTCCCCGTTCCTGCGCGACCGGTTCCTGTTCGGCCGCCGCGCGGTCGACGAAGCTGAGATCCGCCACGTCCTCGACCGGCATGCGCTTGACGATTCCCGCGTCCGCGAAGAAGTCCACAGTCCGCTGGACGCTCCGCGGAGTCAGCCCCGCGGCATCGAACAATCCCGCGTCCACGTACCGCCGGCTGGTCACCTTCGCCGTCTCCTCGTCGTAGGCGTCCGGCAGGTACTTCTTCAGCAGGGACACGAGATAGCCCGGGTCCGCGTTGATCTTCCGGTGTTCGGCGACGATCGCGTCGATGAACGCCTGGCTGGGCTTGCGGTGTTCGCCGAGATAGTCGTCGTTCGCGTACACGGTCTGCGGGTGCAGCCCGGGAAAGACCTCCTTGAAGTCCGCCAGCCGGTGCAGTCCCTTGCCTCCGCCGGCCCGTTCCAGGGTGATGGCGTCGGTCACTTCGAGGGCGGTCGCGTCGATCTGGCCGGACAGCAGGGCCTGCGCGCGGGCGTCGGAGCCGCCGATGGTCAGGTATTCCGGTTCGGAGCCCTTGCGGCAGTCCTTGCTGACCCACTGCCGGACCATCGCCGTCGCCACGGAGCCCTCGCTGAAGATCCCGAAGGGACGGCCGTCCAACTGGTCGCAGCTGTCACGGTTCTGGGCGCCGTAGACCGCCCACTGGTTGCCGACGGCATCGGCGACGATCCGGATCGGCGCACCCTTGGACATCGCGATCAGCGCCGGGCTCGTCGCCTCCGCCGAGAACTGGTAGTCGCCGCGGACGAGACCCTCGATGGCGAGTTCCGGCTCGGCGGCCTCCTCCACCTTGACGTCGAATCCCTGCTCACGGACTGCGTCGACGGCCGCGAGCAGGGGAACCGCGGCGATGTCCGGCTCGATCAGCGCCACGGTGAAGGAGTTGTCAGTGCCGCCACCGGAACATCCGGCCAGCAACAGAGTGGCGGAAACGATGGCGCCCAACACTCTCCGGCGTTTCAGGCGGTGCCGGGAAGCTGGCGTTCTCACTGAGCGACTCGACAAGGGGTCGCTCCTCTCTGCGAAAAGCCGCCGAGGCCTTGTGTCTTCGCCGGGACGGCGTGCGATACTGGGCGTGCAATCGATTGCGCTTACGTATGCACAATCATGTGCGGGGCAGAACGAGCCCGTCAACCCGGTAGCGCCAGGAAAGTTCGCCCGCCGCCGACGAGAGAGGTAGCGACCGATGACCGCATCAGGGGGCAAGGCATCCGGCCGTGCACGAGGCGGCCAACGCCGCCCGACCATGGCCGATGTGGCGCGCGAGGCGGGCGTGAACGCCTCGACGGTTTCACGCGCCATGGACGAGCGGCACCCCTTCTCGCGAAGCGCCACGGCCGCCCGGATCAAGGAGGTCGCGCAACGTATCGGGTACTCGCCCAATCCCGCGGCGGCCAGCCTGCGCCGGCAGAGCACGCGCACGATCGGCGTGGTCGTCTCAAGGCTCTCGGACGGGGTGATGGCGATCCTGTACGAGGAGATCGCCGAAGCCTGCCGGGACCACGGACTGCATGCCCTCGTCGCGATCACCCACGACGACCCGGCTGCCGAAGCCGTCCAGGGAAGGCTGCTCCTTGACCGGATGGTGGACGGGCTGGTGCTCGCCACGGCCCGGCTGGACTCGCAGAGCGACCTCGTGCGCGAACTGGCCGCGCGGGACATCCCGTACGCCCTCGCGCTGCGGACCGACGGCCGCGGCCCGGCCTCCGTCGGCGACGACAAGCTGGGCGGATATCTGGCCGCTCGTCACCTGATCGACCTGGGGCACCGGCGGATCGCGTTGATCGCCGGCCCGCCCTACGCCTCCAACCCCGTCGGCAGGATGGAGGGTTACCGCACAGCTCTGGGGGAGGCGGGGATCACGGTGGACGAACGCCTCGTCCGGCCCTCGGAGTTCTCCATGGAGAGCGGTGAGCGGGTCGCGACCGAGCTGCTGTCCGCCCTGCCCACCGGTGAGCGCCCGACAGCCGTCATGACCGTCAACGACAACACCGCGGTCGGTGTGCTGGCAGCCGCCAGACGGCTCGGGATCAGCATTCCCGGCGAGCTCTCGCTCGTCGGGTACAACGACACCCCGCTCGCCGCTCGTCTGCCGATTCCCCTGACCAGCGTCCGCGTGCCGCTGCGCGAGATCGGACGCGGCGTGGTCGACATCCTGCTGCGGTCCATCGAGGGCAAGCCCACGGCCTCCGCTGTCTACGCGCCCACCCTCATCCCACGCGAGTCGTCGTCGCCCGCCCCATGAACGCCCGGCCGCCATCAACCACTTCATCAGCCACTTGGAGAGGAACAGCGTGCTCGAGACACCCGAAACATTTGAGACCCGCGAAACACTTAAGACGGTCGAGATTCTTGAGAAGACCGAAACTCTTGAGAAGATCGACGCCTTCTGCCATGTGCTTCCCCGCGACTACGCCGAGCGCCTGTTCGCGCTCGACGGCGTCCCGGCCGTGGCCAACCTGCGCAAGCGCATCATGAACATCCCCGCGCTGGTCGACCTGGACGTGCGCTTCCGGCAGATGGACGAGTTCGCCGGCTACCGCCAGATCATCAACCTGGCGGCCCCGCCCGTCGAGGACTTCGGCAGCCCGGCGCTGTCCGCCGAGTACGCGCGCATCGGCAACGACGGCCTGGCCGCGCTCGTCGCCGAGCACCCGGACCGCTTCGTCGGCTTCTGCGCGGCGGTGGCACTCAACGACGTCGACGCCGCCGTAACGGAACTCGACCGCGCGGTCGGCGAGTTGGGGGCGCTCGGCGTCCAGATATACACCCACGTCAACGGTCACCCCCTGGACGAGCAGCGCTTCGAACCGTTCTGGGAACGCGCCGCCGAACTCGACCTTCTCGTCCAGGTCCACCCCTGCCGCAACTCCTCCTGGCCCGACTACCCCACCGAGGAACGCTCCCGGTACGAGATCTGGTGGACCTTCGGCTGGGAGTACGACCTGTCTGCCTTCATGGCCCGCATCGTCTTCGGCGGCGTACTCGAACGCCACCCGGACCTGAAGCTGCTCATCCACCACGGCGGCAGCATGATCCCCCACTTCTCCGGCCGCGTCGGCCCCGGCTGGGACCAACTCGGCTCCCGCACCCCGGACCACCAGCGCGAGGACGTCACCGGTTATCCGCTCTCCAAGCGCCCGCTGGACTACTTCAAGATGTTCTACGCCGACACCGCGCTCTTCGGTGCCCCGCACGCCCTGCGCTGCGCCCTGGAGTTCTTCGGCCCGGACCGTGTGCTGTTCGGCTCCGACTCGCCGTACGACCCCGAGAAGGGGCCCGGATACATCCGCTCGGGTATCGCCGACCTGGCGGCCATGGACCTCACCGACACGGAGCGCGCCGCCGTCCTTTCCGGCAACGTACGCAGACTGACCACGAGAATCCCGGAGTCGGGGAGCAGCCCCAGCAGGGGCATGAACCCTGCACAGCGTCCACCGGCACCGCGCACCAGCCGCTGATCGACACTGAGACCTTCGAGCACGCCCGGGCCCTGCCGGCAGTCAAGGGCGCCGCTGCCGCTTCCCCTGCGACGCCAACATCGCCCGCTATCGCGACGCCCTGGAGGCTCGCCTACGAGCCCGGAAAACAGCTCGTGCGGGCCGGGCTCAGCTCGACCCGCACAAGTTGGAGATACGGTAAGTGTCCGAGGGGGGACTTGAACCCCCACGCCCGATAAAGGGCACTAGCACCTCAAGCTAGCGCGTCTGCCATTCCGCCACCCGGACAAGGTGTTGCTCGTGCGGGACTCAGCCCGCGGCGACAGAGAAAACATTACCAGGCTTCCGAAGGCTCCCGATCACAGGCCGACGGCGTGTGAACCCCGTGTGACGGGCCGGGCCCGGCCTTGGGGAGGGGCGGGTCGGAGAGGGAGGATGAGAGGGACCACCAGCAGTGACCGTGGGAGGCAGCAGCGTGAGTGAGTCGGATACGGCCAGGAGCATCACCGGTGAGGACGAGGTCGTCGACCTCTGCCGCGAGCTGATCCAGATCGACACCAGCAATTACGGCGACCACTCGGGTCCGGGTGAGCGCAAGGCCGCCGAGTACGTCGCCGAGAAGCTCGCCGAGGTGGGCCTCGAACCGCGGATCTTCGAGTCGCACAAGGGCCGTGCCTCCACGGTCGTCCGGATCGAGGGAGAGGACCGCTCGCGGCCCGGGCTGCTCATCCACGGCCACACCGATGTCGTACCCGCCAACGCGTCGGACTGGACCCACCACCCCTTCTCCGGCGAGATCGCGGACGGCTGTGTGTGGGGCCGCGGTGCCGTGGACATGAAGGACATGGACGCGATGACCCTCGCGGTCGTACGCGAGCGGCTGCGCAGCGGCCGCAAGCCGCCCCGTGACCTCGTGCTGGCCTTCCTGGCGGACGAGGAGGCCGGCGGAAAGTTCGGCGCGAAGCACCTCGTCGCCAAGCACCCGGACCTCTTCGAGGGCGTGACCGAGGGGATCGGCGAGGTCGGCGGGTTCTCCTTCACGGTCAACGAGAAACTGCGGCTGTATCTCGTCGAGACCGCGCAGAAGGGCATGCACTGGATGAAGCTGACCGTGGACGGCACCGCCGGACACGGTTCGATGATCCACCGGGACAACGCGATCACCGAGTTGTCCGAAGCCGTCGGGCGGCTCGGGCGGCACAAGTTCCCCGTGCGCGTGACCAAGACGCTGCGGCACTTCCTCGACGAGCTCGGCGACGCGCTCGGCACCGAGCTCGACCCGGAGAACATGGACGAGACGCTCGCCAAGCTCGGCGGCATCGCCAAGCTCATCGGCGCCTCGCTGCAGAACACCGCCAACCCGACCCAGCTGGGCGCCGGTTACAAGGTCAACGTCATCCCGGGCCAGGCCACCGCGCACGTCGACGGCCGCTATCTGCCGGGCTACGAGGAGGAGTTCCACGCCGACCTGGACCGGATCCTCGGCCCGAAGGTGAAGCGGGAGGACGTGCACGCCGACAAGGCGCTGGAGACCACCTTCGACGGGGCCATCGTCGACGCCATGCAGACCGCGCTGTCCGCCGAGGACCCGATCGCGCGCGCCGTGCCCTACATGCTCTCGGCCGGCACCGACGCCAAGTCCTTCGACGACCTCGGCATCCGCTGCTTCGGCTTCGCCCCTCTGAAGCTGCCGCCGGAGCTGGACTTCGCGGGCATGTTCCACGGGGTCGACGAGCGGGTACCGGTCGATGCCCTGAAGTTCGGCGTGCGGGTACTCGACCGCTTCATCGAGGCGTCCTGAACACCGACGCGTCCTGAATTAACACGCTGAAACGAAACTCCAATAATCGTCAGCGCGTACGGCGTCGACTGAGAAGAGTGAATGTGCTCATAGGCTCGTAGCTCTATTACTCCCTCCTCGTTACAGGTGATGCGATCCGCGGCTGGGATCGCATTGCCAACTAGGAGGAATAATGATCAAGAAGGTTGCCGCTGCTGCGGCTGCCACTGGTGGCCTCGTTCTCGCGGGTGCGGGTATGGCGGCTGCCGACTCCGGTGCTCAGGGTGCCGCCGTGAACTCGCCCGGCATTGCCTCGGGCAACGTCGTTCAGGCGCCGGTCGCTGTGCCGGTGAACGTCTGTGGCAACACGCTCTCTGTGGTCGGACTGCTGAACCCCACCTTTGGCAACACCTGCACCAACGCCTGACGTCGTGCCTCACCCCATGAGGGTCTGAAGTCGGTGGCCCCGGCAGTGCGCGCCACGCGCTCCGGTGCCGCCGACTTTCCGCATTCCGCGTACGTGCACATGGGCGCGTACGCCTTCCTGAAGCAACAAGGCAGGGAAAAGCTATGCGACAGGTCACCCGCAAAGGCCTGATGACCGTGGCGGCCGCCACCGGCGTACTGGCCGCCACCGGCGGCTATGCGCACGCCGACTCGGGGGCGGACGGCTCCGCCTCGGACTCTCCGGGCGTGGCCTCGGGGAACTCGGTGCAGGCGCCGGTCAGTGTGCCGCTCAACGTCTGCGGCAACACCGTGAACGTGATCGGGCTCCTCAACCCGGCGGCGGGCAACAACTGCGCCAACGAGGGCGGCGGTTCCGGCAACTCGTCCGGCGGAAACTCGTCCGGCGGCGGCTCGCAGGCTGGCGGACACACCAGTGACTCGTCCGGCATCGGCTCCGGCAACCACGTGCAGGTCCCGGTGGACGTGCCGGTCAACGTCTGCGGCAACGGCGTCTCCGTCGGCGGTGCCGGCAACGCGGCCGAGGGCAACGACTGCGCGAACACCCCGGGCGGCCACGGCCACGAGACGACGCCTCCCGCGGACGGGGAGCAGACGCCTCCGGGCAAGCCCGGCGATCCGTACGACCCGGAGCGGCCGGGCACGTCGCAGCAGCAGTCCTCGGACGACGAGGCCCCGGGCGCCTCGAAGGCGAACCGTCCGGGCACCCAGGTCGTCACACAGCCCAAGGGCTCCGCGCAGCTCGCGGCGACCGGCAGTGAGCTGCCGCTCGGCCTCGCGCTGCCGGTGGGTGCGGGCGCGCTGCTGATGGGCGCCGTGCTCTACCGCAAGGCGCGGGCCTCGGCGTAAAGGGAGTACATGGCGGTTGTACCGCCATAAAAGCCCTACCGGCTGAAATGGAGCGGGCCCCGCGCTCGCGGGGCCCGCTCCATTTCAGCCACTCCGTGTCACCACGTGGCACGCACCTGGCGGATGATCCGCCGGCGCAACCGCACCTTGCGGCTGCCGTCGGGGTGCAGGCTGAGGCGGTCCAACTCCCAGTGTCCGTACTCCGCATGGTCTGTCAGCAGGCGCGTCGTTTCCTTGCGGGAGACCCCGCGCGGCACGTAAACGTCGACAAATTCGTATTCCGGCATCGCATCTATTGTGCGGGCAGAGGCCCGGTACGGATAGCGTCTGCACTATGTCTGATGCTGCGCAGCCCACCGCTGCCGAGGTACGCGCCGCCGCCGAGGCGATCAAGGCTGCGCTCGACCGGCACCTTGCCGCGGTCGAGCGCAGGTCGGGTGAGGACGACCCGGCCGTCTACGAGGCGTTCAACGAGCTGGCTTCGGCCGCCGAGGAGTACGACGAGCTCCTGTACGACCGCTATGACGAGGTCACGCCCTTCGAGATCCCCGGTACGGACGACACGCTGCCTCCGTACACCGGGCCCGAGGAGCCGAACGCGCTGAGCGTGCTGATCCGCCGGGACTACGCCGTCGTGGAGCCGCAGCGACTGCTGGCGCAGGCCCAGCGGGTGGAGGCCGTGGAGGAGTCGGGGGCGGCGGCCGCGGGGTTCGACGCGGCGGCCGGCACCGTGCACGGTGCGCTGGGTGTCCTGTTCGGCGAGTTCGAGCCGGACGAGATCGCCTCCCGGCACAAGGAGTTCGGCCTGGAGGAGGGCGACTCCACGCTGTGGGTCACCGCCGCGGACGAACCGGCCGAGCCCGGCGAATGGCTGGACGCCCCCTTCGACCAGGCCGATTCCCAGCGGATCGTGTGCCGCTTCGACGTCAGTGCGGTCTTCGACGAGGAGGCCGACGACGACCTCGACGACAGCAGCGAGAACGGCCTCGGTCCGGCCCGCGGCGGAATCCTGGATGACGATGAGGACCTGGAGCCGTTGGACGCGGATCGCTGAGGAGGAGCGCGCTGTTCTTGGGGGCCGCGCCCCGCAAGGGGCGCAGCCCTTCAGGGGCGCGGGGCTGTATCAATTTCCTCCGGCGGCGGCCCGCCTGTCCGGGCGGGCCCTGTGAGCGCCGCGCCCGGCCCCCTGCCAGGGATCAGCCAGTCGTCGGGACCTGGGTCTTGAGCAGGGTGGGCAGGCGCGTGGAGCGGGGCTTGGCGGGGATTTCGGCCACCGCGCGCGGCAGGGCCTGTTCCACACCGTGGACGACGGAGAGGTGGCGCTCGGCGCGGCCGAAGGCCGTGTAGATCCAGGGCCTGGTCAGGGCCTGGGCGGCGTCGCCGGGCAGGACCACGACCGCGGCGGGCCAGCGCAGGCCGACCGCCTGATGCGCGGTGAGCGCCCAGCCATGGCGCACGGTCTGCTCGACCCGCTCCTTCGGTACGACGACGGGGGCGCCCGCACACTCCAGGTGCAGTCCCTCGGCGTCGGCCTTCACCACGCGGCCCGGAACCGTACGGCCGGGGGCGGGGGAGTAGGCGATCCGGTCGCCCGGGTCGAAGCCGCCGAAGCGGCCCGGGCCGGGGTTGAGCCGCTCCTTCAGCGCGACGTTCAACGCCCGGGTGCCCGCCGCGCCGCCATGGCCCGGAGTGATCACCTGGGTCTGCTCCGCCGGGATCCCGATGGCCCGCGGCACCGAGTCCGCGACCAGCTGCACGGTGCGGTGCACCGCCTCGCCGGCGTCGCGCACCGGGACGATCATCACCTCCTTGCCGGGGGCCTCCACCTGGTTCAGCTCGCCCACGCCGATGCCCGAGACCAGCTCACCGACCGGGCCGGGATCCGGTGTCCGCGAAACGACCTGGGGGCACACCCGTGCCGCGAGCAGATCGGCGAAGACCCGCCCCGGACCGGCCGACCACAGCACGCCGGGGTCACCGCTCAGCACGAGCCGCGCTCCGTCGGGCAGCGACTCGGCCAGCATCGCCGCGCTCTCCACGTCCAGCTGCGGTGCGTCCAGCACGACCAGCAGATCGGTCCTCAGCATGCCGTCCGCGTCCCGCCCCGGCCCCTCGGCCCCGGACAGCAGCCCGGCGACGGTGGTCACGGTTTCGCGGGGCTCGGCCGCGGGCTCCTGCTGCTCGGCCTGCGCGAGCAGGGCGGCGAACCGCTGCCGCCCGTCCACGCTGTGCGTGGCCGCGCACACCCGCAGCCCGAGCGCTCGGGCCGCGGCGACGAGGGCTGCCGGTTCCGCGCGGGACGCCTCGCCGCCGGTGTGGAGGACGAGGCCGTGGCCCGCGACGGCGCGGATCAGTTCGGCGGCGGAGCCGGTCGCGGCAGACTCCCAGTCCTTGGCCGAACCGTCTTCCTTGGGCAGGGAGTTGACCACCCGCGCGAGCCCGTCGGCGAGGCTCTCCTCGGCGAGTGCGTACCGCTCCAGGCCGATGAGGACACGGACCGGCCGCTCCTGCTCGCCCTCCTCGGCCTCGTCTTCGGACTGCCGGGGCGCCGCGGGCGCGCCGGGCTCGTCCAGCGCGTCCTGGAACACCAGGGCGTCGCCCTCGGCGATGGCGCTCTGCACGGCGGCGTCCGGGTCCGGCACCGAGCGCTGCGCGAGCGCCGCGCTGAGCGCCGCGGCTTCCAGGGCGGTGTGCCCGACGAGGGCCGCCTGCTCCAGGAGCCATACGGTGACCGCCCGGCCCCGCCGCTCGTCGTCAGGCCCGCACTCCGCGCCGAGCAGCGCGCGGGCGAACCCGTCCGCCTGCTCCGGCCGCACTCCGGCCACGCGCAGCAACTGCCAGGGGTCCTCACGCAGTTGTACGTCCGCGCCCTCCCCGAGGGCCGCGGTGACCTGCGGGGCCAGCGCGTCGGGTGCGCCGCCTTCGGCGAGTACGGCCCGTACGGCGGCGACGGCCTCGTCCGTCACCGGCGCGGCGGCGGACGAGGTCACGGGCTGCGGCCGCCGCACCGGCTCGGGCGCTGCCCTGCGCGGCGCCGACTCCTGCTCGCTGAAGAGGCTGCCCCCGGGCTTCTCGCCGCTTTCCACCGCACGCACGGCCGCGAGCAGGTCGGCCGCCGTCCCGCTCAGCTTCTTGCCGCTCTCGACGGGCCCCTGCTTCTCGGCCTTCCGC
This sequence comes from Streptomyces scabichelini, assembly GCF_011045015.1. Lineage (GTDB taxonomy): Bacteria > Actinomycetota > Actinomycetes > Streptomycetales > Streptomycetaceae > Streptomyces > Streptomyces scabichelini. The sequence continues at coordinate 32,486 of NZ_JAAKZY010000012.1, read as the reverse complement.
CGCTCGATCCGCTCCCGCAACTCCCGCTGGGCGGCCAACTCGGCCTCGGCCTCGGACGGCGCACCGCCCGCGTCGGCCTTCCCCTCCTCGCCCGAGGACCCCTCCTCGGAGTCCTCACCGCGGGCCGTGGCGCCCTGACTGTCGGCCGCCGCACGGCCCTCACCGGCCGCGCTTTCGGCGGCATCGCTGCCCTCGACGTCCTCTCGGTCGGCCGGGTCGGCGGCGTCCGCCGACCCCTCGCCCGCGGCGCCCTTCTCGGCCCCAGGCCCCTCGGCCCTGGCGCCCGAGTCGGCCCCCGGGCCCGCGTTCGGCGCCCCCGGCTCGGCTTCCTCCGTGGCAGCGGGCTCCGCGCCGGCGGGATCCGTGGTCACAGCGTGCTCCAGTCGTGATCGGGATAGCGGTGCACGGGCGCCGACACGTCGTCGAGCGCTCGGCAGATCTCGTCAGGAAGACTAAGGGTCTCCACTGACAACGCGGCCGTGAGCTGCAGTGCGTTCCGTGCGCCGATGATGGGGGCGGCGACTCCGGGCCGGTCGCGGACCCATGCGAGGGCCACCTGGAGCGGCGTCGCCGCGAGCCCGTCCGCGGCGGTCGTCACCGCGTCCACGATGCTGCTCGCCGCGTCGTCCAGATACGGCGCGACGAACGGCGCCAGATGCTCCGACGCACCCCGGGAATCGGCGGGCGTACCGTGCCGGTACTTTCCCGTCAGCACACCACGGCCCAGGGGAGAGGACGGGAGCAGCCCGATGCCCAGGTCCAGGGCCGCGGGCAGCACCTCGCGTTCGACGCCACGCTGCAGCAGCGAGTACTCCATCTGCGTACTGGACAGCCGCGTGCGTATCCCGGGTGCCGCGAGCTGCCAGGTCGCCGCCTTCGCGAGCTGCCAGCCGCAGAAGTTGGACACCCCGGCGTACCGTGCGCGACCGCTGCTGACCGCGAGGTCGAGGGCCTGCAGGGTCTCCTCCAGCGGCGTCTCACGATCGAAGGCGTGGACCTGCCAAAGATCCACATAGTCCGTGCCGAGCCGCGCGAGTGAGGCGTCGAGCGCGGAGAGCAGATGCCCGCGGGAACCGTCGAAGCGCCGGTCGGGATCGGGCACGCTGCCCGCCTTCGTCGAGATCACCAGATCCCGGCGGGGCACCAGCCCCTCCATGAGCTGCCCGAGCAGATACTCGGCCTCCCCGTCCCCGTACACGTCCGCCGTGTCGACGAGGGTCCCGCCCGCCTCCCAGAACGCCTTCAACAGGTCTGCGGCGTCGTGCTCGTCGGTGTCCCGGCCCCAGGTGAGGGTGCCGAGCCCGATCCGGGACACACGCAGGCCGGTACGGCCGAGATGCCTCTGCTCCATGTGGGCTGAGATTACTGGCCTGAAGTCAGTGCGGGGGAACCCTGTGGACAACGCGGGATCGCACGAGCCCGAACCCGTCCCTGCCGCCGGGCCCGGCGGCGCGCTAGGGTGCCGCACAAGGGACGTTACTGATCAGTAAGGGGAATCGGCCATGCAGCTCGGGATCAACCTCGGCTACTGGGGCGCCGGAATGGACGCGGACAATCTCGCCGTGGCCAAGGAGGCCGACCGCCTGGGCTACGCGGTCTGCTGGGCCGCCGAGGCCTACGGCTCCGACGCGGCGACCGTACTCACCTGGGTCGCCGCGCAGACCGAACGCATCGACGTCGGCTCGGCCATCTTCCAGATCCCGGCCCGTCAGCCCGCGATGACCGCGATGACCGCCGCGACCCTCGACTCGCTCTCCGGCGGCCGCTTCCGCCTCGGCCTCGGAGTCTCCGGACCGCAGGTCTCCGAGGGCTGGTACGGCGTCAAGTTCGACAAGCCACTGGCCCGCACCCGCGAGTACGTCGAGATCGTGCGGAAGGCCATGACGCGCGAGCGGCTCTCGTACGAGGGCGAGCACTGGACGCTGCCGCTGCCGGGCGGCCCGGGCAAGCCCATCAAGCTGACCGTGCACCCGCAGCGCGAGCACATCCCGCTCTACATCGCGGCGATCGGCCCCAAGAACCTGGAGCAGACCGGCGAGATCGCCGACGGCGCCCTGCTGATCTTCCCCTCCGCGGAACACCTGGCGGAGACCACGCTCCGGCATCTGCGCGCGGGCCGCGAGAAGGCCGGCGAGACGATGGACGGCTTCGACGTCTGCCCCACGCTGCCGCTCGCCGTCGGCGACGACAAGGACCTGACCACTCTCGCCGACACCTTCCGCCCGTACACCGCGCTGTACGTCGGCGGCATGGGCAGCCCCAAGCAGAACTTCTACAACCAGCTCGCCCGGCGCATGGGCTACGAGAAGGAAGCCGCGGAGATCCAGGACAAGTACCTCTCCGGCGACAAGCAGGGCGCCGCGACAGCCGTACCGCACGACCTGATCGACAAGACGGCCCTGCTGGGCTCGGTGGACCGCATCGCCGACCGGATGAAGGCGTACGCCGCTGCCGGAGTCACCACCCTGAGCCTGGCCCCCGCGGGCTTCACACTCGACGAGCGCCTCGCCTCGCTCCGCGCCGGCACGGAGGCCCTCGAACGCGCGGGACTGGCGTAACACCGGATCGACCACCGGAGGTTTTGGCGGCCGTGGTGGGGGCTCGGGGGGTCTTCCCCGCCACGGCCGTCACGGGGACCAACGCGTCACAGTCCCCGCGGTTACGCGTCCCACAGGCCCTTGACGTCCATCGTTCGGCGGATTTGTCCGACACAGATGTTGCCGCACCCCTGACAGCGCATTTGACTCGTTCTTTGCGGAGTTCTGCATGGAAGGGGCAGTGATGCTTTCGGCCAAGAGTCTGTTCCAGGAGATCCTCGACAACGACGAGTCGTTCCGGCTCTTCTGTTCCATCGCCGCCAGCGGAGAGTCACAGGGGGGCTGGGAGAACGCGCGCATCGCGGCCCTCGTGCCGCAGAGCGAGCGCGCCCTCGCACCCAAGATCACCCGGCACGGCGCGGACGAGGACAAGCACGGGCGGATCTTCAACGCCCTCCTGAAGAAGCGCGGTCTGCAGCCCGCCGAGGTCCCGCCGGAAACCGACTACACGATGATCCTGGAGAGGCACGGCATCGGCCTCGCCCACGACAGGCTCAAGAGCGACGAAGCGCTCACCGTGCAGGACATCGTCACCTACCTCGCGCACAGCAGGGTCACCGAGCAGCGCGCCTCCGAGCAGATGGAGCTGCTGCGCAAGCACTTCGCCGAGCACCCGGACATCGGCCGCGCGGTCAGGATGATCTCGAACGACGAGGACAACCACCTCGCGTACTGCCACGAGGAGCTGCTGCGCTTCGCGGCCGCCGGGCACGGCCGGGCCATCCAGCGGACGCTGCGGGAATCCGCGCTCGCCGAGATCCGGATCTACCGGGACGTCAGCCTCGCCGTGATGGACCACATGGGGCGCATCCTCGGCTGGCCCAGGGCCAAGGCCGCGGTCCTCGCCGCGGGCATCCACGCGGTGTACGCGTACGAGCGCCTGGGCGGCTGGCGCCGGATGGTCTCACTGAAGATGCCGGAACGCCGCGACGCCCTGGGCGGGCCGGCTTCGGCAGCACCCGAGTTCGCGTAACGGCGTGACCCACGCGCGCGTGCCGCTCCGTACGAGGCACGAGTACGGGGCACGCGCGCGTGGAGCCGGAAAAGTGGCCCTGCGGAACTCCAGGGCCTCCCGGCCCGTGGCGCGTTCCAGCAGCGGCTTACGCTGGGCGGCATGCCCACGCTGATCCTTGTCCGGCACGGACGTTCCACCGCCAACACCGCGGGACTGCTCGCCGGGTGGACGCCCGGCGTCGCCCTCGACGAGCGTGGCGCCGAGCAGGCCGCCGCGCTGCCCGGGCGGCTCGCCGGGCTGCCGCTCTCCGAGATCGTCACCAGCCCCTTGCAGCGCTGCCAGGAGACCCTGCGTCCCCTGCTCGACGCGCGGCCCGGGTTGCGGGCGCACACCGAGGAGCGCATCGGGGAGTGCCACTACGGCGACTGGTCGGGCCGCAAGCTCGCCGAGCTGACGGACGAGCCGCTGATGGAGGTCGTACAGACGCATCCGTCCGCCGCGGCGTTCCCCGGCGGCGAGTCGATGCGGGCGATGCAGACGCGGGCCGCCGAGGCCGTACGCGAGTGGAACGCGCGCGTGGAGCGCGATCACGGCGCCGACGCCGTGTACCTCATGTGCTCGCACGGCGACATCATCAAGTCCCTCGTCGCGGACGCACTCGGGCTTCATCTGGACCTCTTCCAGCGGATCTCTGTAGAACCGTGTTCCATCACCGCGATCCGCTACACACGGCTGCGGCCGTTTCTCGTACGCCTCGGGGACACCGGCGATTTCTCGTCCCTCGCGCCGCGCGAGGAGCCCCCGGGCGGCGATGCCACAGTCGGTGGCAGTGCGGGCGCACCGTGATCGTCAGCCGCAGTAGGGTGAAGCGGTCGAAGCAGCGCAGCAGTTGTCAGCAGCAGACGCAGTCGATGGCAGAAGCACTCGATCCAATGGAGACAGGACGTGTCCCGTCAGGTGTACCTCTACGACCCACCGGACCGTTTCGTGGCCGGTACGGTCGGGCTGCCCGGGCGCCGGACCTTCTTCCTGCAGGCCACCGCCGGGCCCCGGGTGACCAGTGTGGCTCTGGAGAAGACGCAGGTGGCGGCGCTCGCCGAGCGCATGGACGAGCTTCTCGACGAGGTCGTACGGCGTACGGGAGGCAGTGCGGCCGTCCCGGCGATGGCCCCGGCGGAGGTCTCCGACACCGAACCTCTCGAAACTCCCGTGGAGGAGGAGTTCCGGGTCGGCACCATGGCGCTGGCCTGGGACGGTGACGAGCAGCGCATGATCGTCGAGGCGCAGGCGCTCGTGGAGCTGGACGCCGACTCCGAGGAGGACCTCGCCGCCGCCGAGGAAAGGCTCCTGCAGGACGAGGAGAACGGTCCCCCGATGCTGCGGGTCCGCCTCACCGGCGCCCAGGCAAGGGCCTTCGCCAAGCGCGCCCTCGACGTGGTCAACGCGGGCCGGCCGCCCTGCCCGCTGTGCAGTCTCCCGCTCGATCCGGAAGGACACGTATGTCCGCGCCAGAACGGATACCGCCGCGAGGCGTGACCACGGCCGAGCTGCTCACCGAGGGCGAGCTGACGGTACGCGGACAGATTCGTGAGGCCTCGAACGCGGTGCTGCTGTGCGACGTGACGTACGAGGGCCGCACGGAGCCCTGCGTCTACAAGCCGGTCGCCGGCGAGCGTCCGCTGTGGGACTTCCCCGACGGGACCCTCGCCCAGCGGGAGGTCGCGGCGTACGAGGTGTCCGAGGCGGCCGGCTGGGGGCTCGTTCCCCCCACCGTGCTGCGCGACGGACCGTACGGCGAGGGCATGTGCCAGCTGTGGATCGAGCCGGTACCCGGTGCCGAACTGCTCGCGCTGGTCGACGCGGAGGAGCCCGGCGACGGCTGGAAGGCCGTCGGGTTCGCCGAGGTCGGTGAGGGGCGTACGGCGCTGCTCGTGCACGCCGACGACGAGCGGCTGCGCAGGCTCGCCGTACTCGACGCCGTGATCAACAACGCGGACCGCAAGGGCGGGCATCTCCTGCCCACCGGTGACGGGCGGCTGTACGGCATCGACCATGGGGTCACCTTCAACGCCGAGAACAAGCTGCGGACGCTGCTGTGGGGCTGGGCGGGGGAGAAGCTCACCGCGGAGGCCGTCGAGGTTCTCGGGGGACTCAAGGAAGCCCTGGACGGGGCACTGGGCCTGCGGCTGGCCGAGCTGATCACGTCGGCGGAACTCGACGCCACGCGCGCGCGTGTCGCCGATCTGCTCACCATCGGGCGGCATCCGGAACCCTCGGGGGAGTGGCCCGCGATTCCGTGGCCGCCCGTATAGCGGGGCAATGCGGACGGCAGTCGCGCACGCAAGAGCGCCCTCCCGGCCATCGGGCCTGATGCGGTTCGTATACGGAACATCCGTCCGGTTAGGCTCAAGACATGTATGCCTGGCCCGCTTCTGAGGTCCCCGCCCTGCCTGGACAGGGCCGCGACCTCCGGATCCACGACACCGCGACCGAGGGTCTGATCACCCTCGATCCCGGCCCTGTCGCCCGTATCTACGTCTGCGGCATCACCCCGTACGACGCGACCCACATCGGTCATGCGGCGACCTACAACGCGTTCGACCTCGTTCAGCGCGTGTGGCTCGACACCAAGCGGCAGGTTCACTACGTCCAGAACGTGACGGACGTCGACGATCCGCTTCTCGAGCGCGCGGCGCGGGACCGCGTCGACTGGGTCGGGCTCGCCGAGAAGGAGACCGCCCTTTTCCGCGAGGACATGACCGCCCTGCGGATGCTGCCGCCGAAGCAGTACATCGGCGCCGTCGAGGCCATACCCGGGATCGTCCCGCTCGTCGAGCGGCTGCGGGACGCCGGGGCCGCGTACGAGGTCGAGGGCGACATCTACTTCTCCGTCGAGGCCGACCCGCACTTCGGGAAGGTGTCCAACCTGGACGCCGCCACGATGCGGCTGCTGTCCGCCGAGCGCGGTGGCGACCCGGAGCGTCCGGGCAAGAAGAACCCGCTCGACCCGATGCTGTGGATGGCCGCCCGGGAGGGCGAGCCGAGCTGGGACGGCGGTTCGCTCGGCCGGGGCAGGCCCGGCTGGCACATCGAATGCGTCGCGATCGCGCTCGACCACCTGGGCATGGGCTTCGACGTGCAGGGCGGCGGCTCCGACCTCGTCTTCCCGCACCACGAGATGGGTGCCTCCCACGCGCAGGCGCTGACCGGCGAGTTCCCCATGGCCAAGGCGTACGTGCACGCGGGCATGGTCGCGCTGCACGGCGAGAAGATGTCCAAGTCCAAGGGCAACCTGGTCTTCGTGTCGAAGCTGCGGCGCGACGGAGTCGACCCGGTGGCCATCCGGCTCGCCCTGCTCTCGCACCACTACCGGGCCGACTGGGAGTGGACCGACCAGGTCCTTCAGGACGCCCTCGCCAGGCTCGACCGCTGGCGGGCCGCCGTGTCGCGGCCCGACGGACCGTCCGCCGACGCGCTCGTCGAGGAGATCCGCGAGGCCCTCGCGAACGACCTGGACGCGCCTGCCGCCCTCGCGGCCGTCGACCGCTGGGCCGCCCGCCAGCAGGAACAGGGCGGTACGGACGAGGGCGCCCCCGGCGTCGTATCGCGGGCCGTGGACGCGCTCCTCGGGGTGGCCCTGTAACCCCCGGCCCGTAACCCCTCCGCGGAAACGCTGCGCGGAACGCTTCGCGGAAACGCTTCGCGCACAGACAGGCGCCGGGCGGGTCATCTCCCGCCCGGCGCCCTCTGTGCCGTGCCGCCGCTCGCTACTTGTTCACGATGACGGCCTGGATGGCGTTGCTGTTGGACTCGTAGATCCCGATGACCTGCTGCCCGAAGGCGAAGGCCTCCTGGACCTCGTCATGCGTCACCTGGTTGGGGTTCACCAGAGGACGCCAGCCCTGGTTGATGTACAGGTACAGGATCTGCGGCTGGCCCGGGAGCGGTGTGACGACGTCCCAGAAGTGCTCGGCCACACCGCTCACCAGCGCCTGGGCCTCGGCCGCGGTCCGCAGGACCAGCGGCTGGCCCTGCTGTTGCTGCCCGCCGAGCTGCTGGAGCAGCTGCTGGAACGGCTGCTGCTGACCGAGCTGCTGGAGCTGCTGCTGCAGGTGCTGCGGAAGCTGCTGCTGACCCATGCCCTGCTGCGTGCTCATGCCCATGCCCTGCTGCGTGCCCATGCCCATGCCCTGCTGGCCGAACGGCTGCTGCGCCATGCCCTGTTGCCCGAACGGCTGCTGCGCCATGCCCTGTTGCCCGAACGGCTGCTGCTGCTGGCCGAAGCCCTGCTGCTGCCCGTACTGCTGCGGCTGCGGCGGAGCCGTGCTCGGGCCCTGCTGGCCCTGCTGACCTTGCTGTCCCTGTTGGCTCATCTGCGGGGTGGTGCTCATGCGGGTGCCACCTTCCCTCAATGGTTGGGGCAATGGTTGGGGTGAATCGTCGACGAGCGCGTCGAGCGGGTCCTCAGCCTGTGACCACCAGGCCGACGATCTCGTCGTCCGAGAACCACACACGAACGTCGGGCCGTCCTCCCGCGAAGGCGGCGTGCACCGCCTGGCGGATCTCAGGGGACGGGTTGTTCAGACTGCGCCAGTCACCGGCCACGAACAGCCGGAGCCTGGGCGGAAGTTCACGCGGATACGGCAGCAGCTCGTCCCAGTACCGCTCGGCCTGGCCCGAGCCGACCGCCTCCGGCAGCAGATGGGCGACCGCTGCCTTGATGTCGGGCCGGTTGCCGATCCGCTGCGAGGCGGGCCGGCCCGGCGCGTCCTGCTGCTGGGAGCCGGTGGCCCGCAGCACCTGGCGCGCACGCTCCGGGGACATCGGCTGCTGCCCCGCCGCCTTGAGCATGCCCTGCAGCGAGGCCAGGGCGCCGACCACCACCGGGGAGGCGGAGGAGGTCCCGGAGAACGTGTCCGTGAACCAGGCGATCTCCTCGGCGCCGCCCTGCAGATCGCCGGGCCGGTCCCAGAAGCCGCCCGTCGTCGTGACCTCACGGCCCCAGCCCTGCGCGTCCACACGCGCCCCGTAGTTGGAGAACGCGAGGCGTGAGCGGTCCGGGCCGTGGTCACGGCCGTGCGTGCCGGGCGGCGGGGCGCCCGCACCGACCAGGACCGCGCCGGACGACCGGTTGGAGGGGTTGAACGGGTTGCGCCACCACTCGGGGAATTCGTCGGGGCGACGCTCGTACACCGCGTCGTCCAGCGACTCGCCGCCGTTGCCCGCGGCCGCCACCACGATGACGCCCTTGGCGGTCGCGTACCGGATGGCCGCGAAGTCGTCAGGCCACCACTCGAGCGCGATGTAGCCGCGCTGGTCGTCGCGCACCTCGAAGTCGAACCGCGGCCCGGGGCGGTGCAGTTCGATCAGGATGATGTCGCCGGGGCTCAGCCGGTCGGCCGCCGCGTGGATCGTGGCCGCGGTGCCGAGGTCCTGGAAGGACGCGGCCGCGGTCAGGGCGTCCGGCACGATGCCGGTGATCCCGTACTCGTTGCGGTCGCCGCCGATCACGCCGATGACGGCGGTGCCGTGGTTGCGCCAGGCCAGGTCCTGGATCGGTGTGCCGACCACGACGCCCGCGAGCTTCGCGGACAGGTCCTCGTGGCCGAGCTGCCAGGCCCCCTCGACGTCGATGACGGTGACGCCCTGGCCGGAACCGCCGGGCCGCTGCCAGGCCCAGTAGGCGTCCACTCCCTCGGGCGCGGGGCGCAAGTAGCCCTGGCGGCTGGTGAAGTCGGGCGTGACCGGGGCGCCTTCCTTGCGCCGCCGGCTCTCGTCGGTGCTCTGGCCGACGGATCCCACCGAGGCCGGCACGGCGCCCGGCTTCACGTACGCCGTGGCGATCTCCGGCAGCGCCGCGATCCGCGAACGCAGCTCCTGCGCCCGGCTCTCGACGCCGCGAACCCGGTAGAAGAGTCCCAGGTCGGGGGCCGACTCGGCGCCGGCCACCGGTGGCTGCACACCGGACTGCAAGCGTTCCTCGCTGCCGAACAGCGGCTCCAGGGCGAGCTGTTCGTCACTGAGGAACATGTTGAGCGCCGATACGTCGGCGCCGGCCGCCGAACGGACCCCTTCGGCCTCGGCGCGCAGCCGGGCCTCGGGCCGTGCGACGACGATCAGTTCCTGCTCGGCTCCTCGGTAGGTGAATCCCGCGCCGTCGGGCCCCGGCCCGGACGCTCCCGGGCCCTGCGCCGGCTGTACCTGGTCGGTCATCGCGTGCCGCTCCCTTCGGTCCGTGCAGGTGCTGGATGGGTCGTGATGCGTCCTCGTCGATCCGTTTCCGTACGTCGATCGGTTTCCGTGCCGTTTCCCCCGGCCGTTCCGGTCCGTTTCCTCCGGTCGTTCCCGCGAGGCACAACCTGGCACGCCGGAGGCGACTCGTCCACCCCCGAGTTCGTCAACTGTGTTTGAAAACAAGTTGAATTGGGAACCCCGTGCAATCCGTCCGGAAAACGATGTCACGTAACAATCCGGCCAAAGGCTGCGGAGACGTCTGTCATGTGATGGGGTGACAGCGTCTGTTGACCGATTGGCCGACCACCGGTCGGCCCCTTGTGTGAGGACGTTTCATGGACCGTTCCTTCGCACGTCGAAGACTTCTCACGGCAGCCGCGGCCATGGGGGGCGCGGCATTCCTCGGCGGCACCGCACATGCCGCAGGCACCGGCCGCGCGACCGAACAGCGTTGGCCCACCCGGTTCCTGTTGCCGAACGGCTTCCAGCCCGAGGGCATCGCCATCGGCTCCCGCCCGCAGGCGTACTTCGGATCTCTCGCGAACGGCGACATCTACCGGGCGAGCCTTGTCACCGGGCGCGGCGCCGTCATCAGCAAGGGCCTCGGGGCCGAACACCCCTCAGTCGGGGTGAAGATCGACCGGAACGGCACGCTCTTCGTCGCGGGCGGCACGAGCGGCGAGCTGCGGACGGTCGACGCCCGCAGCGGGGAACTCGAGAAGGTGTACGCCGTCGGGGGCTCGGGCTCCTTCGTGAACGACGTGATCCTCACGCCGGACGCCGCCTGGTTCACCGACTCGTTCGCGCCGCGGCTCTACCGGCTCGCGCTCGGCAAGCACGGCAAGCACGGAGCCGTCACCACCGTGCCGCTGAGCGGCGACTGGGAGCAGGGCCCCGATTTCACGGCCAACGGCATCGAGCGCACTCCGGACGGCAGTGCCCTGCTCGTGGTCAACATCTTCATGGACGGCGGCACTCTGATGCGGGTCGACCCGCGCACCGGAAGCGCCCGCGCCGTCGACTTGGGCGGGGCCAGAGTGCCCAACGGGGACGGCCTGTTGCTGCTCGGGCGGACCCTCTATGTCGTCCAGCAGCAGCAGAACGCGATCGACGTGTTCCGGCTGAACGCCTCCGGGACCAAGGGCACGGCGATCACCCGCATCACCGACCCGCGCTTCCGGATCCCGACGACGGTCGCGGCCTGGGGCGACCGGCTGTATCTGCCGAACGCCCGCTTCGACGTCGAGCAGCCCACGCCGGACACGGAGTACGACGTGGTGGCGGTGCCGAAGGTCTGACCGCCGCGGAACCGGCTTCAGGACCGACCGAGGGCGGTGCGTCGCGCGCGCACCGCCCTCGGTCGGTCCTTCCGGTCATTCCGGTTCTTCCGGTTCGGTTTCTCCGACGAGAGGTTCCGTCCTACGACGAGAACGCTCAGTCCCCGAGAGGACTCCTCAGTCCTCCGACGAGTCCTCGGACGAAGACGGGCCCTCGGACGAAGACGGGCCCTCGTCCTCGGCTCCCGGCCGCTGCGGCTTCGGCGGTCGATTCCGGCCGCCCGGGTTGTCACGGAGGAAAGGGGCGTCGCCGCTCTCCGTGGCGTGTCCGCCGGCCTGGCCCGCCGCCGGGCCGTTGCCGTCCCGCCGCCGCAGATAGCGCTCGAACTCGCGGGCGATCGCGTCGCCCGACGCCTCGGGAAGCTCGGCGGTGTCCCGGGCCTCCTCCAGCGACTGCACGTACTCGGCGACCTCGCTGTCCTCCGCGGCCAGCTGGTCCACGCCCAACTGCCAGGCCCGCGCGTCCTCGGGCAGCTCGCCCAGCGGGATGCGCATGTCGATGAGGTCTTCCAGGCGGTTGAGGAGGGCCAGCGTCGCCTTGGGGTTCGGCGGCTGCGAGACGTAGTGCGGCACCGCCGCCCACAGGCTGACGGCCGGTACGCCCGCGTGTGTGCACGCCTCCTGGAGGATGCCGACGATGCCGGTGGGGCCCTCGTACTTGGTCTCCTCCAGGTCCATGGTGCGGGCCAGGTCCGCGTCGGACGTGACCCCGCTGACCGGGACCGGACGCGTGTGCGGGGTGTCACCGAGCAGGGCGCCCAGGATCACGACCAGCTCCACGCCCAGCTCGTGGGCGAAGCCCAGGATCTCGTTGCAGAACGAGCGCCAGCGCATGGACGGCTCGATACCGCGGACCAGCACCAGGTCCCGGGGCTTCTCGCCGCCGACCCGGACCACCGACAACCTTGTCGTCGGCCACGTGATCTTGCGTACGCCGCCGTCCAGCCACACGGTCGGGCGGTTGACCTGGAAGTCGTAGTAGTCCTCGGCGTCGAGCGCCGCGAAGACCTCGCCCTTCCACTCCCTGTCGAGATGCGCGACCGCGGTGGAGGCGGCGTCGCCGGCGTCGTTCCAGCCCTCGAACGCGGCCACCATGACCGGGTCGACCAGCTCGGGAACCCCCTCGAGCTCGATCACCCAGTGCCTCCTTCCGACGTTGCCTCGCGTACGCCCCAACCTTACGGCGTGTACACCGGGCGCTCGCAGCCCCCTTGCACGGGGGAGTGAACGCATCACTGCCCCGATCGCCACCCCGGAACACCCGTCAGTCATCCGAGCTGTCTCCGAGTGACTGACCATCCGGTTTCACCCGCTCGTGGGGTCCGCCGATTCGGCACCCGGTGCCGGGCGCGTGCGGGACTCTCCGTCGGGTGAACGGAGTTGCCCCAAGGTCACGTGTGCGGCCGGCCGGGATCGTCTGTCTGTCACTGCTGGGCGCGGGAACCGTGGGATCCCTGTTGGTCGCCCCGCACCTGGACGACCCGGCGTCCGTGCTTGCCGCGCTGCTGCCGAGCGGCGCCGGTGCCTATCTGGCCAGGAGCGCCAGACCCGGGCTCCGGCAAGACGATGATGCTCGTACGGCTCCTGCTGTCGCTGATCGAGCGCCGGCAGGCGGGCGAGCCGGTCCCCGTCCTCTTCCCGGTCGCCTCCGGGGATTCCCGCCGCGCTGGATCTGCGGAGCTGGATGGAGCGGAAGCTCGTCCAGGACTACGCGGAGCTGGGCGCCCGTCGCGCCGGAGTCGTACGGGTCCGCCACCCGCGCCGCGATGCTGCTGGACCGGCGGCTGATCCTGCCGGTGCTCGACGGCTTCGACGGACTTCCCACCACCGTGGCCGCGATGGCGCCGCACGGCATCAACGAGGCACTGCCGTACGGGTGCGGGTTGGTGCTGCCCAGCCGCCCGCCCGAGTACCGGGCCGCGCTCCGGCCGCGGACCGGGGAGCCCGCGAGGCTCCCCGGGACGGCAGGCATCCGGCTGGAACCCCTCGGCGGCGTCTTCACAGGTCTGTCGGGCGGGTTGCTGCTGGGCAGCGGCATCCTGCTGGAGGGCCTCGTCTGCCCCTGGACCTCCTGGCCTTCCACATCGAGTTGCAGCACCACCTGGCAGGCGCAGAACGGGAGTTCACAGCGTCGAGCGCAGCCACTGCTCCACGCTCGCGATGTGCACCGTCGCCCACGAGCGGGCCGCCTCCGCGTCGCGGTCGCGCAGGGCCGCGAGGATCGCGCGGTGCTCGTGGAGGGTGCGGCTGACCGCGTCCTCCTGGGTCAGGCCGCGCCAGATACGGGCCCGGGTGGTGGGACCGGAGAGGCCGTCGAGGAGCGAGCAGAGCACGGAGTTGCCGGAGCTCTGCACGATGCCCCGGTGGAACTCCAGGTCGCAGGCCACGAGTTCCTCCACCGAGGGTGTCGCGCCCAGCGCGTCCAACTGGGCCGTGAGCGCGTCGATCTGCTGCGCGCTGATGCGCTGGGCGGCCATCGAGGTCGCGGCCGGCTCCAGGATGCGGCGTACGGCCAGGAACTCAAGGACCGTGTCGTCGCGGTGGAAGTCGACGACGAAACTCAGCGCCTCCAGGAGGAGTTGCGGGTCCAGGCTGGTGACGTACGTGCCGTCGCCCTGCCGTACGTCCAGGATGCGGATCAGGGACAGGGCGCGCACCGCCTCCCGCAGGGAATTGCGGGACAGGCCCAGGTCGGCGGCGAGTTCGCTCTCCTTGGGCAGCCGGTCGCCGGGGCGCAGCGCGCCGGAGACGATCATTCCCTTGATCTTCTCGATCGCCTCATCGGTGACTGCCATGGCGGGCCTCCCTGTCGCTCAGACATCCGATGTCTCATTATGGGGCTTCGACGGCCCTGGTGAGCCCCGTGCGGGACGATCATCCACGACAGGCACGACATGGGCGAGGGGCGGCTTCCACCGGGTGGAAGCCGCCCCCTCCGGTCAGACTGTGCGCCCCTGCTTCTTGCCGAGACTTCTTGCCGAGCGGGTCCTCACTCACTACTTCTTGTCGAGCAGGTCCTCCACCTTGCCGCGGACCTCGTCCGTCGCGAGCCCGCGGATCGTCAGCGTCGTACGGCGGCGCAGCACGTCGTCCGCCGTCTCGGCCCACTCGTTGTCGCGGGCGTAGACGACCTGCGCCCAGATCTCCGGGGCGTCCGGGTGGACGCGCTCGGCCAGCTGCGGGTCGTCGTTCGCGAGACGCGCGATGTCGAAGGCCAGCGAACCGTAGTGCGTCGCCAGGTGCCTGGCGGTGTCGGCGGCCATGCGCGGGCCGAGGGCCGGACCGTCGACGAGCAGGCGGTGTGCGACCGCGCGCGGGTTGGCGACGCCGGGCAGCGGCAGCTTCTTGGGCAGCTCGGAGATCGGCTCGAAGTCCTCGCCGAGCGGACGGCCCGGCAGCGACTCCAGCTTCTTCATGACCGTACGGCCGATGTGGCGGAACGTCGTCCACTTGCCGCCCGCGACGGACAGCATGCCGCCCCGGCCTTCCGTGACGACGGTCTCCCGCTTGGCCTTCGAGGTGTCGCCCGGCCCGCCGGGCAGGACGCGCAGACCCGCGAAGGAGTACGTGATCAGGTCACGGGACAGCTGCTGGTCGCGGATCGAGAACGCGGCCTCGTCCAGGATCTGCGCGATGTCCTTCTCGGTGACCGCGACGTCCGCCGGATCGCCCTCGTACGCCTCGTCGGTCGTGCCGAGCAGCAGCATGTCCTCCCAGGGGAGGGCGAAGGTGATGCGGTACTTGTCGATCGGAGTGGCGAGCGCGGCCTTCCACGGCGACGTCCGCTTCAGGACGAGGTGCGCGCCCTTCGACAGGCGTATGGAAGGCGCCGCGTCCGGGTTCTCCATCCGGCGCAGGTGGTCGACCCACGGCCCGGTCGCGTTGAGCACAAGGCGTGCCGACACCCCGAACTCGCTGCCGTCGAGGCGGTCGCGCAGCTCGGCACCGGTCACCCGGCCGTTGGTGAAGCGCAGGCCTGTGACCTCGGCGTGGTTCAGTACGACGGCACCCGACTCGACGGCCGCGCGGACCGTCATCAGGGCCATCCGGGAGTCGTTCATCTGGTCGTCGCCGTACACGGCCACGGCCTTGAGATTGTCCGTACGCAGCTCGGGCACGTCCTGCGCCGCCTTCGACGGGCTCAGCAGATGGCCCACACCGTCACCGAAGGCCGACAGCGCCGAGTACGCGAACACACCGGCTCCGAGCTTCGCCGCGCCGTGCGGCCCGCCCTTGTACACGGGGAGGTAGAACGTGAGCGGATTCGCCAGGTGCGGAGCCACCTGACGGGAGACCGCACGGCGCTCGAAGTGGTTCTCCGCGACCAGCTTCACCGCGCCGGTCTGCAGATAGCGCAGACCGCCGTGGAGAAGCTTGGAGGAGGCGGAGGAGGTGGCACCGGCGAAGTCGCCGGCGTCGACCAGAGCCACCCGCAGCCCGGACTGCGCGGCATGCCAGGCGGTGGAGATGCCCAGGATGCCGCCGCCGATGACGAGAAGGTCGTACGTCGCCTTGGAGAGCCGCTCCCGGGCCTCGGCGCGGCTCGGCGTGAAACCGGAGGCCGGGCGCGCACCGAGGGCAGGCACGGACTGCAGGGTGGACTGACTGGTCATGCGGATTCTTACTCCTCGTCAGCTTCGTCTTCGAGCCAGCCCATGGTCCGCTCAACGGCCTTGAGCCAGCTCTTGTACTCGCGGTCGCGCTTGTCCGCGGCCATGTTGGGGGTCCACTCGGCGGCCCGGCGCCAGTTGGCGCGCAGGTCGTCGGTGCTGTTCCAGAAGCCGACGGCGAGACCGGCGGCGTAGGCGGCACCGAGGCAGGTGGTCTCGGCGACCATCGGGCGCACCACGGGGGCGTCCAGGAAGTCCGAGAGGGTCTGCATCAGCAGGTTGTTGGAGGTCATGCCGCCGTCGACCTTGACCGCGGCCAGTTCGACACCGGAGTCCTTGACCATGGCGTCCGCGATCTCCCGCGTCTGCCAGGCGGTGGCCTCCAGAACGGCGCGCGCGACGTGCGCCTTGGTGACGTACCGGGTCAGGCCGGCGATCACACCGCGGGCGTCGGAGCGCCAGTACGGGGCGAACAGGCCGGAGAAGGCCGGTACGAAGTAGGCCCCGCCGTTGTCCTCCACCGAGAGCGCGAGCGTCTCGATCTCGGCGGCGGTGGAGATCAGGCCCATCTGGTCGCGCATCCACTGCACCAGCGCGCCCGTGACGGCGATCGAGCCCTCCAGGGCGTAGACCGGCTTCTGGTCGCCGATCTGGTAGCCGACGGTCGTCAGCAGCCCGCTGTACGAGTTGATGATCTTGTCACCGGTGTTCATCACCATGAAGGTGCCGGTGCCGTACGTCGACTTGGCCTCGCCCTCGGAGAAGCAGGTCTGGCCGAACAGGGCCGCCTGCTGGTCGCCGAGCGCGGACGCGACCGGGATGCCGCCGAGCAGGTCGCCCAGCTTGCCGCCGGTGATCTCGCCGTACACCTCGGCGGAGGAGCGGATCTCCGGCAGCATCGCCAGCGGGACGCCGATGGACTCGGCGATCTTCTCGTCCCACTGCATCGTGTGCAGGTTCATGAGGAGGGTGCGGGAGGCGTTGGTGACGTCGGTGACGTGGTGGCCGCCGTCGACACCGCCGGTCAGGTTCCAGATGACCCAGGAGTCCATGGTGCCGAAGAGGATGTCGCCGGCTTCGGCGCGCTCGCGCAGGCCCTCTACGTTGTCGAGCAGCCAGCGTGCCTTCGGACCGGCGAAGTACGACGCGAGCGGCAGACCGGTCTCGCGGCGGAAGCGGTCCTGGCCGACGTTGCGGCCGAGTTCCCGGCAGAGGGCGTCGGTACGGGTGTCCTGCCAGACGATGGCGTTGTGGACGGGCTCACCGGTGTTCTTGTCCCAGAGCAGCGTGGTCTCGCGCTGGTTGGTGATGCCGATGGCCTTGATGTCGTCACGGGTGATGCCGGCCTTCTCGATGGCACTGGCCACGACCTCCTGGACATTGGTCCAGATCTCGGCGGCGTTGTGCTCGACCCAGCCCGGCTTGGGGAAGATCTGCTCGTGCTCCTTCTGGTCGACGGAGACGATGCGGCCGTCGCGGTCGAAGACGATGCAGCGGCTGGAGGTGGTGCCCTGGTCGATGGCGGCGATGAAGGGGCCTGCGGTGTGGGCGTCGGTCACGGTGTGCTCCTGAAAGTCCGTGGTCATTCCGTGGTCAAAGGGGCTGGCTTACGGCGCTGGGTCTCGGCTTGCTCGCGGTTACAAGTGAACGTACGGCGCTGGGCGGACGTTCGGCTCCAAGCAGAGCTCTAAGCGAAAGCGACGTTGTAGATGCCTGCGGCGATCGCTGCGCCGGCCAGCGGGCCGACGACCGGAATCCAGGCGTAGCCCCAGTCGGAACCGCCCTTGTTGGGCAGGGGCAGCAGGGCGTGGACGATACGTGGGCCGAGGTCACGGGCCGGGTTGATCGCATACCCCGTCGGACCGCCCAGCGAGAGGCCGATGCTGACGACGACGAGCGCGGTCATGAGCCCGCCCACCGGGCCGAGGCCGTCGCCCTCGCTGTTCAGGCCCTGCGTGAGGACCGCGAGCACCAGCACGAAGGTGCCGATGATCTCCGTGGCGAGGTTCTGCGCCACGTTCCGGATCTCGGGGCCGGTGGAGAAGATGCCGAGCACGGGGCCGGCCTGGGCCTCCTGCGCCTCGACGGACTTGGTGTCCTGTGCGCCGGGACCGCCGACGATCTCGCGGTCGGTGAGGTGCGCCAGGAACTGTCCCTGGTACGCCACCCAGACCAGAGCGGCACCGATCATGGCGCCCAGTATCTGGCCCGCGAAGTAGGTGGGAACGTCGCCCCACTCACCGTCCTTGATGGCGATACCGACGGTGACGGCCGGGTTGAGGTGCGCACCGGAGAGGGGCGCCGAGATGTAGACGGCGGTGAGTACCGCGAAGCCCCACCCGAAGGCGATGGCGAGCCATCCGGCGTTACGCGCCTTGGAGGCCTTCAGCGTCACGGCGGCGCAGACACCGCCGCCGAGCAGGATGAGTATGGCGGTACCGATGGTCTCGCCGATGAAGATGTCGGAGCTGGACACCCGCGACTCCTTTGTCCTTCGTCCAGGGAAAAAACCGAACCCCGGGTCCCTCCGGTGGTCCGTGCTCTCAAGGATGAGAGCGAGACCGGCCCTTGGCGTTGTCACACTCTAGCGCGTATTGCCGGTAGGTGTTCGACAATGCCGACCGATGGACGGGAGTCTTGTCCTGGTCTCAGCAGCACGTCAAGACTCCTGGTGGCGAAAACACGATCGTTACTGATCGAAAGAGGGCCGGGGCATCGACGATGCCCCGGCCCTCTCTCCTGCGGATTCTCAGAACCGCGCGGCGCCCAGGTCCCGCGACACGGCTCGCGCGCAGTCGCGCACCGCCGCGATCAGCTCGGGGCGCAGCTCCCCGTTCACACAGATCCGCTCCACGGCCCCGGTGACGCCCACCGCGCCGACCGGCATCCGCCGCCGGTCGTGGATGGGCGCGGCGACGGACGCGACGCCCTCCCAGGTCTCCTCCACATCGGCCCCGTACCCACGCGCGCGCGTGAGGTCGAGGACCTCCTCGAAGGCGTCCAGCTCGCATATCGTGCGCGCCGTGAACTCCTTGCGCTCGCCCTCCACGACCTCGCTGTGCGCCACCGGGTCGAACGCCGACAGCACCTTGCCGAGGGCCGTGGAGTGCAGCGGCTGCATGGCCCCCACCTCCAGGACCTGACGGCTGTCGTCGGGGCGGAAGACGTGGTGCACGATCAGCACGCCGTGCTGGTGCAGGACGCCGAGGTAGACGCTCTCGCCGCTGGAGCGGGCCAGGTCGTCGGTCCAGACGAGGGCACGCGCGCGCAGTTCGTGGACGTCCAGATACGTGGTGCCGAGCCGCAGCAGCTCCGCGCCCAGCTGATAGCGGCCGGATGCGGCGTCCTGCTCGACGAAGCCCTCCTGCTGGAGCGTGCGGAGTATGCCGTGGGCCGTGCCCTTGGCGAGACCGAGCGAGGAGGCGATGTCCGACAGGCCGAGCCGCCGCTCACCGCCCGCGAGGAGCCGCAGCATCGCGGCCGCCCGTTCGAGCGACTGGATGTTCCGTGCCATCGCAGTCCTGCCTCCGTCCCCTTCGACTGCCGTACGCGGTCTTCTGTGCCGCCGTTCGACAATGCTGAACACTATCGGTCGTTGCCGACCTCTCGCTAATGGATGGCCATCACATGTCGCCACAGGTTTCGGCCGGATACCCCCTGGCGCCACGTCCAGCATGCTGATCACGCACGTCCGTCCCGTGGACCTCCTGAACGTATGGCCCTGCCCCCGGCTACTCTGGCTTGGTGCGCCTTCCGCCGGGAAGCCGCATAGCCGACAGCCGTCGCACCACAGGGAGCCCATTCATGGCCTCGTCGCCAACCCCTTCCGCTGACAGCCGGACCCGTATCACCGCCTTGCGCGAGGCGCTCGCCACCCGCGTGGTGGTGGCCGACGGCGCCATGGGCACGATGCTCCAGGCCCAGGACCCGACGCTCGAGGACTTCGAGAACCTCGAGGGCTGCAACGAGATCCTGAACGTCACGCGCCCCGACATCGTGCGTTCCGTCCACGAGGAGTACTTCTCCGTCGGCGTCGACTGCGTCGAGACGAACACCTTCGGTTCGAACCACTCAGCTGCCGGCGAGTACGACATCGCCGACCGGATCTTCGAGCTGTCCGAGGCGGGCGCCCGGATCGCCCGCGAGGTCGCCGACGAGTTCGGCGCCAAGGACGGTCGCCAGCGCTGGGTCCTCGGCTCGATCGGCCCGGGCACCAAGCTGCCGTCGCTCGGCCACACCGCGTACGACGTACTGCGTGACGGCTACCAGCAGAACGCCGAGGGCCTGCTCGCCGGTGGCGCGGACGCCCTGATCGTGGAGACCACGCAGGACCTGCTGCAGACCAAGTCGAGCCTGATCGGTGCGCGCCGCGCGATGGATGCCGTGGGCGTGGACGTGCCGCTGATCTGCTCGCTCGCCTTCGAGACCACGGGCGTCATGCTGCTCGGTTCGGAGATCGGTGCGGCGCTGACCGCCCTGGAGCCGCTCGGCATCGACCTGATCGGCCTGAACTGCTCGACCGGCCCGGCCGAGATGAGTGAGCACCTGCGCTATCTGGCCCGCCACTCGCGTACGCCGCTGATGTGCATGCCGAACGCCGGGCTGCCCATCCTCACGAAGGACGGCGCGTACTTCCCGCTGACACCGCCCGAGATGGCCGACGCCCAGGAGAACTTCGTACGCGATTACGGCCTCTCCCTGGTCGGCGGCTGCTGCGGCTCGACGCCCGAGCACCTGCGCCAGGTCGTCGAGCGTGTACGCGATCTGGCCCCGGCCGAGCGCCACCCGCAGCCCGAGCCCGGCGCCGCCTCCCTCTACCAGACCGTGCCGTTCCGCCAGGACACCGCGTACATGGCGATCGGCGAGCGCACCAACGCCAACGGCAGCAAGAAGTTCCGCGAGGCCATGCTGGAGGGCCGCTGGGACGACTGCGTGGAGATTGCCCGCGAGCAGATCCGCGAGGGCGCGCACATGCTCGACCTGTGCGTGGACTACGTGGGCCGTGACGGCGTCGCCGACATGGAGGAGCTGGCCGGCCGCTTCGCCACCGCCTCCACGCTGCCGATCGTCCTGGACTCCACCGAAGTCGACGTGATCCGGGCCGGGTTGGAGAAGCTCGGCGGCCGCGCGGTCATCAACTCGGTCAACTACGAGGACGGCGACGGCCCCGAGTCCCGGTTCGCGAAGGTCACCAAGCTCGCGCAGGAGCACGGCGCCGCGCTGATCGCGCTGACCATCGACGAGGAGGGCCAGGCCCGTACCCCGGAGCACAAGGTCGCGATCGCCGAGCGGCTGATCGACGACCTGACCGGCAACTGGGGCATCCACGAGTCGGACATCCTCATCGACACCCTGACCTTCACCATCTGCACCGGCCAGGAGGAGTCCCGCAAGGACGGCATCGCCACCATCGAGGCGATCCGCCAACTCAAGCGCCGCCACCCGGATGTGCAGACCACGCTGGGCCTGTCGAACATCTCCTTCGGCCTGAACCCGGCCGCCCGCGTCCTGCTCAACTCGGTCTTCCTGGACGAATGCGTCAAGGCGGGCCTCGACTCGGCGATCGTCCACGCGTCGAAGATCCTCCCGATCGCCCGCTTCACCGAGGAAGAGGTCCAGACGGCCCTCGACCTGATCTACGACCGCCGCGCCGAGGGATACGACCCGCTCCAGAAGCTCATGGCCCTGTTCGAGGGCGCCACCACCAAGTCCCTGAAGGCGGGCCGCGCCGAGGAACTGGCCGCACTGCCGCTGGACGAGCGCCTCAAGCGCCGCATCATCGACGGCGAGAAGAACGGTCTCGAGCAGGATCTGGACGACGCTCTCCAGGAGCGCCCCGCCCTCGACATCGTCAACGAGACGCTCCTCGACGGCATGAAGGTGGTCGGCGAGCTGTTCGGCTCCGGCCAGATGCAGCTGCCGTTCGTGCTCCAGTCCGCCGAGGTGATGAAGACCGCGGTCGCCTACCTCGAACCGCACATGGAGAAGGTCGAGGGCGACGAGGCCGGCAAGGGCACCATCGTGCTCGCCACCGTGCGCGGCGACGTGCACGACATCGGCAAGAACCTGGTCGACATCATCCTGTCCAACAACGGCTACAACGTGGTCAACCTGGGCATCAAGCAGCCCGTCTCCGCGATCCTGGAGGCCGCCGAGGAGCACAAGGCCGATGTCATCGGCATGTCAGGCCTCCTGGTCAAGTCCACAGTGATCATGAAGGAGAACCTGGAGGAGCTCAACCAGCGCAAGATGGCCGCCGACTACCCGGTCATCCTCGGCGGGGCGGCACTGACCCGGGCGTACGTCGAGCAGGACCTGCACGAGATCTACCAGGGCGAAGTCCGCTACGCCCGCGACGCGTTCGAGGGCCTGCGGCTGATGGACGCGCTGATCGGCGTCAAGCGGGGCGTGCCGGGAGCGGCCCTGCCCGAGCTGAAGCAGCGCCGGGTCAGGGCCACCGCCCAGGCCGTCGTCGAGGAACGCCCCGAGGAGGGCGCGGTCCGCTCCGACGTGGCCATCGACAACCCCATCCCGGAGCCGCCGTTCTGGGGCACCCGCGTCATCAAGGGCATCCAGCTCAAGGAGTACGCCTCCTGGCTGGACGAGGGCGCGCTGTTCAAGGGCCAGTGGGGGCTGAAGCAGGCGCGCACCGGCGACGGGCCCACGTACGAGGAACTGGTCGAGACCGAGGGCCGTCCCCGGCTGCGCGGCTGGCTGGACCAGCTGCAGCGGGACAACCTGCTGGAAGCGGCCGTGGTCTACGGCTACTTCCCGTGCGTGTCCAAGGACGACGACCTGATCCTGCTGGACGAGGGGGGCAACGAGCGCACCCGGTTCACCTTCCCGCGCCAGCGCCGTGGCCGCCGGCTGTGCCTGGCCGACTTCTTCCGCCCGGAGGAGTCCGGCGAGACGGACGTCGTCGGCCTGCAGGTCGTCACCGTCGGCTCCAGGATCGGTGGGGAGACGGCGAAGCTGTTCGAGGCGAACGCCTACCGCGACTACCTCGAACTGCACGGCCTGTCCGTGCAGTTGGCCGAGGCCCTGGCGGAGTACTGGCACGCGCGCGTGCGCTCCGAACTCGGCTTCGCCGGTGAGGACCCGGCCGAGGTCGAGGACATGTTCGCGCTGAAGTACCGCGGCGCCCGCTTCTCGCTCGGCTACGGCGCCTGCCCGGACCTGGAGGACCGCGCCAAGATCGCCGAACTGCTGGAGCCGGAGCGGATCGGCGTCGAGCTGTCCGAGGAGTTCCAGCTCCACCCCGAGCAGTCCACGGACGCGATCGTCATCCACCACCCCGAGGCGAAGTACTTCAACGCACGCTGAGGCGGGCTCGCGAGGGCACGCCGACAGGACTGCGAGGGCACGCTGAGATGGCCCCACGGCGGGTCTGGAGTGTGCCCTCGCACACGTCGGTTAAACGCGGCACTTCCGCGGCGAGAGTCGTACACTGGTCGGTCCAGCGCAGGCCGGTTCCTTGAGGGGAGCCGGCCTTCTCGTCCCTCTCGGAGGTGTGCCCGGATGACCAGTACGGTCCCCGCACTCAGTACCCGTACGGCCGAAGGCTCCGCCCTCCAGGCCGTGCTCCTCGACATGGACGGAACCCTGGTGGACACCGAGGGCTTCTGGTGGGACGCCGAGGTCGAGGTGTTCGCGAGCCTCGGGCACCGGCTCGACGACTCCTGGCGTCATGTCGTGGTCGGCGGTCCCATGACCCGCAGCGCGGGATTCCTCATCGAGGCCACCGGAGCCGACATCACCCTGGCCGAGCTCACGGTGCTGCTGAACGACGGGTTCGAGGACCGTATCAGCCGTGCTCTGCCGCTGATGCCGGGCGCCGCGAGGCTCCTGGCCGAGCTCGCCGCGCACGAGATCCCCACGGCCCTGGTCTCCGCCTCGCACCGCCGCATCATCGACCGCGTACTGACCTCGCTCGGCCCGCGGAACTTCGGCCTGACCGTCGCCGGTGACGAGGTCGAGCGCACCAAGCCGCATCCCGACCCGTATCTGCTCGCGGCCGGGGGCCTCGGTGCGGATCCGGCCAGGTGCGTGGTCATCGAGGACACCGCGACGGGTGTCGCGGCCGCCGAGGCCGCGGGCTGCCATGTGGTGGCCGTACCCTCCGTGGCGCCGATCACCCCGGCCGCCCGGCGCACCGTGGTGCCCTCGCTCGAAGAGGTCGACCTGCCTTTCCTGCGGGGGCTGCTGACGGCCTGATGAGGGCCGAATGAGGGCCTGATGAGGGTCTGATGACGGGAATGCGCTGAGCGCTCACCTTCGGCGAAAAGTTGAATGCCGAATAAACTGCATGTACATGCCACTTGAGTAATTCAATTTTCGCCGAGTGGCTGAATTCCGGCGCCCCTTAACCCAGTTGAGTGTGTGAGGTTCACCACTCGCAGGGGCGTCGGCATGGGGGTCGTGGTGTGTCGCCGACCCCTTACCGCGGGTACGGGACGTGCCCTTGTGTCCCGTTTGATGGAACCGTGCACGAATCCTTCCACTGTCGGGTTTTCGGTGTGTCCACGCCCGGTTTCGCAGCGTGATGGGCAGTCAACTCCGGTATTGGCGAGACGTCCTGCTGGTGCGGACTAATCTCAGGACGTCAACCTCGCCGTAACACTCGTGACCCGCTTGCAACACCCCAGCCTGCCGGTTCGCGAGATCGACAGCTCTGGAGAACTTCGAGCATGAACCGTAAGACCTTGGTGCTGCCCGGCGTGATCTGCCTGCTCGCCCCGGTCCTGGCCGCCTGCGGCGGGTCCGGCAGCGGGAGCAACGGCGACGACGCCATCGTGGTGGGCACCACCGACCGGTTCACCGCCTCGAAGGAGGCACCGGCGCCGCTGGACCCGGCGTTCGCGTACGACGTCGGCACCTGGAACGTCCTGAGGCAGACCGTCCAGACGCTGATGACCCTGCCCGACGGCGGTGGCGACCCCCTGCCGGAGGCCGCCGAGAAATGCGGCTTCACCGACACCGGCAACGAGCGGTACGCGTGCACCCTGCGCGAGGACCTCAAGTTCGCGAACGGCGACCCCGTGACCGCGGACGACGTGAAGTTCTCGATCGACCGCGCGCTGCGCATCAAGGCCGACAGCGGTGTCTTCGCGCTGCTCTCCACCATCGACACCGTCGAGACGCAGGGCGACCGCGAGGTGATCTTCCACCTCAAGACCGCCGACGCCACCTTCCCGTTCAAGCTGTCGACGCCGGTCGCGGGCATCGTCAACCCCGACGACTACGACAAGAACAAGCTGCGCGACGGCTTCTCGGTGGACGGCTCAGGCCCGTACACCCTTGAGGCCAAGGTCAAGGACGACGAAATCGTCGACGCCGTCTTCACCAAGAACCCCAATTACAAGGGGCATTTGACGGTGAAGAACGAAAGCGTCGATCTGCGCTTCTTCGACGACGCCGACGCCATGGGCACCGCGCTCAACAAGGGCGACATCAGCGTGATGACCCGCACCATGTCGCCCGCGCAGATCAAGAAGTTTCAGAACGCCACATCCACGGACATCGACCTGATCGAGCAGCCCGGCCTGGAGATCCGCTACCTGGGCTTCAACACCAACGACCCGTCGGTGAAGGCCAAGGCGGTCCGTCAGGCGATGGCGCAGGTCATCAACCGCGGCAAACTCGTCTCCGAGGTGTACGGCGACGGCGCCGACCCGCTGTACTCCATGGTGCCTGCCACCGTCACGGGCCACGCCAACTCGTTCTTCAACAAGTACGGCGAGCCGGACGCCGCCAAGGCCAAGGCTCTGCTGTCCCAGGCGAACGTCACCACGCCGGTGAAGCTGACCCTGCACTACACGAACGACCACTACGGGCCGGCCACCAAAGAGGAGTTCGAGCTGCTGAAGGAGCAGCTGAACGGCAGCGGCCTGTTCGACGTCGACATCAAGGGCGAGAAGTGGGCGACGTACAGCCCGAATGAGCGCGAGGGCAAGTACGAGGTCTTCGGCATGGGCTGGTTCCCGGACTTCCCTGATGCCGACAACTACCTCGCGCCGTTCCTCGACAAGGACAACACCATCGGCTCGCCCTACACGAACAACGAGATCCGCAACACGCTGATCCCGGAGTCCCGCCGTCAGGCCGACCGGCTGACCGCCTCGCAGAGCATCGAGGAGATCCAGAACATCGTCGCCGAGGACGTCCCCCTGCTGCCGCTGTGGCAGGGCAAGCAGTACGTCGCCGCACGCAGTGACATCACCGGCGCCGAGCGGACCCTCAACTCCTCCGCGACCCTCCAGTTGTGGGAGCTCGGCCACGGCGTCGGCAGTTGACCACTGCGGCGTGAGCGGCTGACCGGACTTCGAGATCAACGACAAGGCACACGTACGTGAATATGCGCACCAAGTGGGCGGTTCTGCCCGTGGTGACGGGGCTGGCTACCGCCCTGCTGACCGGCTGCGGTTCGGAAACGGGCGAATCGGGGGGCACCGGCTCGTCCGTCGTCATGGGGATGACCGACGACGTCCTGGCCACCGATCCCGCGTCGGGCTACGACCCGGGTTCCTGGCTGTTGTTCAACAACGTCTTCCAGTCCCTGCTGAGTTTCCCCAAGGGCGGTACGGAACCCGAGCCGGAGGCCGCCAAGTCGTGCTCCTTCACGGACGCGCAGACCAAGGTCTACCGGTGCACCCTGCGCGACGGTCTGAAGTTCAGCAACGGTGACGAACTCACCTCGAAGGACGTCAAGTTCTCCTTCGACCGCATGATGAAGATCGACGACGCCGACGGCCCCGCGATCATGTTCCCCATGCTGGACACGGTGGACGCCCCGGACGAGAAGACGGTCGTCTTCAAGCTCAAGGTCCCCGACGCCACCTTCCCCAGCAAGATCGCCTCCGGTGCCGGCTCGATCGTGAACCACCGGGAGTACTCCGCGGACGGGCTGCGCGAGGACGGCAAGGCCGTCGGATCCGGCCCGTACCGACTGGACTCCTTCGGCGAGGACGAGGCCGTCTTCTCGGTCAACGAGAACTACCGGGGCAACGCCGACGTGCAGAACTCCGGCGTGACCCTCAAGTTCTTCCACGGCGACCGGTCCCGGCTGAAGACGGCCCTCCGCAGCAACAAGGTCGACGTCGCCTACCGCGGCCTCGCCGCCCAGGACATCGCGGACATCGAGAAGGACACGTCCAACGGTCAGGGCATCGAAGTCGTCGAAGGCTCCAGCGCCGAGGTGCAGCACCTGGTCTTCAACACCCAGGACCCGGTGGCGGGCAAGCTGAGCGTCCGCAAGGCCATCGCCTATCTGCTCGACCGTGAGGCCCTCGTCGAGGAGGTCTACGACCGGACGGCGACACCGCTGTACTCGATCATCCCGGCCGGCATCACGGCCCACAACACGGCCTTCTTCGACACCTACGGCGCGCGCCCCTCACGCACCGAGGCCGAGGACGTGCTGCTCGCCGACGGCATCACCGACAAGGTGAAGCTGACCCTCTTCTCGACGCCGACCCGCTACGGCCCGTCCACGGACCAGGAGTTCGAGGCGATCGCCAAGCAGCTCAACGACAGCGGCCTGTTCGACGCGAGCGTGAAGTCGGTCGCCTACGACCAGTACGAGAAGGACATCGAGGCCGGCAAGTACGGCGTGTACGTGAAGGGCTGGGTGCCGGACTACCCGGATCCGGACAACTTCACGGCCCCGTTCTTCGGCAAGGGCAACGTCCTGGGCAACAACTACACGAACACGACGGTCACCGGGCAGCTCATCCCCGAGACCGCCGCCCTCAGCGACCGCTCGTCGACCGAGCGGCCGTACGGGCAGCTCCAGGACATCGTCGCCGAGGAGCTCCCGGTCATCCCGATCTGGCAGGCCAAGCAGTACGCGGTCGTCCGCGACAACGTGTACGGCCTGGAGTACTGCCTCGACGCGTCGACCGTGTTCCGGTTCTGGGAGATCAGCAAGGACTGAACGGGCCCCCGCATACGGCGATGGCCGCACACCCTTCGAAAGGTGTGCGGCCATCGCCATATGCAGGGAGGGGCAGTCGGTCACTGCGCGCCGGGGCGCACCAGACCGCTCTCGTACGCGTACACCGCGGCCTGCACGCGGTCGCGCAGGCCCAGTTTGGTGAGGACGTGGCCCACGTGCGTCTTGACCGTGGTCTCGCTGACGAAGAGATCCGCCGCGATCTCCGCGTTCGACAACCCGCGGGCCACCAGCTTCAGCACCTCGACCTCACGCTCGGTCAGCGTGTGCAGTGTGTCCGGCACCGGCTCGTCGCCCGAGGGCAGATGGCCCGCGTACTTGTCGAGCAGCCGGCGCGTGATGCTCGGCGCGAGCATCGCCTCGCCCGCGGCGACCACCCGGATCGCCTGCACCAGTTCGTTGGCCGGGGCGTCCTTGAGGAGAAAGCCGCTGGCGCCCGCACGCAGTGCCTCCACCACGTACTCGTCGAGGTCGAAGGTGGTCAGCACCAGAACCTTCGCCGGTCCGTCCCGGCCGGGGCCGGTGATCTGCCGGGTCGCCTCGACACCGTCCATCCGTGGCATGCGGATGTCCATCAGGACCACATCGGGCTGCAGGGCGCGCACTTGGTCGAGTGCCTGGAGGCCGTCTCCGGCTTCGCCGACGACCGCGATGTCCTGCTCCGCCTCCAGGATCATGCGGAAGCCGGTTCGCAGCAGCGGCTGGTCGTCGACCAGTAGGACACGGATGGCCACGTAAGTCTCCTTCGCTAGTCCGGCCCCATTCTGCCCTGCTTGCCATCTCCCGACTCGGGCGCCCTGACGGGTAGCGGATACGGCGGGGGAGTCCCGCCGAATTCCGGGCATACCGCCTGGTGGTCGCACCAGCCGCACAGCTTGGTGGGCCGCGGCCGCCAGTCGCCCGTCTCGGTGGCGAGGCGGATCGCGTCCCAAAGGGCGTGCAGCTTGCGCTCGACACGCTCCAGGTCGGCGACCACCGGGTCGTACGTCAGGACGTCGCCGCTGCCGAGGTAGACGAGCTGGAGGCGGCGCGGGACGACCTTCTTCAGACGCCACACCACCAGGGCGTAAAACTTCATCTGGAACAGCGCGCCCTCGGCGTACTCCGGTCTTGGCGCCTTGCCCGTCTTGTAGTCGACGATCCGCACCTCGCCCGTCGGCGCCACATCGACCCGGTCGATGATGCCGCGCAGCTTCAGACCCGACTCGAGCCGGGCCTCCACGAACAGCTCGCGCTCGGCGGGTTCGAGACGGGTCGGGTCCTCCAGCGTGAACCAGCGCTCGACCAGCTGCTCGGCCTCGGCCAGCCAGCGCGCCAGCCGCTCACCCGCGGTCTGCTCGTCGGAGTCGGCGAACAACTCGGTCAGCTCCGGCTTCGCCGTGCGCAGCCGGTCCCACTGGCCGGGGATCAGCGACTTCGCGCGCGGCGCCGTGCGCTCGGTGGGCGGGGCGTCGAAGAGCCGCTCCAGGACCGCGTGCACCAGCGTGCCGCGCGTGGCCGCCTCGCTCGGCTTCTCGGGAAGCTTGTCGATCACCCGGAACCGGTACAGCAGCGGGCACTGCATGAAGTCGCCGGCGCGCGAGGGGGACAACGAGGCCGGCGGCACGGCTACCGGGGCGGCCGGCTCGGTGTCGCTGTCGGTGCTCGTGCCGTCGTCGCTGCCCGTGCCCGTGCCCGTGCCGGTGGCGGAGTCGGCTTGCGCGACGCCGTCGTCGGTGCTGGTTTCCATGACGACAGACCTTACGGCCCGCCACTGACATCGCGACACACAGTGACCTGCGGCCTGCACAACGGCCCGGAAAACAGAGGGGGTGCCGGGGCGGAACACACCGCGACGGCCGCATACCATCGACGGCAGAACCTCTCGCCCTGCATGACCGCGAGCGGGAGACGCGTCGAACGAGGGGACAGCGTGGACGAGAGCGGCGGGAGCGGGCAGCCGCGATCCGGTACGGACGAAGCGACCGAGCACTCCACGGTGCCGGACGCCACCACCGCACACCCGCGCCCCGACGCGGAGCCGACCGACGACACCACCGCCAACGGCCCGACGGACACGGTGGCCTGGGAAAAACAGCCCGCATCCGCACGCCGCCCCGGCGCGACCGGGGACGCCACGGCGTCATCGGCCGCGGACGCCCCGGCCGAAGGACCCCACCGCCCGGCGGACACCCCCGCTCAGGAACCTCCCGCAGCCGCGCACCAGCCGGACGTGACTCAGGCCCCCTCCCGCGGCGACCGGCCGGGAGAGGCGTTCCGCGGTGAGGACGCGGACGGCCCCGGCGGCGGTGGCCCGGACGCGCCGACCCCGGCCGGTCGCCGCGGCTCGGGAACCCGGCCGCCGAAGCGCGGCAAGGAGCCCGGTGGCGGCCTGCTCATGGGACGGCCGTTCGGCGTGCCCGTGTACGTGGCGCCCAGCTGGTTCCTCGTGGCAGCGCTCATCACCTGGGTCTTCGGCGGCCAGCTCGACCGCGTACTGCCCGAACTCGGCGGCGTCCGCTACCTCGTGTCCCTCTTCTTCGCCGTCGCCTTCTACGCCTCCGTACTCGTCCACGAACTGGCCCACACGGTCGCCGCCCTGCGCTTCAAGCTGCCGGTGCGCCGCATCCAGCTGCAGTTCTTCGGCGGCGTCTCGGAGATCGAGAAGGAGTCCGAGACGCCGGGCCGCGAGTTCGTCCTCGCCTTCGTCGGCCCGCTGCTCTCCCTCGTCCTCGGCGGCCTCTTCTACCTCGCCCTGCAGACCGTCGAACCGGGCACCGTCCCCGGCGTCCTGCTGGCCGGCCTGATGATCTCCAACCTGATCGTCGCCGCGTTCAACCTGCTCCCCGGGCTGCCCCTCGACGGTGGCCGCATGCTCCGGGCCGTCGTCTGGAAGATCACCGGCAAGCCGATGAGCGGCACCATCGCCGCCGCCTGGGTGGGCCGCGCCCTCGCCCTCTCCGTACTCGTCGGACTGCCCCTGCTCACCCAGTCCGGCGCGCTCGGCGCCGACGCCGAGGACATCGGCGGCATGGACACCGTCATGGACGCCCTGCTCGCAGCGATCCTCGCGGCGATCATCTGGACAGGCGCCGGGAACAGCCTCCGCATGGCCCGCCTCAGGGAACACCTCCCGGAGCTGCGCGCCCGCTCCCTCACCCGCCGCGCCGTCCCCGTGGAGACCGACACCCCGCTCTCCGAAGCCCTGCGCCGCGCCAACGACGCCGGTGCCCGCGCCCTGGTCGTGGTCGACGCCCACGGAGAGCCTCTCTCACTCGTGCGCGAAGCCGCCATCGTCGGCGTACCGGAACACCGCCGCCCCTGGGTCGCGGTCAGCGGCCTCGCCCAGGAACTCACGGACGGCATGAGGGTCTCCGCCGAGCTAGCCGGCGAGGAACTCCTCGACGTCCTGCGGGCCACCCCCGCCACCGAGTACCTGGTGGTGGAGGAGTCCGGCGAGATCTACGGCGTCCTCTCGGCAGCGGACGTGGAGCGCGCCTTCGTGAAAGCCATGGCCAGGCCCGGCAGCTGAGCGCTCGCGTGGTCTGCGGCCCCCGCCCAGACCGGTAGGCTGGTCACATGTCCGAACCGACCGGTGCCGCCCGCCGACGCGGGCCCTTCAAGGTCGGGGACCAGGTCCAGCTCACTGACCCCAAGGGACGCCACTACACGTTCACGCTCGAAGCCGGGAAGAACTTCCACACCCACAAGGGTTCCTTCCCGCACGACGAGCTGATCGGCGCCCCCGAGGGCAGCGTTGTCCGCACCACGGGGAACGTCGCCTACCTAGCGCTGCGTCCCCTGCTCCCCGACTACGTCCTGTCCATGCCCCGCGGCGCCGCCGTGGTCTACCCCAAGGACGCGGGGCAGATCCTGTCCTTCGCCGACATCTTCCCCGGCGCCCGCGTCGTGGAGGCCGGCGTCGGCTCCGGCTCCCTCAGCAGCTTCCTGCTGCGCGCCATCGGCGACCACGGCATGCTGCACAGCTACGAACGCCGCGAGGACTTCGCCGAGATCGCCCAGGCGAACGTGGAGCGCTACTTCGGCGGCCCGCACCCCGCCTGGCAGCTCACCGTCGGCGACCTCCAGGACAACCTCAGCGACACGGACGTCGACCGCGTCATCCTCGACATGCTCGCCCCCTGGGAGTGCCTGGAGGCCGTCTCCAAGGCGCTCGTCCCCGGCGGCATCGTGTGCTGCTACGTCGCGACCACCACCCAGCTCGCCAGGACCGTCGAGTCCATCCGAGAGATCGGCTGCTTCAACGAGCCGACCGCCTGGGAGTCGATGATCCGCAACTGGCACATCGAAGGCCTCGCCGTCCGCCCCGACCACCGCATGATCGGGCACACCGGCTTCCTGCTCACCGCCCGACGCCTCGCCGACGGCGTCGAACCGCCCATGCGCCGCCGCCGTCCCGCCAAGGGCGCCTACGGCGAGGACTACTCCGGTCCGAACGCCGACGCAGGCACCGGCCGCTGAGGCGGCCCCGTGCCGCATACAACGCACAAGCACCGTGGTGGAGTTCCCCAAGCCCTTCAGGAACTCCACCACGACGCTTTTCTGTTGACACCGCGACAGAACTCCGGACCCCGCCGTTCCCCGCCACTGTGACGTATGGCACCATGCTGGCCACCCCCACCGGCACAGCCCTCACAGGAGACACATCTCTCGTGCAGCAATCCGCCGTCCCGGAACTGGCCCACACGCACACCCGCCCGATCCACTGGGTCGCCACAGCCACCGCCCTGGCCGGAGTCGTCGCGGCCTCCGCCTTCCTCCAGCCCGACCAGGCCACCGCCGCCCAGCCCGGCCGCGGCCCAC